>JAJFUQ010000281.1 GCA_021372355.1 Nocardiaceae bacterium | reverse complement strand
TGCTCTTCGTCGACTCGTGCACCACGATGCCGTAGTAGTGCTTGTTGTCCGGATGATAGACTTCGCACTGGATCACGGGCACCGGTTTGTCCGGGTCGACCAGGATCTGCGCGCCCACTTCATCCGGCAAGTCCATCAGCTCGAGGCCGGGATACGTGCGCAACAAGTTGCGCCCCGCAGGTGCGCGGCACATGAACGTCGTCTCGACCGTGCCGCTCGGACCCTCTTCGAGTTCGATCGAGGAGAGCGGAACGGACGAGAACACAAAAGGCTCCTCGTTGTCGCCTTCGTCCATCTGGAGTGCGGCGGTTCCAACGAGGAGGTCGAGCGCATACTCGCTCGCGACTGTCGAGAAGTTCGACGTGTGCAAGAAGTCGAAGACGGTCTTCGTGGCTTGCTGCAGACCGCCCACGATCTCGGGCGTCATGTCCTCTTTCTTGATCGCGCCGCCGGGCACGAGGTTCGCCCAGGTCTCCCACGGCGGGAACAGAATGGCGAGCATCGTGTTCGCGGCCGTGTAGCACAGATCCTGCAGCGTCGTGTCGTAGAGCTGGTTGTTCTTGACCTGCCCCTCGGTCTGCCAGCTGAACGTCTCGCGCGCAGGCATCGCGTAGCGCTGCGTGTCCTGGTAGATAGAGCGCCACATCTCCTTGCGCTCAGCCGCCTTCGAGCGGCGCTTGATAAGCGCAGCTGCGTCCTCAAGCCCGGCGGGCAGCTTCTCGAGGAACATTAAGGCAGCAAAGCTCGGTAGCCCGTGCGCGCGAGGCCGCCGCGGGCGCCGCCGCTACGAAGCGCCGGGGCGCTCGCCGCGGAGCTTGAACCGCCGGCCGCCGTGCGCGGCGCACTGCGCCCCGCGGTATCGCTGGCGCGTGCGCGGAACATCGGGCCGCCGCGGTAGTTGCGCGTGCCGCGCGAGCCCGTGATCAGCTTCTTGATGCGTCGGTTCTCTTCGTCGTCGAGCTCCGCGAGTGCGGTCTTCTGCTGAGCGCGCTGCTCGGCCGCCAGTTCCTCGGCGGTCTCCTTGTCCTTCTCGGCTTGACGGATCAGGCCGGCGTTCTTGATGGTGCCGGTGCTGATGAAGTGCAACTTGTCGTAGTTCTTGTCGCCAATCAGGGCGCGCTGCGCCTGCTGGCCCAGCGAGAATTTCCGGAAACTCTTGAAGCCTTTCGACAGGCCCTTTGTCACGCCGCTTCCCATTTACTTCAGTGCCTTGTAGAGTTGGTAGGGCGTGCGCACGAACGGCGCTCGAAGCCCGATGATTGCTTTGACGATCTCGACGCAAGTCCAGGGGCCAATGAAAAACGGCTCGCGGAGCTTGCCCTTCCTAACTACTCGCTGGACCCGCAGCACCGTGGCGTTCCACTCCGCGGGAGCGAGAACCCAAGGCGGTGCCTCGTGGGCGTGAACCTCGACGAGCTCGAAGCACGGGTCGACTTGCAGCCAGATCCCGCGGTCGCAGCGCCAGGCTTCAACGTGCTCGAAGCCCGGCTTGATGAACTTCCAGAACCAGGACTGCTTGGTCTCCGCGGGCAGATCCCGGAACACCAGATACCAGTCGGTTACCCAATGGTCGGCCGTGTCGAGGAGCGAGATCATGCGTCAAGCGGATTCCAGTTCGACGTCGGCGTCACCGCGCCCTGCGCGGCCAGGATCTGCGCGCCGGGGGAGTTCCTCGTCGCGTGCTCGCCGGCATCGAGAAGCGCGTACTCGCCCGCTTCGACGACGTGCGAGAATTCGTTCTTGTCGGGCACATCGCGGAACTTCTCGGTGCCCGGCACCTCGATGCGCTTGTAGCAGTAGCCGCCGGCCATGCCACGGCGGAACACCTTCATCGTCGGCGAGATCAGCAGCCCCGGCTTGCCGAGCGCGATGCGCGTCAGCGGCCGATCGAGCGCGTCGCGGCGCAAGGCCGGATCGTTCGTCGAGCACGGCTGCGCCGGGATGCCGTTGAGCCGCAGCGTCTGGAAGACGGTGCTCTCGTCGGTGCCGACTCGCTCATCGCCCGCGGGGTCGCCGCGGAAGATGAACGTGAGGCCCGGCACGATCTGCTTCATCTCGGCGACTTTCCGCTTCACGGCATCCGCGAAGCGCACCGCGCCCATGTCGGTGCAAACGACTTCCTCGAGCCCGAACCACTGCCCGTTCGGCTGCAGTTGGAAGAACGCCGCCGCGGGCGAGAGACCGAAGTCCATGCCGACGAAGACGACGCCCGGGACCGGGCGCAGAATGTCGGGCGCGACGTGCACGGTGTCGTCGTAGTCCGGGTGCACGGGCTTGCCGTCGAACGAGATACCGATGCGGTTCTCGAGGTTGACCTTGATCCAGGCGTCGCGCTTACCGGCGATCTGGCGCTGGTAGTAGTCCGGCTTGAGCACCTTGAGGTTCTCGGCGAGTGGGTTGACCATCCACCGGCCGTCGATCTTCATCACAGCCGGCGGCTGCACGAAGAATTCATACCCAGGCAGCTCCCCTTTGATGCGGAGCCTATCGAGCTCTTCCAGCCAGTGGTCGTCGTCCCATGCGTTCGTGTCGCCCAGGATCCCGACCCAGTTCGAAAATCCAGGCGCCGGATAGCGGTCGACGCGGCCCGTGATCATGTCCAGAATCGCCTTCGGCAATTCCTTCATTTCGTTGATCCACGCGCCCGTGAGCTGCATACCGCGCAGCTTGCGCACGTCGTCCGGACGATCGAGCGCGAGGAAGATCACCTCGCTAACTACTCGCGTACCGTCCGGCAGATCGAAGTCGAGCTTGTGCTCGGGCGGCACGCCCATCGTGAAGCGCCCGCAGTTGTCGGGCACCACGGAGCGCCAGTCGCGGATCGTCGTGTTCTTGAGATCCGGGTAGGTGTTACGGACCGCCGCGTAGCGCGACTTCCGAATGCCTTCCTTCGTCGGACGCTGATCGCAGATCAGCTTGAACAGCTTCGCCGCCGAGCAGGTCGTCTTGCCGGAGCCGAGAGGCCCGCGGATGACCTGCACGAACGCGACCGAGTCCAAATATCGTTGCAGTACCGGACCTTGCGCTCTGTATTTCAAAACCGCTTGGCCGGACATTTATTGCACTTGCTCCTGCTGAAAAAGTGCGCTACAGTTCAAAAGTCGAGGCTCGGCTTGGTAAGGTGCGGCGAGGCAGGGCAATGAGTCCGGGCATCGAAAGGTGCCCGGGCTAACTATTTCGTCTCCTCGAACTCGCCGTCGATCGCATCGACGCGCTCGCTCTCTTGCTCGCCCTGCATGGACTCGCCGGAGAAGTCGAGCACGACCGTCACGCGGTTGCTCTGCTCCTCATCCGAGCGGAAGGCCCCGGCGTGCTTGCCGAGAAGCTCGAGACCCTTGAGCGCCGAGCCCCTATCTACTTCCTTCTGCACCGTGCCGGTCTCCGGGTTCATGACCGGCATCCCGGAGTGGTACATCGGCACGGGCTCGAGCGCGTTCTCGACGACGTCGTTGATCCGCAGCATGATGTGCTGCGGGCTTCCGATGCCGACCTCGGCGCACATGAGGTCCGTGTAGCGCTCGACGACGGAGCGGAATGCCGGAGTCTTCATCCAGCGCACGGGCGTGCCCTGCGTGATGGTGAAGCCGTTGGCGCGCATCTTCCGCGTCGCCGCGCGCATGTTCATCGCGCAGGTGAGGAGTGTGCGGATGAACACGCGCTGCTGGTACGTCAGCGCACGCGTGTCGGCCGCGAGCTTCTTGTACGCGGGATCGCGTGCCTGCTTCTTCGCGGGAACGACGCCGCCGAGCACGCTCTCGACGGTTGCAACGTCGAAGTCGGACTCGGGGGTGTCGAAGTCAGAGAGCGGGGCCTCGGACACCTAACTACCCAGCAGGATCACTCGGCCGCTGCCCTCGCCGCGGGCCTGACGGACGCGGGCGAGAGCGGCGCCGCACTCGGTGGGCGTCGGGCCGCCGCGCAGGGCGATCAGGTTCTCGATGTACTTCAGGTGCTCTTCCCAGCACAGCTTCGCCTGCCCTTCCGTCCGCCACTTGCTCTTCACTCGCGAGGCGAGTTCCTCGAGCAGGTCGGTGTAGAGCGGCCAGTCGCGCTTCACGGCTGTGATGGCGACCATGCGGTTGAGCCCGCCTTCGGACAGCTGCCCCAGGTACACGGGCTTGCGGTAGAACGAGGACTGCTCGCTTACCTGACAGATCTCGACGTCGTCCTGAGTTTCGATGTACTTGTAGTCGCCACGGGCGATGAAGTTCTCGTGTCGCAGGATCGCGCGGTGCAGGTCGCCGTTCGCGTCGCGCGCCGGTTGCCCGTTCGCGTCGCGCGGCCGGCGGAAGAACACGTACTGGCCGTCGCAGGCCCAGATGCGCTTCTTGCCGCTGACGGCCTGGAACATGACCTTGCCGCGAATGCCGGCGTGGTCGATCTTCGAGACCGACTCGACTTTGGGTTCTAGGGTTTGGCGCTGTGCGACTTTTAGGGTTTTGCGCTCCTCGCGCTTGGCCTTACCCTTATTGGGCTTGCGAGTACCCGATTTGGGCTTCTTGCGCGCAGGGCGGACAGGCGGAGGAGCGGCCTCCATCCAGCTGAAGTCGTCAGGTGTTGTTTCAGTCATGGGTTCCGGCTTGCCTCCCAGCAAGGTGTCGGTAGTTAGACGGGGGAAAATATCCGTAATACCGATATCTGACAGATATCGGTATTACGGATAGATTGGTGCCGATCGCCAGACCCGGCACATTGAAGCCGCTATGGCTAACCTCTTACGGCTCGAGGTTGTGAGCTCTCACAAATGGAACCCTAACTACGCCAGGGTGCGCGACGGTAGCCAATCCCCGTTCGCATGCGAGTGCCGTTTATCAGGGGCACTACCACCTTCGTCTCGCGGGCATCACGAAGCCGCCCGTGTCTGGTATTCTGGTGCCATCGGCACGGAGTCGAACCTGCGACCGACAGTTTACAAAACTGCTGCTCTACCGACTGAGCTACGACGGCGATGTGATAAAACCTCTGCCGCTTACGAAAGCAGCAGAGGGGCCCTCCCGTGGACGCCGCCTCGAGCCCGCAGCCACTTCGAATGGTGGCATTCGGGGACTCGGCAGGAGGGGTGGCGGCGCCCACGGGCGGCCGACGGGTAAGGGTGGGCTGTACGATGACAGCATGAGGCCCTTACTCCCGTATATCGCAAGTTAAGTGCCAACTGATCCGCTAAAAACGAAAAATTCTCCCATTGCGCGCCCCATTGTGGTTGTGTCATTCTCCCGAGACCACTCGGAGGCCCTATGCTGTTCCACGAAGCCGCCCAAGATTACCTCGCCATCCGACGCAACCGCGTCACCCCGCAGACCGCCAAGGACCAGCGCTGGCTCCTCGAGCACCTGAAGCCCGTGCACGACGTGCCCGTGGCCGAACTCGACGCACCCCGACTCCTCCAGGCGCTGCGGAAGATCGAACTTGTAGGCTCGAACGCCACCGCGCATAGGGCCTGTACGCTCGCCGGAGGCGTTATACGCTACGCTCTGGCCGCGGGCATCCGTACGGCGCCCGACCCGGTCCCCGGGCTTAAAACGATCCTGGTGCGGCCCAAGACCACGAACCGGGCCGCGATCACGGACCCTCGACGCTTTGGCGCGTTGCTCAGGTCCATCCGGGACGACTTGACGCCCTCCCCCGTAAGGGATGCCCTGATGATCCTGCCCCACGTGTTCGTGCGCCCGGTGGAGCTGCGCGGCATGCGCTGGTCGGAGCTTCGGCTGGAGCACGGAGAGTGGCACATCCCTGCGGGTCGGATGAAGATGCGCCGGCCGTTCGTGAAGTTCTTGTCCGCACCGGTCGTCGAGATGCTCCGGGAGATCGACGGGCGAGAGTCGAGCGGCGTCGGTGACGGCTACGTGTTCCCGGGCCGCGACCGCGGGTCGATCTCCGAGAACATCATGGGCATCGCACTTCAGCGCCTGTTCTACTCACCCCAAGAGCACACGCCCCACGGGTTCCGGGCTTCGGCCTCGACGATGCTGCACGAGGCAGGCTGCGAGCACTCGGTCATCGAGGCTGCGCTCGCGCACTCTCGAGGCGATGTCTACAACCGGGCCGAGCATGTGGCGGCCCAGAAGGCGCTGCACGATCGGTGGAGCGCGATGATTCAGGAGATGATGGCCGAATGAAGATCGGCCAGCTTGTCATGCTCGTGAACCGCGAGCCTGGGATGCCGCGGACGGGAAGCGTCGGCGAGATCGTGGGCCGATACGAGGGCGACTACGAGGTCGAGTTCCCCGGACACCCGTGCGATGCGGGGCCGGGGACCGATTGGCTCTGCGCGCCCGAGTGGCTGGTACCCATCGATCCCGGGGGTCGGTCCTTGGAGGTCTATAGACCCTCCAAGGATGACATCTGCGCGTGAGGCGATTGGCGGGCGGAATCACCTCACGATTGGGGTTTCCGAGAGTCGAGGCTCGAAATTGGGAAAATTTCGTGTGCAACCCCCTCGTGTACATCCCCGGCGCGGTCGTCAAAGCCCTTGCCTGCGCGCCCGCGTTTCGCGCCTATTAGGGAAATCAAGGGCTTGCGCGTCGTGCGTCCGTGCCTGCAGGCCCGCATCGCTCGCAACCCTTTGAATGTATTGGCACTGTGGCTTCACTCATGAGAAACCCCACTGCCCACGAGCGCGGAACGGCTGGTGTTCTCGAATAATAATGCTCGCCGGTTGCGCGAGTATCCCCCTTTAAACCTCGAACCTTTAGCCAAGCAACCACGTGTGGCTCAATTGGCTCAGTTCCTAAAGGAACTGAGCCCAATTGAGCCCGTACACGGGTTTGGTGCTCAATTGGCTCAATTGGCTCAATTGAGCCCAAATGAGCCAATTGAGCCACGACACCTCACGATTCAGGCGCCCGGTTGCCATGCGGTTTCGCGACTGTCGCAACCAGGAGAATATATTCGGCTCAATAGCGAATCATTCTCATTTGAGCCACCTACTTTTGTAGTAGCATTCGGGGGCCTTGAATGTTGTTAGGTCTGTGGTTTCCGAGCACGCATGCGGGCGCCTGGTTTGCGTGTTTCCCTATTTAACACTTGGCGTTTGGAAACCGCACTTGAGGTGATTGGGGCGCACAATCACCTCACGTTTAGCTCCCGTGGGAGCTGACGCTGTACGTCACAATGTGACGCGCTACGTCACTTTGTGACAATTTCGGGCACTTGGAATTGCGGATATTGGCCGACCGGTGCGCCCCTTGCGTTGGCACGATGCGTGCATATATCTATGCGCGAGTCGAGTCACCGAACGAAACAGGAGTGAGAGGCCATGCAAAGAATGACCCCCGAGGATACCGCCATATTCGTGACTGGACCCATGAGCCGGTTGCGCATGCGTCGCGATGATGCGGCCGACTATCGCGCCATGCTGGCGCGCGAAGCTATGGGCCGCAAATTCGCAGACTGCTATGAACGGCCCGCGCAATGGGTAACGCGCCGCGCCGTTGCGGAAATCACCGCCGCGATACACGCCAACTAAGGAACGGCCGCGTCATGCGCCTCCGGATCACGGGGGCGCATGGCGAGTCCTAACCCTGATAGAGAGGCAAGACCCATGGAAATTCACGAATACGAGCACGGCACGGACGCGGGCATCTTCGCGGCCCTTTGGTTTTTCGCCACGGGCGAGCATATCTACCGTCCCGCGGCGCGCACCTACAATGGTGTCGCATGACACTTCCGCTCAAGAGAATCCAGAATGATGACCGATCCGGATATTTCGTCGGCTCGCATTTCGCGGTCCTACAGTATCAGTCGTCATGGGAAGTGCGCCGCGTTTGCGTCAACGACTCGCCCTACGGTGAATTGCTGAACCGATTCAAGACGCGTCGCGATGCAATCGCGCATGCGGAAGCGGTCGCGAAGAATGAGGGCAAATACTCATGAAAGTCTTCATTGCCTGCGAAGAGTCCGGCATGATGCGCCGCGCATTCACTGAGCGCGGACACTTCGCCGTGTCCTGCGATCTATTACCGGCTCGCGACGGGCGCAACGCCGGCCGTAACCGACTGTCGAAATTGCGCATGCGGGCCGGATGCGACGGGAATTTCCATTTGCAAATGGATGTATGGGATGCGCTGCAGTTCTTTGATAACTGCGGCGTGCACTTCGATCTCATGATCGCGCATCCGCCGTGCACCTATCTGACGCGCGCGGGCTGGCACTGGGTTAACAAACCCGATCACGCCACGCATCCTCTCAAGGGCGAGCCGCGCAGACAGGCTGCGCGCGAGGCTGCTGCATTCTTCCGTGCGTTGCTCGACTATCCGCACATTCCCCGACGTGCGGTAGAGAATCCCCGGCCGATTGTGCATGTCGGATTGCCGGATGCAACTCAGTACATCCAACCGTGGATGTTCGGAGACTTCGAAGTGAAGGGCACGGGCCTATGGCTTCGCAGCCTTCCGCCGTTGGTGCCAGCATTCCCGACATTGGGCGCGTACCGGTCCGCGCATGGACTCTCAGACTTCGACATACCCGAGCCGCGAGTCTGGAAGATGGCGCCGGGAGTGGATAGGGCCCGCGAGCGTAGCAGGACGTTTCCTGGAATTGCTGCAGCGTGCGCCGATCAATGGGGCCGATTGGGTTAAGGCCACGTTGTGCGCCTTCTAACGAGGGCGCACAGCGAGTCCCAAACCGATAGGAGTAAGAGACCATGACCAAGAAAGACTTTGAACTGATTGCGGCTGTGTTCGCCAATCTACTGAGAGAGCCGATTCACCCAGACTGCGATGATCCGGAAGCGGAACAAGGCGCGATTGACGGCATCCGTACTGCGGCGGTGAATCTCGCCGATGCACTGGCCACCACGAACCCCCGATTCGATCGGGCGCGGTTCCTGCAGGCTTGTGGGGTGGCGTCATGACTTTTCACGAACGATTGACACCAGAGGATGCGGCGGTATTCCAACGCGCCGCAAGCCGTAACCGCGAATTCCTTCCGGCCGACTATATGGTCATGTTAGGTGACGCCCGCGACGCGCAGATATTCGGATTCATGGCGCGCGACAACGGCCCGGACTGCGGTCACATCAACATTCACGCCATGCCGTTGCGCGCGTTCCCTGGCTACTGCGGCGGAACGGGTTACGGCACCGACCGCGAGACCGGCACGCGCAAGTGCTACGCATGCTGCGCGAAAGAAGAACGCGCCTCCATGATCGCCACGGGTCGCGCTACGCTCTATATCGTGCGCCTCAAGTCAGAGGACGGCAAAGACTTCGATATCTTCACGCGTCATGTCACGGACTGGGCGGGGGAATTGAAATTCCGTTGCATCGAGACGCGCTATCACGCGCATGCGGGCGGATTCGGCTCACAGCGGACCGACGCATGGTTTGTCGGGCCCGACGGGTTCATATGGCACGCAGTCAACCGTGGCGACAATGACATCGCGCGATGCAAGCGCACGAGGGAAAGAGCATGAAAACCCTAGATGTGATTTTTCGCGTTGGTCCGATAAATGCACTCGCGTCTACGCCGGAAGTGACAGCCGTATTCCCGTCCGAACCTGGAAACGTGCACGGCTCTTTGGCAACGTGCTACGCGCACGTCGGCCAACACAGCGCATGCTCTCGGAACTGGTATCGCACGACGCGAGCCGCGACGCGCGCCCTTCACGCCCCCGCTGTGTGAAGGGAATTGGTACAAGCCGTCGCACGCTACGGGACCGAACTGGAAACCCGTGAGCGCGGGAGACTGGCTGCGCGCCCACTTCGCGCGCGAATTCGGGCGCGGTATCGCGTCGCGTTGGTTCAACTGAGGAGAATCGAAATGGAAAGCTACCAGTATCTAGTCGTGACCGGCAATCCCATTGACGGTTTGTTCTTCTACGGCCCGTTTCCCGTGCGTGAGGATGCGGACAAGTGGGCGGAGCGCAACCACGAGGGGCAAGACTATTGGATTGCCGAACTGACAACCCCGGAGTGACGCGCCATGCTAACCGACTATCTAGCCTATAACGACAGGCGCGGATTCATCCAGCGCTTGCGCGTCGAAATCAACCGGGCCGAACGGGCCCGCATGTCCATCCCCGACGATATCACGCTGTACATGAGCCGCCTGGATCTGCAGCGGCGACTTCGCGAGGCGTACCGCATGAGTCCGCGTGGATGGCTCGATGCGTTCATGAACCGATTCTGCGGAGTGAGGGAGCTATGAGTTGCCTACTCGCGTTCGCATCGGTGTGCCTCCTGGACACATCCACGGCCTACGTCTCAACTGAGCTTGACTTCGGTAACAGTCACTCAACGCACGTGGTCTCTGGCGAGACGTTCGAGGAGGGTTCTTGGTGCCGCACTAGCTACTGTGTCGGTCCGCTCGCAACTGTGCGCGCGGGCTGGACAATAGAAGTATCCGAGTCCCTCACCCTGGACGTTGGCTACATGCACCGATCATTCTTACTTGACCGGCGCGACCGCGGGTATGAGGCGCCGTACTTGCGCGCCACGTGGCGCCCCTGGAGGAACCGATGAGCGCGGACAATTCTCACGCGGAACGGAAGACAGCCAAACGGCGAGCTATCCGTGCTGCAGTCACAGCCTATGACCAGCTGGGCGGCATGCGCTATGACTGGCGCGCCCGCGTCCTGGCAACCGATCAACTCGCCACGGAGTTGAACGTGTCAATGGACAGCGCGGCGAGCATGCTGGCCGATGCACTCGCAACCCGTGCCGCTTCCCGTGGCTGACTTCAAACGGCTGGCCGCGAAGGCGCTCATTGCGCTGGCGCTGTATCTTGGCTTGCTTGCCTGGATCACTTTGCGCTAGCATCCCCGACATTGGAGTACCCGACCTATGCGAAAGTCAATGCTCGTGGAGATCCGCCAGCCCGACCCAAGTCGCGCCCGCGAGTGCTCGGCGTGCGGTGCTGCCGGCGCTGCCAGCTGCGACTGCGGCGCGCCGCTTGTCGTACCCGCCCTCGAGCGCGCAAAGACCGCGCTCTTGGCGAACCCGCAGTTATCTAACCGCGCCGTGGCTGCGAAGTCGGGCATCAGCGAGCCCACTGTGCGCAGAGCCCGAGCAACTGCGTCAGATGACGCAGTTGAAAAGCGGGTGGGCCTCGACGGCAAGGCGCGGCGACTGCCGCAGCCAGCCGTACCCGAGCCCAAGACGCCCGCAATCAAACCCACTACTTCGCCCGCCATGCAGGAGAAGTTGGCTCGTCACGGCTGGTATCAGCGTGCCGAACTGGCCGCGCAGGAAGCGCGGTACGCGGCCACGGAAACGTGTCCGCGCAATGCGAAGATGAAACGCCTGGCTAAAGATGTTATCAAGGCGTGGACCGACGTACTTAACCACATAGGAGATATCGAATGACGAAGAGAGTAAAAGCGACCCGCTTCACAAAGCGGTTTCACCTGGATGAAACGAATCCGAGCTCGTATATCGAGCTGGAAGTTCGTCCCGGGAAGCACGTGATCAAACTGGACCGGATAGAGGCGGACGTTCTCAACGCGCACGCGGGGAAGTCGCTGGCGTGCATGAACGCGGTGTGCGCGAAGCGCGAAGCCGCGGCCAGCAAGTTCCCGCATCTGTTCTACGGAATTGTGTTCGACACGACGATGGCGTACGTCATCGACAAGCTCACCCCCGGGAGGCAGTGGGCGCGCGCGGTGCGATACAGGCACAACGACCGTAGCGGTGTGAAGATGCACGACCGGCTCGGCCCTAAGAAGATTCTCGCGCTGAGCAAGGCCGAGAAGACCGTTACGCTGTCCCCACCGCTCACGAAACCGACGCGTGCGGGCTACAAGGGGCAGAACGGCTCTTCGCGCGCAGGTATGAAGACCCGGCTCGTGGTTCCGATGGGTGCTCGCCGCCGAGCCATTGAGGCCGGGCTGATCCTGGTTCCTACCACGAACTAGTTAGCCAGCACGAACACGGCCCCGGAGACATGACCTCTGGGGCTCTTACCGCTAGGAGCTCGACCTTGAACATTCTTGACCGCTTCAACGCATCTCGAGTCCGCGATGTCGTGCGCATCCCCGGCCCGGCCGCGGAGGCGCTCATCCGCGTCGCCGAGATGGGCCAGCGGACGTGGAAGTATTCCGACGTGAAGAAACTGCTTGACGATCTCGACGTGTCAGAGGAGACTGTCGCCGAGTTCAGAGAATTCCGGGAGTAGGACATGGTCACGTCAGACGTTGAACGCGCGCTCTATCCGTACGACGGCGAGACGCACGTCGTGGTACGGCTCAAGGTCGAAGGTGGCGAGTTCTTCGAGCTCGCTGTCGACCGCATCGAGTACGTGCCGGCGAAAGGTAACGCTGACGCGTACCTCGCCATCATCCCGTGCCAAGGCGCCTAAGAATTTGCGAGGAGATGTGCCCTGCCGCTTGAGGGGCGCCCGTGGCCCCTCCTTTCTTCAGATTTGAGGACTCCTTTATGATCGAAATCAAACATAGATTCACTGGCGCGGTCTTGTTGACACTGGATCGCGCGGACCTCCGGAGCGCGGACCTCCGGAGCGCGGACCTCCGGAGCGCGGACCTCCAGAGCGCGTACCTCCGGAGCTCGTACCTCTCGGGCGCGGACCTCTCGGGCGCGTACCTCTCGGGCGCGGACCTCTCGGGCGCGTACCTCGCGGGCGCGGACCTCCGGAGCGCGTACCTCCGGAGCGCGTACCTCCGGAGCGCGTACCTCCGGAGCGCGTACCTCTCGGGCGCGGACCTCTCGGGCGCGGACCTCTCGGGCGCGTACCTCCGGGGCGCGGACCTCTCGGGCGCGGACCTCTCGGGCGCGAACCTCTCGGGCGCGAACCTCTCGGGCGCGAACCTCGAGCGTTCCAACATCTATCTACACCGTGTCGCAGGCGAGGGCGAGCTTCTCGTCTACAAGAAGTGCATCGAGGGTATTGTCACACTCAAGATCCCCGGCAACGCCGCGCGCGTCAACCGCTACGGCTCTCGCAAGTGCCGTGCCGAGTTTGCCATCGTGCTGAGCACGCCGAACGATGTCGTCGCACACAGTTCGCATCTGTACACGTTCGAGTACCGCGCAGGCCAGCGCGTAACGCCCAATGCGTGGGACCCTTCGCCGCATGTCGAGTGCGGTGGCGGCATCCATTTCTTCGTCACGCGCGAAGAAGCCGAAAATTACTAACCTGGAGATCCAAGTGAAGCACGTCCTCGCAATCATCGCCCTCTTCCTCTGCGGCGCGCACGCCGCGCGTACACCCTCTCGCTCAAGTTCCCCGTGACCCGCAACCACTACCTCGCTGTGTACTTGGAGGCACGGGGTGTCATCGACACGAAGCGTGGGGGCAGAATGTCTGCCCCTCCACCTGCGCGCGTGCCGACATGCTCGGCGGTCTGCGCTGGAGCGTGAAGCCGTGAGCCTGGGCGTGTGTTTGGTTCTTCTCGGCTCCATCGTCCTTGCTGGCGGCTTCGTTGTTTGGGCCGTCGGCAAGGCGCGCTAGTTCATATAATCCCCAATGAGTAAAGAACCATTCAAATTAGGCCAAGACTTCGTTGATCGCGTCACCGCGTCTGACGAGGAAAGCCCGTCCGTGATCGGCGCGCACATCTCGCCTATGCCGTCTCGATACCGGCGGCTCAAGTTTGAAGCTGCATTCCAATGGAAGCGCCTGCGGGTGTGCCTGCTCTGCTGGTGGTACTTGCGGCACTGGCCGTGGGGCGACCTGAGCACGGCGGAATGGCGGTTCCAGTTGGACGGAGAGACGTCGCGCAGCGCCTTCCTCGAAGGCTGGTGCCGAATGGACGACCTCGGCGACAAATCCTAGTGCCACATCATCTGGAGTAAGTCGCATGAGCCCTGTTTCCGTCGAGCGTATCCGTGAACTGGTCCAGGTTATGGCGGCCGGCAGCCCATCCGATGACGACTGTGTTGATGCTGCCTGCGCGTTGAAGCATAGCGAAGCCACCCTTGAGGATTCGTTCCGCTTGAGCGATCAACTCACGGACTGGATCAACCGCGTCGGCCCTGTATTGAAAAATCTGCTCGATGCCTATGAGCGACGCGTGCGGTCATCGTGCACCAGTGAATCCGAACTAGTTGCGGAGCCGTGGAAGTGTGCGGAGTGGATTGCTGCGAAATCCGTGCTCGATGACAAGCCGGTAGCTGTCGTCGAGTTGAACATATGCACCGCTAAATAATCACCGTTAAGGAAAGTCACATGACCACCAAGGTTCTAATCGTCAATCACGGCCCCGACCCCGTACTCGTGCGCGAGGTGTTCTACGGCCCTGACCTGGCTCCGCCGCCCGGCGAGAACCCGGCAGCCCGCGACACCCTGCTCGCGCCGCAGGACTCGAAGACGTTTTACGTCCACACCAACCAGCAGTTGCTGCTCGGCGAGAAGCGGCCCGCGCCTGCGACCGACCAATCCTAAGTCGCCATCATCTGTCTTATGGTAGGTAGGCAAACCCCGCAGGAGCTATTTGAGAAAGGGCCCCTTGCGGGCCATTTTCTTTTGGGTTACGTTCTCCTACATGACCCAAGCAACTCGCGTCTACACCAAGAACCCGCACCGCGTCCCTGACGTGGTCGCCGCAGCTCAACGCACTCGCGCCGCTGAGCTCGAGCTCATGTACGACCTGATGCGCGAGCTTCAACAACCCACAGTAGTTAGGTCGCAGAGCGACCAGGAGAATCGACCGTGATCGACATCGACAAGAAGTACCAGACACGAGACGGCCGGAAGGTGCGGCTCATCTCGAACAACGGGACGGAGACGTATCCGATCATTGGCGTGATCGACAACGGAGGCGCGCCGTGCTCGTGGACTGCGGAGGGCTACGCGCTCAAGGGATCGAGTCTGATGGCGAACAGCGATCTCGTGCCGGTGCCCGAGGTCGTGAAGATGTTCGCAGCCGCGTGCAATTACGGACCGCACACCGAGGGCTACACCGCCGCGCTTTCACGCACCGCGGTGGAGGTCGATTCTCGGCGCAAGGGTCCCGTGGTCGAGGTCGATCTGCCTGTGGATCCGCAGCCGGAGCCGCAGAAGCCCGAAACCACTCCGCACCTGCAGTTCTTCAGCGGCGACGTGCGCCCCGTGCGCAACAAGCGTGTCCTCATGTTCGCCACATCGCGCTCGCGGCACATGCGGCCCTTCACGAGCTGGGCCGTGCGTCAGCACGACGGGTCCGAGTGGCTGAATCCGGACGGCGAGCGCTATCCGCCGCACGTCCACATCGACGTTCACAAGTGGGCCTACTTCAACGAGGGCAACTAGATGAGCATCGGAGATCTGCTACGCAACGCCGGCAACTCTGTGCTCACCAACCTGCGCCAGCTCTGGAGGGGCTTGCGCCTGGAAGACCCGTACCGCTACGGTGCGCCCATCCAAGGCTTCCGTCAGGCTCGCCGGGGTCGCCACCAGAACACGTGTCTCACGCGACACGAGCAGCGGCGTAATCCGCCGGGCACGAAGCTCTGGAAGGCGTGCCCGGAGAAGCGGCCGCACGACAAGGACTGGTACGAGAACGTGTTCCCGTATCGCTGGATGGGGAAGCCGCTCTCGTGAGCCAGTTCCTCGAAGCTATGACCTGGGCGGCCCTCGCGTTCGTAGCGGCGGTCGCCCTGCCTCTCGCCATCAACCAGTACAAAGAGAACAAACAACGTGCGAAAACTGACGAACGACGAGTTAGCCAAGGCTCGTGATGCGGAGGACTGGGGCGCACTGTGGCTCGCGGCCCGGCCCCTGGTGAAGTTCACGATCAAGCGCATGATCCAGCGCGGCGAGATCGACCCCAGTAGATGGGCGGACGACGATCTCAAGCAGGAAGGGTTGCTAGCCGCGGGGCTCGCCGTCCGGAGTTGGGACACGCTGGAGGGCGCCTTCAGTACATGGGTCTCTGGAAAGATACGCACTGAGATCCTTAGCCACCTACAGGGGGAGGGCAACGGCGGCGTTGGCGGCTCGCGCCGAGGTGGCAAAGTCAGCAGTCTGCAAGAGCCGTTCAAGTCAGAGTCGCCCGGCTGCGATGACGACGAAGACGAAGACGACAAGGTCACGCGGCTCGACATGCTTACGTATCCGGAAGACGAAGTGATCCCGTCGCCGGAAACCGCAATGAATAGAGAAACCGCACTACGGTTGTTGGATCGCCTCGGTCCGTTCGACAGAGACGTTGCGCGCCGCGCATACGGGTTCGACGGGAAACCGCAGTCTATTCGAGAGATTGCGGCTGCGCACGACGTTTCGTTCCGCCAAGTCCACACTGCCATCGCGCGAGTGGGGACATTGTTAGGATGCGAATCAGAAAGCTGCTAAGTTGCGATATATGGGCTCATGAGGCCCATGAAATTCTCGAGCTTCCACGAGCTCGAATCTGAAGAAGAAGTTCTCGGTATCCCCGAGCCGGTCGACGCCTTCATCCGCAACGACCGGGCCGCGCAGGCTCTAACCCGTCGCGCCGAGCGCATCCAAGACGCTCGCAGCCAAGGCACCCTCTCGGCGGACACCGTCGAGTGAGCGACCGCCTCCTCACCATCAGCTTCGGCGACGGCAAGCCCCTCCCGAACAACGTCCACCTCGCGCGGATCACCGCTGTCGAGCAGCTCACCTGGGCTGCGCTCACCGACCGCCTGACGCGCACGCCGCCGGTCACGACTGACAAGTCTTCCGCCGGCTGGTACTGCTGCGCCGAGTTCAAGGGCCGGCATCGCGACACCGAGAACTTCGTGGCGCGGCACTGCCTCGCGCTCGACTATGATCACATCACGCGGGAGCAGGCGAACCACATCAAGGCGCGGTACACGAAGTACGCGCACGTGATGTACACCACGGCCAGCCATACAGTTGAAGCGCCGCGCATCCGCGTCGTGATGCCGCTGTCCCGCCCCGCAACGATCGACGAGTTTCAAGCCGTGAGCCGCGCCGTGGCTGCGCTCTCCGGGATCGAGCTTGCCTCGCGCGAGAGCCATGTGCCTGCGCAGATGATGTACATGCCGACCGTGAAGCCGGGCGCCAAGTTCGCCGCACGTATCGGTGTCTCCATGACCGAGTGGATCGACGTCGATCACTGGCTATCTACTTACGTCGACTGGACCGACAAGTCCTCTTGGCCGCATCGCGCGGACCACGACACGCTGACCCAAGGCGAGAAGGTCGATCCGACCGAGAAGCCCGGCGTGATCGGCGCGTGGTGTAGAGCTTTCAGCATCACCGAAGCGATAGACCGCTTCGAACTGCCGTTTGAGCGAGTTCGATGACCGCGCCTTCAATGGAGCGCGCAGAGGCCCGGCTCGAGGGCAAAAAGCACTACCAAGGAAAGCCGTGTTCCAAGTGTCGCTCCACTGTTCGGTACACGTCATGCGCTCTGTGTGTTGCCTGCACGAAGGTGCGCGCGACAGCTCGCAACGCTGCCTACCCGGAGAAGCGCTCCGAACGATCTCGGGCTCTGCACCGTAAGAGTAGATACGGGCTCACAGTGCCGGCTTTTGAAAAATTGGTAGCGAAGCATGGCGGCGTGTGCGCGATTTGCAAAGAGCCGTGTGCGCTGGGCAAGGCGCTCTCTGTGGATCACGATCACAGCTGCTGCCCTGGGGAGATTTCGTGCGGAATCTGCGTAAGAGGGTTGCTTTGCCGCCGATGCAATCGGCTCTTGGGCGATTGTAAGGAGAGAATCGAAGTGCTTGAAGCAGCGATTGGCTATCTCCGCGCGGGCGGTAGCCTGTGAAGGAGTTCGCACGCTATACCTATTCCAAGGGATCGGTCGCCGAAGGTTGCGTTGTTTACGACAACGATTTGAAGATTCAAATTCACCACGATTCTTGCGCGGCTAGAGGGCAGTCGAATTCTTGGGATCTAGTCAGGTTGATGAAATTCGGCCATCTGGACAAGGACATACCGCCGGGGAAACCAGTCACGGAACTACCCAGCTACCGCGCGATGTACGACTTCGCCATGAGCCAGCCCGAAGTGCAGGCCGAGATGGTGGAGGACGAGTTCGAAGACCTGGGTGAGCTCGCGCCGGAGGAACAGATCCCGGCCGATCACACCAAGGGCGCCGGAGCGCTGGCGCGTCGCATCTGCGACGTGCTCAAGAACCCTACGATCCCGCGCTGGCTGATCCCGGACTACATCGAGCGCGGAGTCATCGCACTCCTGGTCGGCAAGCGCGGCAGCTACAAGTCCTTCATCGCCCTCGACTGGGCGATGCGGATCGCGATGATGGACCTGCCGGTCTACGTGATCTCCGCCGAGGGCGGCGACTTCGATCGCCGCGCGCTCGCATGGATCAGCCGGTACGCGCCCGACCGCACCATCCACACGATCCCGCTGTATGTCGTCGAGCGCCGGCTGAACCTGTCCGACAAGGACGGCGTGCAGATGATCCGGCAGGACTGCTTGGCGCTCGGCATCCGGCCCGTGCTCTTCGTGCTCGACACGTTCAGCAAGCTGTCCGGGGGCCTGGACGAGAACGAGAACAGCGCCGTGAAGCAGTTCATCGGCATGCTCGACAACGGCCTCAAGCGGAAGGAGACAGGCTTTGACGCAACCGTCCTTGTTGTTGCCCATACCGGACACTCGGATGATAGCCGAGCTCGCGGTGCGTCAGCTCTTGGCGCGGACACGGATGCCGAGTATATCGTTAAACGAAACGAAGGCGACGGCACCGTCCAAGTCACCCGAGAGCGCTTCAAGTCCAGCCCCGAGCTGCCCCCCGTCCACTATCGACCCGACGTGGTTGATCTTGGGTATGACGATGGCAATGGGCGAAACGTAACGTCCCTGGTGCTGGAGCAGGTGGATCGGGCCGCCGAGACCAAGACCCGGGCCCGTGCGCCCCGTGGCGCGGCCCAGCAGGCCATGTACGCCCTGATCAAGAAGATGGCACCCGAAGGCCAAGCGCTCGCCGTGAGCGAGGTCACGAAGCTGTTCGCCGAGTCCCAGGTCGCCCGCCCCGGCGAGCGCGACGTCCGCGGCAAGAACGCCTTCCGGACCCTCGATACGCTGGCCGGTGCCGAGTTCGTCTACCTGTCCCACGGCGGCACGATGGTGTCGCTGACCCGGACCGAGCAGATCCTGAGCGATTTCGACGAGGAGGAGCCGGAATGAAGTACGTACTTGCGGCCTGTTTCGGATTCTGGCTCGGGATGTGCCTGAGCGACTGGCTCGATGGCGTCAGCCGTCGCGGCGGGAGCTACCTGCAGCGCATCGAGCAGCTGGAGCAGCGGATGAACAAGCTCGAGAAACCCATCCACGTCGAGCCGAAGCAGGAGCAGACCGCTTGAAGCCATTCCCCGAACACGATCGCGAGTGGGTCGAGTCACTCCCTTTCTACGGCACGATCCAGCGCGATGAGTGCGGTCGCCTGACGCGCGTCACGACGTGGCTGTTCCCGGGCTCGAAGCCGCACAAACGCGAGGTCATCGAGGAAGGGTTCGCGCCGAGCAGAGAGGCGACGCCCGAAGACCGCTGGTTCAACGCGATGATGACCGAGAACGTCGCAGCCTTCTCCGACATCATCAGTGCCTACACCGGCCAGATGTACGGCCGCGCGCGGAACGTCGCGATCTTCAGGATCCTGTCCTTGGCGTGGCAGCGCGCGGGCGAGCCGGGTGTCGGTACCCGCGCCTGGATGCACGGCGTGTGCCGGGAGGCAATGGGCGATGCCCATCTATTCGTATAGGTGCGATTGCGGCGATGAGCGCACCGAGATCCGGCGTATCAAGGACCGCGACAAGAGGATTTTCTGCACTGCCTGCGGCAACCCGATGCGCCGCGAGCAGACCGTGCCCCAGGTGATCGTCAAGAACCCCGCCGTGCCCCGGAGGGCCAAATGAAGAAGAAGTCCGGTCCCAGAATTCTCACGCTCGACATCGAGACGTTGCCGTTTGAGGGTTACTTCTGGGACATCTGGGAGCAGAACATCGGACTCGACATGATCACGGTCGAGTGGACGATTCTCTCGTACGCGGCCAAGTGGCTCGGTGAGCCCGGCATGATCTACGAGGACACGCTGGGCCGCGGCAAGAGTAAGGTCCGTGACGACAAGCGCCTGCTCAAGAATCTGCACAAGCTACTTCACGAGGCGGACATCGTCATCGCGCAGAACGGCAAGCGCTTCGACATTCGAAAGATCAACGCGCGCTTCCTGATCGAAGGGTACAAGCCCTACAGCCCGATTCGCGTGATCGACACGAAGAACGAGGCGAAGCGTGTTGCGGCCGTTACGTCGACCCGGCTCGAGTGGCTGTCGAAGTACCTGACGGATGTGCCGAAGTCGAAGCACAAGAAGTTCCCCGGCTTTGAGCTGTGGCTCGAAGCGCTCAAGGACAACCCGAAGGTGCGCGCTGAGGTGCGGAAGTACAACTGGCGCGATGTTGTCGCTACGGAGAAGCTGTACTTGCGCCTGCGGCCCTGGATCAAGAGCCACCCGAATCTCGCTGCCTATGAGCCGGGGCACGGTCCGCGCTGCCCGAAGTGCAAGTCGCACCGCATTCAGTGGCGCGGCTACGAGGTGACGCAGCAGAGCCGATTCCGTCGCATGCAATGCACGGACTGCGGCGGCTGGAGCCGAGAGAAACAGACTACGATCGAGAAGACTGCGCGTTCGCAGTTACTGGCTAACTAAAGGAGATGGTGCAATGAAGAAGCATACGATCAATGAGACGTTCCCGAACGAGCAGTACCTGACCGTCGAGAAAGATGGCGATGACGTCTACTTCCCGACCTACCAGGACATCAACGAAGCGGTCGACAGCTACGACGAGAAAGAAGGTCTCGTCGCGACGTACAAGCTCGTCAAGGTCGAGAAACTGAAGCTCAAGCGCACGACCGGCGTCGTGAAGGTGAAGTGAGATGGTCACATCCGATCGCCCCACCTCTGCTCCCCGCGCGATCAGCGTCGAGGAGGTCGAGCACAACGCGACCCTGCCAACGATCCCGCCGGAGCTACCGGCGCGGCCGGCTGCTTTGCATGCGGGCACGCCGTACCGGAAAGGGCCTCCGGCTCTCGAGCCGCCGCGCGACTATCCAACATTCGTGCCGGATCCGAATCAGCCGACATTCACGTACCGGCCGGGGCACGTTGAACTGACGCCGCCGACGCCGGGCGTCCGGGATGACATGATCGTGGAGGTGGCGCCGGGTACGGCGAAGTTCGTGCCGCACACGGTCCGCGATCGCAGCAACACGCCGGCAGACGACGTGTTGCCGAACGACGCACATGCCCGCAAGGCTGTGCCTGCCGGTGCCGTTCTCGACTACTTCGACTCGGCCTGGGTCGAGATCGCGAAGGCGCTGCAGGACGGGAACGACCAGCACAACCCCGGCGAGCCGCTGCACTGGAGCCGCGGCAAGTCGGCGGATCACGCCCACTGCATCATCCGCCACTACCTGCAGCGCGGGAAGCTGTCGATCAGTCCGACCGGTGCCGTGATCCGGCACTCGACCTACATGGCGATCCGCGCCTTGATGCTCTTACAGGAAGAGCTCGAAGCGGCCGGAGCCCCCTTGAGCCGTGGCTCGAAGATTTTCAAACCGAAGGAGTAGATAGACAATGACGATCGAAGCGAAACTGGACGAAACCAACAAACTGCTCGGCCAACTCATCGAGCTCGTGAAGCCGCGCGTCGAGGCGACGCCGCCTCCGACGACCGGTACGCAGAGCGCGCCACCCAAGGGTCCGACCGCTGCCGAGAAGAAGGCCGCGCAGAAGGCGGCCGATGAGAAGAAGGTTGCGGATATCGCGGCTGCCAAGGCCGAGGCCGAGGCCGACAAGAAGGCCGCTGCCGACGACTTCAGCTTCGACGAGGAGCCGGAAGCCGCGGTCGCCGAGACGAAGCTGACCGTCGATGACGCCCGCAAGGCTCTGGTCGCGCTGCAGAAGGCGAAGCAGTCGCCCGAGGCCAGCCGCAAGATCCTGACCGCGGCCGGCTTCAGCTCGCTCGCGGGACTCAAGGACGAGAACCAGGACGCGATCAAGAAGATCATCGCGGACTGCGCCGCGCAGATGCCCAAGTAAGAGAGGAGGGCCGCCGATGTTCAAGTGGAAAAATCGATTCTGGTACTTCGAGCTTGCAGGGCGCCGATTCGGCTACGAGCAGTCTCGCGTCGATCACGGTGGAGTGCCGTACCTCGATCGCTACATCTTGTACGTCGGCGGCCCGACCCTTCGGCTGCACTGCTTTCACAGAGGTGATGACGATAGAGCCCCTCATGACCATCCGTTCTCGTTCCTGACGTTCCCGCTGGCTAGCTACTGGGAGAAGGCGTTCCGGACGGACGGCTCCTGGTACTGGAACAAGGTGAGGGGTTGGCGATTCAGCTATCGGCCCGCAACGTATCGACACATTGTCGTCGGGCGCGCAGTGGACGCGCATAAGAACCGGCCGCTAATTTGCCATCCGGTCGGCGGCATCGCGGTTTCGAAGAAACCGTTCTGGACGTTCGTGATCACGTCAAGCTATCAGCGGAAGTGGGGCTTCTGGCCCAAGCGCGGCGAGTTCGTGCCGTGGCGCGAATGGCCGGCGTCGCAGGAGCAGGTGGATTTACTCAAGCAGAGGTCACGGGAATGAAACGATGGACTTCCGTGCACGAAGACATCTTCGTGGCCGATACGCCGCAGCGCATGCGCGCCGCGATCAATAAATCCAGCTACACGCACCCGCTCGTGCGACGCGTGTTCGACCTCGCGCACATCGAGGGACTCTCCGGGGAAGACAAGATGACGATACTCGCCGGGCACTTACTGCGCCAGAACGATGAGCTGCACAAGCAGCTTATTCGCAACGCCGAGCTGATGGCGAGTCCGATGCTCGTGGCGGTGCCGAAGTGACCGAAGCAGCTCACCACGCCTGGGGCCCGTCGTCCCTCAAGCAGAAGATCAACTGCCTTGCGTCCGATCAGGCGACGCGAGGACTCCCGGACACGGACACCGAGGCCGCTCTGTCCGGCACGGCCACGCACTCGCTGGTCGAGTTCTGCCGCGAGCACGACGTGCCGGCGAAGGACTACCTCGGCAAGAAGATCACGGTCAACAAGGTCGACGGCAGCACCCAAGAGTTCCTCGTCGACCAGGCCCGCGTCGACAGCGCCCAGACGTTCATCGATCACATCAACGGCTTGCCGGGCATCGACTTCAACGAGCAGCGCGTGCGATACCCCGAGTGGGTGCCGGGCGCGTTCGGCACGCTCGACGGCGCACGTGCGAATGACGGCGTCGTGTATCTGCGCGACTTCAAAGACGGCGGCATGCTCGTCTTCGCGAAGGACAACGAGCAACTACTGGGCCAAGCGCTCGGGTTCTATCGGGACTGGGGCCACCTGTTCGAGATCGAGGAGTTCGATCTCGGCATCGTGCAGCCGCGTCGCGACCACATCGATACATGGCGCGTGTCTCTCGAATACGTTCTCAATTGGGCTACGACTGTTCTCAAACTCGCATACGAGCGGGCGCAAGGACCAAGCCCGCCGTTCACACCGGGCGAGTGGTGCACGTTCTGCAAGATCCGCGGCACCTGCGCGGCGCGCGCTCAGTCCGTGTTTGAGGACGTGGTCGATCAGTTCGACGATCTCGATGACGCGGTCGCTGGCGCCGCACAGAAGAAGTTCGTCGCGGGCGTGCTCGGCAACGAGCAGATCGCCAAGATCCTGCCCGTGATCCCGAACATCAAGGCGTGGTGCTCGGACATCCAGCGCTACGCGTTCGCCGAGGTGCGGTCCGGTCGGCCCGTCGGGGACTACAAGATCGTGGAGGGGAAGTTAGGCGATCGAGCCTTCATCCCGGGAGCCGAGGCGAAGATTCTCGAGACGGCTGCCAAGATCGAATCACCTGACACCAGTGTCGATGAGGTGATCGACATGCTCTACGAGCCGCGGAAGCTCAAGGGCCCTGCGCAGGTGGAGAAGGTGCTCGGCAAGCCGCTGTTCAAACCGGCGACGGAGAAGAAGCCTGCAGGCGCGCTGCACGAACTGATCGTGCGCCCACCGGGCAAGCCGACGCTGGTGCCTGGAGATGACGGCCGTCCGGCGATGGTGTTCGACGCGGCGTCAGCCTTCGAAGAAGTCGACGATTTCGAATGAAGAAGATGGAGGGAGTGAAGTTCGTAATCGGCGCGTCGCCAGAGCATCCACCGCGCGTCTTCTATCCGGACGGCACGTGGGAAGAGATCAAGTTTCAACTACAGAAAGAGGTGAAGTGAAGTGGCAAAAGCAGTGACCAGTGACAAGTTCCAGCTCAAGAACGTGCGGCTGGCGTTCCTGACGATCGACGAGCCGCAGTTCTTCAACCCGGCGTCCCCCGGACCCGGCGAGAAGAAGAAGTACCGCCTGACCGCGTTGCTCGATCCGAGCGTGCCGGCTCATGCGGAGCAGATCGCGCAGATCAAGAAGCTCGCGGGCAGCATCGTCGTCAAGCAGTTCGATGGCAAGAAGCCGAAGGGTCTCGAGACCTGCTTCGGTGACGGCAACGAGCTCGACAAGGTGTACGACGGGTTCAAGGACATGTTCTACGTCAAGCTCGCGACCGCGGATCGGTTTCCGGTCGTGGGGCGTCGCAAGGGTGCGGACGGCAAGTTCGCGCCGCTGCGTCCGACGGACAAGGAGTGGCCGTATGCCGGCAGCTTCGGCAACGTGAGCGGTACGCTCTGGGGCCAGGACAGTCACGGCCGCAAGGCGATCAACGGCAACCTGCTCGCGATCCAGTTCGTGAAGGACGGCGCCGCGTTCGGTCGCCCGCCGGCCGACGCGGACTCCGAGTTCGATGCGCTGCCGGACGGCGAGGGCGAGTCGGCGTTCGACGAACCCGCCGGGAAGGACGACGAGGACATCCCGTTCTGACAATCTGCGGGGCTGGCCGTCGGCCCCGCTTTCTTTACGAAGGAGGTAAGTAAAGTGCCCTTGACTAACGAAGAATTCGCGCGCCTCGATGCGGCGCGCTTGAACAGCAAGCACCTGCGCGTGAACGGCTCGAAGCGCATCTTGCAGATTGCGTTCGAGCACATCGAGGACCTGCAGGGCCAGCAGAAGCGGGCGCTGTCGCTCATCGATCAGCTCGTCGCGTTCCGCAACGAGTCGCTGTGCTGGCGCATCCCGGCGTTCTTCGCCGTGCAGTGGGCGAAGGTGAAGTCGTGGTTCCGGTGAAGAAGCCGGACGGCCGCACCGTCCGCTTCGTGATCGAGCCCATCCCTCGCTACCAGATCAAGCGCATCACGGCGAGCGAGGATGCGCGCACCGAGGAGGACATCCTCCAGGCCGCGACCATCGACGATGCGCGTCAGACGGCCCGTGCGCTGACGATCTTCGAGCGCGACAACCCGAACGATGCGTACGCGAAGGTTCTCGACTTCGGCGACGTGGAGATTCACTGATGCGATTCACGGTCTACTACAACGTGCCGATGAAGGTCGAGTTCGACTCGGACGCCGAGAACCTGGACACGCTCGAGAGTCACGCGCTCTGGTGGGCGCGGAACAAGAGCGGTGCCGCGGTGGGGAAGGCTGACCTTGTGCAGATCCTGCCGGCCGGCGTGAAGTCGGAGTTGCTGCGCGATCAGCCGCCCGAGCGCGGGCCGCTCGATCCGCCTCCGATGCCGCCTCTTGGTTCGGCTGGCGATCTGAAGCTGGCTGCGCAGAAGATCATCGACGAGCTACCGGGCGAGATCGCTGATGCCGTCGCAAAAGCTGCGTGAAGCGATCCGCTCAGGCGAGATCCAATGCGACTGCTGGAACCGGGGCATCCGCCCCGGTTTCCACGTCGTGGGTGGCGAGCTGCGGTTGACGAACGAGCCGCAGGCGCACTTCGGGACTTGTCTGTGGGCGGCTGCGGTGGCGAAGGTTTACTCGGAGGAGAGACGGCTTGATCATCACAGGTGATTGCGTAGAGTCGATGCAGATGTACCTGACCGACGGGTCGATACAGACATGCGTCACGTCACCTCCATACTTCGGCCTACGCGACTACGGCGTCGACGGTCAGATCGGTCTGGAATCGTCCGTCGAGGAGTACGTCCAAGCTCTTGTCGCCGTGTTCCGCGAAGTGCGTCGGTGCCTGCGCGACGATGGCACGCTGTGGCTGAATCTAGGCGACAGTTACGCGGGCAGTGGTCGTGGTGGAGATTCCGGAAAGAGCGGACTTGCGGGCACCACCACCTCTCAAGATGAAAGCAAGAAAGGTCGAGCGGCGCAGCGCGGTTCGCAGTTGGCCGCCGGCCTTCACGAGTCTGCACGTCAGGCGGGCAACATCGGACGCGCGTGGGTTCCTCCTCCTCCGGGCCTGAAGCACGGCGATCTCATCGGTGTGCCGTGGCGCGTCGCGCTTGCACTCCAGGCTGACGGGTGGTTCTTGCGTCAAGACATCATCTGGCACAAACCGAATCCAATGCCGGAGTCGGTACGCAATCGCTGCACCAAGGCGCACGAATACATCTTCCTCCTGTCGAAGAAGCGCAAATACTACTTCGACGCGAAAGCCATCGCCGAGCCGCTGGCCGAATCCAGCAAGAAGCGCTTGATGCAGGATGTTGCTAGCCAGGAAGGCAGCAGCAGGGTGCCGGGAAAAACCAATGGCAAGATGAAAGCCGTCGGTCCGAGGTTCGGCGGCAACAAGTACGGCGACGACGAGCGCGAAGAGTCGCGGACAAAATCAGGCGATGTATGGGAGGGCGCGGCCGACGGCTTGCGCAACAAGCGCAGCGTCTGGACCGTGACGACAAAGCCGTTCAAGGAAGCGCACTTCGCGACTTTCCCGCAGGACTTGATCGAACCCTGCATTCTCGCCGGGAGCAAGCCCGGTGACACTGTGCTCGATCCGTTCGGTGGCGCAGGTACGACGGCGCTGGTTGCACGCAAGCACGGGCGCGCGTCGATTCTGTGTGAGTTGAATCCTGAGTACGTGGCAATTGCGGAGAAGCGACTTGGCTGAAACGATCCTGCACATCGACATCGAGACGTTCAACGAGCTCGACCTGAAGCGATGCGGCATGTACAAGTACGCCGAGCACGAGAGCTCGGAAGTGCTGTGCATGGCGTACCGCTTCGGACGTCACGGGCCGCTGACGCTCTGGGTGCCGCGCGAGTCACTGCCGCAGGAGATCGTCGACAAGTTCTACGAGCTGTGCAACGACGGCACGGAGGGGCGCATCGCGGGCGGCCGGCTCCTGGTGCAGCCGCATCTCCCGCACGAAGTACGCGAGCACGTCGAGCGAGGCGGACGCGTCGGCGCGCACAATGCGGGCTTCGAGCGCACCGTGTTGAACGGCGTCGCTGGCCGGAAGATCGACTTCCCGCGCCTGACCATCAAGCAGATGAAGTGCACGGCCGCGAAGTCGCGAGCCAGCGGCCTGCCCGGCGCACTGGGTGATGTCGCGAAGGCGCTCGGCACGCACCCGAAGATGGCCGGCGGCCACGGCGTCATGCTCCAGGTCTGCCGCCCCAAGAAGGCGACGAAGAAGGACCCGGCGATCCGCTGGACTCCGGAGAACGCGCCGGACAAATACGTGTGCCTGTACATCTACTGCTGCGACGACGTGTACGCGGAAGTGGACATCGACTACAACGTGCCGGATCTCGTCGAGAGCGAGCAGCGCATATGGGAGCTCGACCAGCGCATCAACGACAAGGGTGTGTATGCCGACATCAAGGCGATCGAGGACATCCAGTTCCTGATCGATCGCTACAAGGAGGAACTGTACCAGCGGTGCATGGACCTCACGTGGGACTTCACCACGGACACGGGCGTCGAGCCGACGCAACGCGCTCGTGTTGCGGACTGGGTGCGCGCGAACGGCTGGCCCTACCTATCGGACATGCAGGCCGAGACGGTCAAGGGCCTCCTCGAGAACGACAAAGTTCCGAAGAACGTCAAGAAGGTGTTGGCGATCTACAGCATCTATAACGCCAAGGCCACGAGCAAGTTCGAGGCCATGCGCGACGCGGTCTGCGCGGACGGTCGCATCCGCGGCATGTTCATCTACCACGGGGCCGGACCGGGGCGTTGGTCCTCGGTGCTCGTCCAGTTCCAGAACATGGCGCGCGGTGCGATCGAGGATCCTGACGTCGCGATCGAAGCGTGCGCGATGCGCGATCTTACATGGATCAAGGAGCTGTACCCACATCTCGACCCGATGAAGGTGTTCGCCTCCTGCGTGCGCGGCGTACTCATCGCGGCGCCGGGCAAGAAGCTTGTGTCCTTCGACTTCGCGGGCATCGAGTCCCGCGTGGGCGCATGGCTCGCCGGGGAGGAGTGGAAGGTTCAGGCGTTCCGCGACTTCGACGCGGGCGTTGGCCCCGACGTATACTGCTCCGGCTACTCGAAGACGTTCCGCACACGGCTCGACAAGGAGATGAAGGATTACAAGAAGAAGCGCCAGCTCGGCAAGGTCATCGAGCTCTTCGGCATCTACGAAGGCGGCGTCGGCGCGTTCCAGACGTTCGCGAAAACCTACGGTGTCAAGCTGGAGGAGATCGTCGAGGCGTGCTGGAGCATCATACCGGACGACATCCGCGAGAAGGCTACCCGGTTCGCCGACAAGGGCGGCACTCGCGGGCTCGATCGCAAGACGTTCATCGCGCTCGACTCGGTGAAGCGCATGTGGCGCGGCGAGCACCCGGCGACCTCGCAGCTGTGGCGCGATCTCAAGGAAGCCGCGTATTACGCGATCACGACCCCGGGCTCCGTGTACTCGGTGCCTAACAAGAAGATCATGTACTGCGTGCGCGATCGGTGGCTCTACGCCAAGCTGCCGTCGGGTCGGAAGATCGCATACTTCGAGCCTGAAGTCGATGAAGAGGGTGTCGTCAGCTACATGGGTATCGACACCGACTCGCGCCGCTGGATGCGCGTGTCGACGTACGGCGGCAAGCAGCTGGAGAACGTCGACCAGGGCTTCAGCTCCTGCCTGCTGCGCAAGGCGATGCGCGACATCGACGAGGTGTGGCACGACACACTGATCATGTCCGTCCATGACGAGGCCGTGATGGAGGTCGACGAAGACCTAGACATTCTGCAGGAAGTGATTCGGCTGGCGTGCGCGCCGCGGAATTACACCAAGGGCCTGCCGCTCGCCGCGGAAGGCTGGGAAGCTCGGAGGTACAAGAAGTGAGCGAAGACTTCCCCGCATTCGAGACGATCAACACGCCGCAGCGCCAACTTCTCGAGCGCGACATCCAAGCAGCGTGCGTGCGGTACGCGAGGTCCCGCGGCACGTACGCTCGCAAGTTCGTATCTACCGCCAACCGGTCCGTGCCGGACTACCTCATGATCACGATGGGCTGGGTGTGGTTTCCGGAGTTCAAGAAACCCAAAGGCAAGTTGACACCCGGGCAAGAGGAAGAGCACACTCTCATGCGCAAAGCTGGCGGCGAGGTTTACGTGTTCAGCGACATAGACGAATTCAAGAAGGCCCACGCGGCCATCGAGGAGCGAGGATGGCACCCCGCGGCCTGAGCCTCGCGCAGACCTTCGACGAGCACTACCGAGTCGACGAAGTCACGGGTTGCTGGCTGTGGCTGCGCGGCAAGAGCCAGAAGGGCTACGGAAAGCTGACGATAGCTAACAAGACAGTACTTGCGCACCGGTTCGCGTACGCGCGTGTGCACGGTCCCGTGCCGCCCGATGTGCTCATCTGTCATCGTTGCGACACTCCTGCCTGCGTGAATCCGGCCCACCTGTGGCCGGGCACCAAGTCCAGCAACAGGTTGGACGCGCTGGATAAAGGCCGTGTCCCGTTCGGCGAGGGGCACGGCATGGCGATTCTGTCGGAAGCCGCCGTACTGGACATTCGCGCACGAGTCGCTGCGGGTGAACGGCAGTGCGACTTGGCCCGAGAGTACGAAGTTGGGCGGGACTTGATCTGGCAGATCAAAGAGCGTAAGGTCTGGAGACACATATGAAATCCGACGGCACAGTCCTCATCTTCGGGGCCGTGATCATCACGGTGATCCTCAAGTGTCTCGCCGGCTGCGAGACCACTCCGGATCCGCGTGACGAGATCCGTCCGCCGTTCGAGCCCTGCGAGGTGAAGGTCATCGACGAGCACGGCGAGCACTGCAAGTCTTGGCAGAGCGTTTGCCGGGACTTGGTGAACTGTGGCTGACGAGTACGTCGAGACCTGGACGATCAGCCTGCGACCCGTAGCGCTGAGTCGCTTGGAGCCCGTCCTCTTGAAGCTCGCCGAGGACGAGTGGGAAGATGACTCTGTGCGCAGCGAGCTGTATGATCTCGCGAACGATGTGCGGAGCAGATTGCAACGGATTCAGAAGGGAGACTTGCAACGATGACCGATGACGACTGCGAGGATCAAGGCATCGGCACGATCGCGGACGGCTGCACGAACTGCGCGACGTGGGTCGGCGGCACGCGCTACCCGCATCCGCTCGTCGTGGTCGATGGGTTCTGGAAGTGCGAAGGCTGTGGCGGCTCGTACGGGCCGTCGGAGGCGGAGGTCACGGTTGGCTGAGAAGCTGCGGATTCAGGACGAGTTCGACAAGCACTACATTATCGACCCGGCCACGGGCTGCTGGAACTGGCAGCGCGCGATCGGCGGGCACGGCTACGGCCAGCTGTCTGTCGACGGCAAGCAGACACTCGCGCACCGATACTCGTACGAGCGCGTCAACGGACCAATAGTCGAGGGGCTCTACGCCTGCCACTCCTGCGACAACCGCAGGTGCGTGAATCCTGTGCACATCTGGCCGGGGACTTGCAAAGATAATCACCAGGATGCGCTGAGAAAGGGCTTCGGCCGCCGCGGCATAAATCGTGGCGAAGACGCGGGCAGGGCTCGGCTAACCGAGGACCAAGTTCGCGAGATACGAGCTGACGTTGCGGCAGGCGGTAAGCAAATCGACTGGGCGCGCAAGCACAACGTGCACAAGACCACGGTCCAGTACATCTGCAAACGCAAGACGTGGAAGCATGTCGCTTAGCCGCGCAGATCTCCGACCCTACCAAAACCGCGCGGTCGAGTTCATCAAGGCTAACAACAACGCGTACCTGATGCTCGATCCGGGTTTAGGTAAGAGCGCCACGACGCTCACCGCCTACCTCGATCTGCTTAGCACTTTCGACGTGCGCCGCATGCTCGTGATCGCCCCTCTGCGGGTCGCGAGGAAGGTATGGAAAGATGAATTGTCAACTTGGGCCCATCTTCACGGGTTGACAATCTCGTGCATCGTCGGGACGTGGGCTGAGAAGGCTGCGGCACTGCGCGTGCCGGCGGATATTCACACGGTCAATAGAGAATCCTTGGCTTGGATCGAAGCCCAGTTTATCCAAGGCAAGAAGCAGCTAAAGGTCTGGCCGTGGCAGGTCGTCTGCGGCGATGAGTTCCAGTCCCTGCGCAGCCAGACCTCCCAGCGTTGGAAGGCCCTCAACCGCTTACGCCGCCTATTCCCGCGCCTCGTGGCGCTGTCGGGCACGCCGGCGCCCGGCGGATATCACAACCTCTGGGCGCAGTACGCCCTCCTGACGCCTCCTGGTGCGGTCAATCCGCTAGGCTCGACGGAGCAGGCGTTCCTCGACCGCTGGTTCGAGAACCCCACCGAGCAGAATGCCCTGGCCCGGCCACGGCTACGCCCCGGCGCCAAGGAGCAGATCCAGGCTGCCATCGCCCCGATCACGCTGTCCATGCGGGCCAAGGACTACATCGACATGCCACCGGTCCGGACCAACAAGATCCGGGTCGAGCTCACGCCGGGGCAGATGGCGAAGTACAAGAAGTTCCGGCGCGAGTACATCTACGAGCTCGCGTCCCAGCGGAAGATCACGGCCGTGAATGCCGGCGTCCTGCACGGCAAGCTCCTGCAGCTCGCCAACGGCGCGATCTATGTCGACGACAAGGGGAACTTCGAGGAGTTCCACACGGCGAAGCTGGAGGCGCTGGAGGAGCAGCTCGAGACTCTGTCCGTGCGCGGCCCGGTGCTCATCGGCTACAACTTCAAGTCCGACCTCGCGCGCATGACGCCGATCCTCGAGCGCTACTGCGGAAAAGCAAAAAGCTTCTGCCAGTTGAAAACTGACAGAAGCTTCGATGAATGGGCAACGGGGGAGATAGACTTTGGCCTCGTACATCCCGGGTCTGCAGGACATGGCCTCAATTCGGTTTACAAGTCAGGCGCCCAAGATCTCCTGTGGTTCGGGCTATCGCCCGATTACGAACTCTACGATCAGCTCAACAAGCGGCTCACTGGAGGTCACCGCATCGTGGGCCGCGACGTATGTCTCCACCACATCATTGCCGAGGGGACTCAGGATGAGGACACGTACGCCCTGCTGAATGGCAAGGCGCAGGACCAGGACGACCTTACAGATGCGATGGCGAGACTGACGAGGAGCTAATAGATGGAGGGTCCAGAGAAAGGGCACTTGGTGTACTTCATCGCGTGCAACAATTTCGTCAAAGTCGGGTACGCGGCCGATGTGTATCGGCGGCTGAGTCAGCTTCAGACCGGGAACCCTGTGGAGCTGAAGTTGGTGATGACTTTTGGCTATCCTGACGAAATCACCGCTAGAAAAGAGGAACGATACTGGCGCGAACAGCTAGTGGCGTGCGGGAAGGCGGCTCACGGCGAGTGGGTGGAACTCGAGTACAACCTAATTGGGTGGGAAGCTCAGGGATTGGTGCCCCTTCGCTTCTTAACACTAGCTGAAATACTGGATTGCGAGTATGACCCAGCTGCCATGCTCGAAGAGCAGCTCAGCGCGCGACACTGCCTGCGTGCACGTCTAACTAGTTCCCGGTGATCGTGCGGTAGTTACGCACGGGCGCGAGCTCGTTGAAGCGCACGCTCATGACTTCGACGCCGTAGCGGAAGCCGCGCTTACGGCACGCAGCGGTCAGCTTATCGGAAAAGCCTGCCGCGCGAACATCGGCCCAGTCCGCAGCGAGAATTTCCTCCGCCATCGTGCTGGCGCAAGAGTCATGGATGGCGTTAGCCACTGTGTCCACTTCGAGCAACGCTTTCTTGATGTCGCGGATCTGGTAGCAGATGACCGCGCCGGCAGCGACCGACACGCCGTCGCGCGTCATGATTGACTGCGTGAACAGCTGGTACAACTTCGGCACCACATTCTCATTGAGAATGTTGTCGATGAAGAAAGGCCACTGCCAGCGGAGCCCCGGCTCGAGTTCGCTCACGAACTTGCCGAAGCGAAGGCGTACGCCGCGCTCGTAACAGTCGATGATCGTGCAGAACCGGAAGAACTCCAGGAACTGTACGACCAGATCAATCAGCTTCTCGAAACCCATGCGCCCTCCCGAGGCGGATTACTTCTTGCCGCGAAGTCCCTTGATCTTCTCGATGATGCCCAGCACATAGTAGGCGAACGTCGCCGAGCCGACAAGCACCGCGATCACCTTCGCGCCGAATGCGAGGTAGGGGTCCATGTGCTCCATGAACCCGACGCCCGCCGAGGCGATCGTCGTGGCGCCGCCGACCGCGGCCTTGATTTGACTCGATGCGTCCAACTTAATTCTCCAGGCCGAGGGCTTTGCGACACTCATTGTAAGTGCTCGCGACCTCGGCCAACTTGTTTACGACGGCCCCGAAACTGTCGTCAGTCAGCGGGGTCAGTGGCGGGCACGATACCGTGATCAACGGCCGAGGCTGCTCGTCCTTCGAGGGCAGCGTCGAGCAGCCCGCGAGCAACAGGATCGAGCTTGCAATCGCGATAGACAGTGTTTTCACGGGTGATGGTTTCCAGGTTCTGCTTGATCGTCGTGTTCTGGACCTTGATCTGGCTCACGCCCTTGGCGATGCCGGCCTCGATCACGTCCTGCATCGTGCGCTGCTTCTGCGCATCGGCGAGCATCTCGACGTTCTCGTCGTGCCGGCCGCGCAGGTAGCCCGCGGTCGTCGCGCCGCCGAGTGCGAGGATGATCGCGAGGATGACCCACGGGTTAATTAGAGCGCGCACTGGCTTCCTTCCACTTCTGTGCCGTGTTCGCCGCGATGTACGCGCCGACGGTCGCGATGATCAGATCGCGGAAGGTTGGAGTGTCGATCTTGTCGAACCAACGCAGGATCGTGTGCACGATGCCGGAGCCCACGGTGAGCGCAAAGCGCCGACCGCCGAGCCAGTGCCAGAAAGTATCGGGTGTCATTTCGGCCATTCTCCTGTTTCAACCATACGGGCCAGCCGCTCAGCGCGCTGGCCCACTTGTTTCGCCCACAGCGTCGACCGCATGTTCTGCGCGGCCTTCGCGTACCACTTATTCTGCATCTGCGCGAGGAACAGCGGCCAGTCCTTGAACCCGTCGCCGTCGAACGGCTCGAACCCGAGGTTGAAGCACATGTCACCCATGACCGCGTGGCGGACCGGGTCGAGATTCTTCACCCACGGCAGCAGGTGCTCGAGCTCGGCGATGTGGATCGCGAGGTCGTAGTCGAACAACTTGTCTATCAGATCCTCCGGCATCGCCTGATCTTTCCAGATGTCGATGCCGCGCTCTTTGAGCTCGCGGGCGATGTGCGCCGGCAGCGAGCCGCCCTTGCGCGGATCGATCAGATGCCCAACGGCGATCGTCCAGTAGCCGAGGCTGTCCTTGTACTTCTTGGCGCGACGGCCTTCGCCGAGCTCGGTCAGTTTGCGTTGCGAGTCGATCATGCTAGGCCACCTGGACCCAGTCGGTTGTGCCGCGAACGAACTTGTAGAGAGTGCCGCTGGCGGGAGTGAGGTTGACGCCCGCGGTCAGTCGGAATGCGTGCGCAACGCCAGGGTTGTGGACGAGCGTAGTGTTTGCGTTGGCGAACCGCAGATTGACCTCCATGCCTTCCTGGCCGTTGGTCAGTGTCGCCATGTTTGTCGCACCGCCGTTGTTCACCAACAGCCGCGCGTGGTATCCGCCTTGCGTATCGTCAACGCTCACGGTCGCAGTCGTGCCGGAGATCGTCTTCTCTGTCGTGAGCCCCGGCAGCACCGTCTCTCGCGCCCACTCTGCCTGCGGGCCCGCGGCCATTTGCTGTACGTCGTTCACGCGAACCCACGGAACACCGCCGACGCCGAACAGTTGCCAGTGCGCGCCAATGACTGTGCCGCGGTTCGCCGTACCATCCAGCTCGTGGTACGATGTACCGTTGGGCACCGACCAGTTGTTGTTGGTGCAGTGGAGATCGCGCGACGCCACGGCGCGCACCGCGTGCGCGACCGTTGTCGTGCCCGACGGCGAGCCGTTGCAGTTTTCGATCGTCCATCCTTGAATGAGCGCCGCGCTCGAGCACCCGAGGCCAATGTCGATATAGACGTTGCTGTTGCCGGGGTTTTCGAAATCCACACCTTGCACGACGCCCGTCACACAGCCAATGGTCGTGTCGGTGCGATGTCCGATGCGTAGCGGAATGCCGGTAGACTCGATCGCGCCTCCAACAATCGTCACGTGGTACGTGCGGTTGATGATGAGCCCGCCGACAGTGGTGTTGCCGCCCGAGACGTATGAGTGATCCCAGTAGAACGTGGTCGACGCCACTGCGCCTGAGCGGTCGACTTCCACCGAACCTTCAGTTGCGCTGCCGCAGCCCGTCACGAGGCAGTGGCTGAACTTTCCGAGAAGCGTTCCAAGGTACGCAACTGCTGCGCCCGAAAAGTTCGAAAAATGGCAGCGACTGACCGAGGGCTGATTGCAATCCGTGAACGTGACTCCGCGGACGGCGCCGCTTGCGCCGCGAATGCGCAGATTGCGCACCTCGCCCGCGTAGCTGTAGCCGCTGCCCGAGAACGTCAGGCCGGTGGTCACGGCCGCACCGCTGAAACGAATGCCGCCTGCCGACCACCCGGAGCCGATGACGTCGATCGCCGAGCCGATGCCCACCGGGACAGCCAGGTTCTGCGTACACAGGTAGCCGCTGCCGTCGCTCAGGTCGAGCGGACAGAGGGCTTGTGCGCACACGAGCAGTGAATTTGCCAGCGCCGTGTTCGCATTCGTCGCATCGTCAGACACGCCGCCGTAGCGCGTCGGACGCACGACACCGATTGCTTGATGGCTCGGAATCGCGAAGTTCGTCGGCGTGACGCTCGCGTTCTGCTCGGCAAGCGTGCGCGGATAGAGCAACTGGCCCAGAACCGCCTGCGTCAGCGTTGTCGCACTCAGCACCGCAGGCACAGGCTTGCCGTCCGCGTCGAACGCGAGATACATGTTCGCGAAGTTCGCGGTCGTGAGCTCGATCTCATCGTCATCCACCGCCGCGATCGACGGGATGCGAAGCGATCGCTTGAAGTCCGCCTTCAGCTGCTGCAGGATCAGGAAGACTTTGTCGAGCTCGTCGTTGTACGCGGTGCTCGACCACGGCCCGTTCTGCGACACATCGGTATCGCGCTCGAACGCGATGTTCCGGATGATCGTGACGACCTCGCCGCCGACCAGCGGGACTACGAGCGCGACGTTGCCGCCCAGGTCGTCGCCCTCGCCAGAGACGACGTAGTCGGTGTTTACCGCTTTGAGCACGCCGTTGACGTAGACGTCCAGATCCGCGTCTTGAAAGATCGGGAACGGATACGGGAACGTAGTCTGCGCGGCGAGCGCTACGTACTGAACGCGGGGCGGCAGATCATTGACTGTGTCGATCGACATTAAACGGGCTCCACGGTGCCGGTCGGGATGCCAACCACGATGAAGTCGTAGTTGTGGTCCGCCGGGCTACCGCCTGCGAATGTTTGAATACGGAACTGCGAGGTCGTGTGGTTGGAACTCTGGATGGTTCCCGCAGCGGGACCGGATCGGAAGGCCGGGATCACCGAGTAGTCGGCGTCTCCTGCTGGCACGGTGAGCGTGAAGCGCGTATCGCCCGTGCCGACGTCCGCGTCGATCGTAACGTTGAACCCGGCGTTCAGGGCGGGCGTGCCGGCGGAGATCGAAACGCTACCGCGCGCGAGGATCGTGCACTGGCTGTCGCTTCGCGAGAACGTCGAGTCTCCGTCCGGACCGTTGTGGTCGAAGTTGGCCGTGACGTTGTCGAGGCAGATGTTCGCCGATTCGCTCACGCGCGTGCAGGCGTTCGTCCACAGGCCCTTATCGTTGCTGAGCGCGAGATTGCCCGTGATCGAGATCGCGTCGCACAGGTAGGCGTAGAGGCCCGGACCGCCCGTGCAGCCTCGAACGTTGTTGCCTTTGACGATCGCACCCTTGCACTCACGGATCTCGATGCCACCGCGCAGCGGCGCGGGACCCACGTAGCCAACGGCGAAGTCCTCGATCGTGTTGTCCGCGCAGACGAAGCCGCCCATGTTGGTCGACGTGGCGCCGGTCTTGTGCGACATGAAGATGCCGAATCGGTCGGTTGTCGAGAACGTATCCGTGCCGCCACCGACGATGCGGTTGCCGATGACGTGGATGTCGCGGCACATCGTCGAGTTGTTTGGCGGGATGACCGTGACGGGCTGAAGCAGGTTCGTGAAGAAGCGGTTGTTCAGGATCTTGAGCCAGCGGCCCTGGACAACGGTCACGCCATCGCGTCCGATGTTCGAGAACGTGTTGTCCTCGATCGTGCCGCCTGCTCCGTTCACGGCTGCGCCGAAGTAGAAGCCGTCGCACTTGAAGTTCCGCAGCGTGTTGCCGCTGAAGCGGATCGTGTTCACGCTCGAGCCGACGCGGAAGCCGATGTCGTTGCTCGACTCGGAGACCGTCACGGTCTTCGCGCCGTTGAAGTCGATGCCGCGCACGTCGATGTTCACGTTCGTGCCGGTGTTGGCGTAGATCAGCGTGTAGGCCGTGCCCGCGCTGCCGATGAGCCCGAACTTGCCCTTGCCGTCGAGGATGACGTCGCCATCGAGCTGCAACGCGTAACCCGTCGCGCCGTTCTGGGACACGAAGCTCGTGCCCTCGGGCAGAATCGGAATGGCACCGCCCGCAACCTTGAACTGGTTGTACGCGTGCATGATCGCTGCGCGGTCGTCCGTCACGCCATCGACCGCAGCGCCGTAGCGCTTGATGTGGCCGTACGGACGGTAGAACTGCGTGATGACGACCGCGGCTGTCGTCTCGGCGTTCGAGGTCGGATAGAGGAGCTGGCCGAGGATCGCCTGCGTCATCGTCGTGGCACTGAGAACCGCGGGCACGGGCTTGCCGTCCGCGTTGAAGCTCAGATACATGTTCGCGAACGCGGAGACAGAAAGCTCAAGATCCACGTCATCGACCTCGGCGAGCGTCGAGATCCGGAGCGACCGACGGAAGTCGGCCTTCAGCTCCTGGAGGATCAGGATGACCTTGTCGAGCTCGTCGTTGTACGCCTGACTCGACCACGGGCCGTTCTGCGAGATGTCCGTGTCGCGCTCGATCGCGATGTTCCGCACGATCGTCACGATCTCGCCGCCCACGAGCGGCGTCGCGAGCGTCACGTTACCGCCCGCATCATCACCCTCGCCCGAGACCGTGTACTGCGTGAACAGCGTCTTCAGCACGCCGTCCACGTACACGTCGAGATCCGCGTCGTCGAAGATCGGGAACGGGTAGGGGAAGACGGTCTGGGCTGCAAGCGCTACGTACTGTGCACGCGGCGGGAGGTCATTGACTGTGTCGATACTCACTCGGCTTCTTCTCCGAAGCGCAGACGGCGCTTCTTGGCGCGATGGAGCGCGATGCGCTCGGCGTACTTGTCATCCTCGAGCTCGAGGAGCCCGCCTTCCTGGGTCACAGCCCGGTCGGCCTGCTCCTGCACGTTGCGCAGCAGCTCGCCCTTCATGACGTCGGTCGCGTTCTGGTACGTCTCCGTACCCATGACCTCGTCGAGCTTCTCCTTGAACGTGGTCGTGCCGCCGTCAAACAGTGGGGACTTGCGCGAGAGCACGATCAGCTTGTCGTACTCCGGCGCCGTGAGGCGCATGCCCTCGACCATCTTGCCGGGCATCGTGATAGGCACGACGCGGGCTTCCTTCATGATGCGCGCGATCTCGTTCGTCACCGGGTCGTAGCGCAGCTCGCTCGACGGCATCGGGCTCATCGGGCCCATGAGTTCGCCGCTTGCGACCGTGCGCGGCTCGCCGTAGAAGTCGCGGCGCGGCGGCGCTTCGCGCGACCAGCCCGGGATGCCCGAGCCGACTTTCATCTTGTCGAGCAGCGTCCACGCTTCGCGCAGGTATGGATCCTGCACCTGGTTGAACTGCCGACGGGCGCTCGACCACGGCACGATCGCGGTAGCGAAGCTCTGGCTCCACTGCTTGAGGTAGCGCTTCGGATCCGAGAGCATCTCGGTCGTGTCCGCCATGCCCTTCATGAACGTCTTCGACATCGTGTTGTTCGCGATGCCGGCGACGATCGCAGCCGCGGCGTTGTAGGTCTGGTCCGTCTGGTCCTTCAGCGTGTCGACATCGCTATTGACGTAGGAGGTGATCTCCACGCAGTCCGCGGTCGAGCCGAGCACGAACGCGATGGGCTCCAGGCGCGCGTAGGAGTGGTAGGTGTCACCGACGCGGATCGAGTACGGGCGCCAGCCGGTCGCGAGCAGCGCCTGCCGTTCCGCGTCGTTCTGCGGGCCGCCGCCCGTGACCGTGCCGTCGGCCACGTAGTTAGCCACGAGCGCGGCGGTCGCCGAGCCCATCGCAACGCGCGTCAGGGCGAGGTCGCGCTTACGGCCGCCGGCCTTGACGTCCGCCCAGAACTGGCTGGAGAAGACGGCGAGCGGGCTGCGCTTCGCGTGCGCCTGCTTGAAGATGTTGACGGGCGTACGCACGAACGGGGCGATGAGGGACAGGCCCGGCGTCATCTGCACCAGACGCTCGACGTTCTTGCCGATAGGACCGAGGTCCGCCTGGAACGCGGCCTCGCGCATGTACGCCTCGGCCACCTCTTCCGCCTTGGTCGGTGCGCTCTCCATGAACTCTCGCGCAACGCGCTCCGCGTCCGCGAGCTGGATCGCGCCACTTTCGAGCCGCGCATTCACATGCACGAACGCCTGACGCTCGAGGTCCGCTCGGTACGCAATCGTCTTGAAGAACTCATCCGTCGGCACCATGCCGCGCTCGGGCACGATGCGGATGGCCGCGCCGATCGCATTGATAATGCGACCGAGCGGCGTATTGCGCTTGTCGGGCGGCAGGTAGTTCTCCGCGGAGATCGCGCGACGCGGACCGCCGGAGTCGAACTTGACGACGTCGTCGAGCGCTTGGCCCTTGCGGAACGCACGCGCCGCGAGGCGCAGCGCATCGCGCGTGGCGCTGATCGAGCCGTGAAGCATCGCGCTCGCCTCGCCGACCATCACGTGCTCGTCGCCCGGGAGGAACTTGCCGATGCGGGCCGCGATTGCGGTCTCGGCGATGTTCATGAGCTGCACGGCCGAGCCGGTCGCGTTCACGATCAGGGTCTTGGGACCCGAGAGGATGCTGCTCTTGAACAGCTCGTTGATCGTGCCCATGATCTTCGAGCGATTGAATCCCGTGGCGAGCTTACCGATCGCCTGCGTGCTGTCGGCCATCGTGATGGCCTTGGCGAGACCTTCGAGGTCTTTGCCGCCGCCTACGGTGTCGATCATCTCGCGCATCTTCGCGAGCTGCTCGGGAGACGAGCCGAGAGGCGTGCGCAGGACGCGGCCGCTGCGGCCCCACTCCGCGCGGGCGCCCATGAACTGATCGTAGACCGCGCTGTGCAGCTGCTGCTGGCGCGCGAACGCGATCTTGTCGGCGTCCGTGGCCGTCTTGTCCGTGATCTTCTTGGCGAGCTCGAGCAGACGCTCGGCGCTCGAGTTCACGTACTGGCGCGTCGCCATCAGAAGCTCGGGGCTGAACTGGCCGCCGGACTCGCGCTTGATCGCCGCCTCGACGACATCCGTCGTCGTGTTGAGATCGCGCGCGAGACCCGCCATCTGCTCGTCGGTGATCACGCCGCGGCGGGCCACGTCGACGCGCGACTTGTTCTTCTCGGCGAAGTCGGCGATGACAGCCTTCACGTCCTCGGGCGACGTGATGGTGTCGAAGTTCGGCATGTGCTTCGCGTCGGTCGCGTAATCGCCCATGTTCGCGCGCGACAGGCGGGCCGCGTCGGCCTCCTGCTCGGGCGAGAGCGGGCCGATCGTCGGCTCCGGCGGCGCGTTCGCGGCCTTCTCGAAGTCGGTCTGCGGGACGACGAGCTCCTCGGAGCGCTTGCCGACTTCCAGCTGGAACGGCGTCGGCTCCGGGATTTCCTCCGGCTTGACCGGTGTCGGCTGTTTGGCGCCGAGCTTCGCCTTCAGCTTCTCCGCTTTCGCGGCGGCGTCAGCGGCGAGCGCCTCGGCTTCACCGGGGCGCAGCACTTTCGCGCCGGACGCACCCTTGCGTACAGCTGAACCAATCGCTCGTGTTAGGCCGAGATCAGGCATGTATCAGTTTTTCCTGCGATATAATTTGCGACTCGACCGAGAAGTTTGGCGTCATCGCGAGCTTGGCCGAGAATCCAATTGCAACGCCGGCACAGCAGGCCGCGGACGCATTTCCCGCACGACCGCTTACCGGGGCAGCAAGCGTGATCGTGGTCGACGTGCGGAGTTTGATCTTCAAACGATGTTTCGCACGCGGCGCAACGTCCTTTTTGAGCCGCCAGCCGGGTCTCAAATTCCGCGACACTCATCTTGTACAGTTGAATGCGGCGACGAAGCTGCAGCTGCTCAGGGACTTTCGCGCGCCAAGCACGCTGAGTTGCTTGATTATGCGCTCTGTTCTCTTTGTCCCGTTTAGCCGCGGCCGCTCGAAGTCTCGGCTTATTGGTGCGATACCGCCGAGCCGCGCACGGTTTGCAGTCGCCGCTCTTATAGCGAACCGTTACCGTCTCGCACTTTCCGCAAAGGCGCTCAAGCACCCTCTTCCTCCTGCTGATCCTGCGGATCCATCAACTTGTCGAACTCGGGGTTCATCGCGAGCGCGCCGATCCCGAGGATCCCGCCGATCGCCTTGCGGTACTTGTCCCACGCGGACTCGCCGTCGATCATCGTCGCCCTCATGAGCTTGCGGAACTCGGGGTTGGACTCGATCTCGGCGATGAACTCTTCCGGGTCCGTGAAGCCGTAGTGTTTGGCGGCCTTCTCGGCGGCGTCTGCCTTCTGCGCAACTTCCGGCGCCACTTCGCCCAGGGTCTTCTTGTGCAGTCCGACTTCTGCTTTCGAGTTCGCCATGTCGCGAACAATCTGGGACTGCACCCGTTTGAACAGGCCCTTGATCTTCGCCGACGCCTGCGGTGATGCGCGGACCTCGCGCACCGTGGCGGCGTGCACTGCCTCGTGCGTGAAGGTGTGGAGTAGCTTCTCCGGCCCATCGACGAACGCGTTCGGATAGAGCTTGATGGCGTTGGAGCCCGGCACGTAGCCGCCGCGCGAGGTGCCCGGTGCCTCGCTGGTGACTTTCGTCATGCCGCCCAGATTCTTGCTCTTGAGGCGGCCAAGCAGCTCCTTGTAGAACGCGCCGGTCTCGGTGTCACCCTTGATGTTCCGCTCGAGCGCCTCGACCAGCGACGCCGTACGCACCGGCTTGTCGGCGTTGGCGCGCAGCACGTTACCGAACGAATGCAGGGTGGCGAAGTTCTTATCCGAAGCCTTCGCCTGCTCCTCGGCCATGCGCTTCTCGAACCCCGGGCCGTACTGGTGCTGGAGTTCGTCGACCAGCGCCTGCGCGTCGGCCTCCTTCTCGAACACGAGGCCCGTGTTCAGCTCCTTCGCAACGCCCTTCTCGTCGACCTGGATCTCCGACGGGCGCCAGAACGGCAGCTTCTCCGGCACCTTGCGCGCCGCCTTGAACGTCGAGGCGCCGCCCTTGATGAGTCCTGCGACAGCGGCCGAGGTGGCGAGGCTATCTACCGAGTTCTTGAAGCGCCCTTCCCACTCGCTCTCGCCGTCGCGCTCGGTCATGTACTCGATGTAGTTGTTCGCGAGGCTGCCATCCGGCGAGACGCGGTTGAGCAGCTCGCCGAACTTACCCTCGCTGTGCCGGCCGAGCTCGACGAGATCGGCCATGCGACCGGCGTGCGGGTCGAGCACGGTGGACGCGGTGATCGTCTCGGCGGCCGCGGCGTTCACCATGTTCTGAAGCATCGGCGCGCCGCGCGCGACGCCCATCGCCTTCGACCAGCCCATGAACGGGATCGCGAACTGCGCGATGCCTTGCGTCAGCGAGTCGCCGACCGAGTCGTCCTCGCTCGTCTGCGCGCGCCACACTTTGTACGCGTGATCGAAATCCGGATCCGCGCCGTCATCGCTCGCTTCGCGGCGGCGAAGCATCTGCGACTGGCGGTAGCTCATGCCGGGATGCGCCGGGTCGGGCAGATCCGAGTCGTCCGGGATCGTCATGCCCTCGCCCACGAGATCCAAGCTGTCGAACACGGAGCGTGCGTGATTGACCGCCGCGTCGAGCAGGCCGAGGTTGATATTACTCGGCAGGTTCCGGACGTAGTCGAGAACCCCGCTGATCGATTCCTTGGTCAGCGACTCGTTCGACTTCTTGTTCGCGCTCGTGTCGGTCTTGCCGAGCGGCACGGACACGTCACCCTCGGCAGCCGGCGCGGTCAGCCCGACGAGCGCGCTCTGACTGTCGCGCAGACGTGCGGAAGCCATCTTGTCACGGAACCCCTGAAGGTCCGCGGTGTCGGCTTCCGCGCTGTAGTCGAATTCGTCTTCCATTATTTCGCCGCCTGCTCGAGTGCCTTGATCTTCGCTTCGCGATCCGCGATGTCTTTCTCGTAGTCCGCGCGCTCCTGCTCGCCCATCTCATCGACGGGCCCCGCAGCGCGCTTCACGGCTTCGAGGCGCTGGCGCATCTTCTCGAGCTTGCGGTTGTTGTTACCGCGGATGACTTCGTCAGCAACCTTTTCGGCAGCCTCGATCGCCGCGGCCTGCCGCTTGTCCTCGGGCATGCCGTCGACTTGGTCGTACCACGCGGTAAGTGCGGCTTCGCGCTGGCGCGCCGTGTTCGCATCGAGCAGCGCCGTCGGCGTGCCGGGCAGGATGCGCAGCGCACGATCAATACGGGCCGCGCCTTCCTGCGCCTGCTGCGTGCCGCGCCAAGTCTGAGACATCTGCCGACGCTTCTCGATGAGCTCGCGGCGCGTCTTCCAGGACAGTTTCGCGTTCTGGCCGATCTCCTGCTCGGTGTGCTCGAGAAGTGTCGTCTCGACGCTGAAACGCTCCTTCTCGTCATCCGGCCGGTCATTGCCGGCCTGCAGCTCGTTGTAGAGCGTGCGCGCGACCGACGGATCGATCTCATCCTCTTCGAGCATGCGCGAGAGCTTGTTGGTTGTGAGCGTGCCTTCGATCATCGCGTTCGTCGCGAAGTTGTCGCCCAGGGCCCAGCGGATCTCCTGCGCGTTCTTCATGTTGTTCCGCCCGGCAGCCGCCAACGCGTTCTTCTCCTGCAGCTCGTTGAGCAGGCCGGTCACGAGCTTCTCTTCCTCGTCCGGCGGCAGCGCGTTCGAAGTCTTGTTCGCTTCCTTTAGGCGCTCGATGAACGCCACCGGGTCGCCGTAGGGGTTGTCCATCTCGGCGCGGAACCGGTAGGTCACGGTCTGCGCAGTCACGCTACGGGCCGCGTCGATGCGCAGAGCACCGACCTCTGTCTGCGTGAGCGTGCCGTCGCGGCGCGCGGACTCGATGAGCATGTCCTGCTTGACCTGCTCTTCTTCTGCCAGCTCCTGCTTCGCCGGATCGTCGGAGGCGCGCAGCTGCGCGATGCGGTCGGTAGAGCGCCGGATGCCCTCGACGACGTCAGCCTGCGCGGCCTTCTGCATCTCGAGCCCGCGGGCACCGATCAGGCGGTTGACGCTGTCGGCCATGCGCCGGTCGTAGACCTCGGCCAGAATGGCGCGTGCGCCCTCCGGGGCTTCCTTGAGAATGGCATCGCGACGAGCACCGAACGTGGCGCGGAAGACATCGGGGTCGTTCGCCGCCTCGATCTCCAGTCGGATCGCCGCGTCATCGGCAGCCGCTTCCGACTGGATCACATACGAGCGCGTGGCTGCGTCGTTGTACGCCTGCCCGTATGCCGTCGTCGATGCGAGACCGGTGCGGAAGTGCGGGTCGTTCGTGCGACCCGCCTCGGCGCCCTCGCGGCGTCCCTGCTCGGCGCGCAGCTGGCCCAGGCGGTTAGCGCCGACTGCCTCGAAGTCCTTGAACGTCTGGGCGAGCGCCGCAGCCGCGTTCGCACGGCCATCCGTCGGGATGTTCGTGTCGATCAGCGCGGGACGGTAGGTTTCGCGGTAAGACTGGGTCGGCATTAGCCGCGGGCCTCGTAGAGCTTGCCGGCAGAGTCGAGCAGGCTCGACGCAGCGCCAGCGCGCGAGGTGCGGATCGCGCTCTTCGCCTGCCCGCGCAGTGCACGCTGCCGCGCCGCGGTATTCGCGTTGAGCACGCCCAGGTCGTTGCGGTTGTCTTTGATGTCGCGGCGCGCGAGAGCACCGATCGAGCCGTCGGTCGTGACGCCCGCGGCGCCGGCAGCGGCCGAGCGCTGAGCAAGCACGGCCATGAGGCCGCGACGCCGCTCGATTTCCTCACCGCGCGCTGCGTCCGCCTCGCGCACTGCCTCTTGCTTCTTCTCGGCGGCGAGCGCTTTACCGGCCTGGACTTGCTCCAGCGCCGAGTAAACGCCGACCGCGGCGGTCGCGAGCGTGATACCGCCGGCTACGGCCGAGCCGCCACCGAGAGCTGCCAATCCACCTACTAGCGGTCCCATTACGGTCGGCTCTCCAGTTGTACTTTGATGCCGAGGATTTCCATCGGCATTGGATCGACTTGGTCGAACACGACGAACTTATCCTGATCGAAGTCCCAGTTCGTGCTCTCTTCGAGCGCCAGCCACTTCGAGACCGGGGATGCCGGCTGGTCGAAGCTGCCGATGTCGAAGTATCGGTCCGGCATCACGCGGCCGTTGCAACGCAAGCCCTGCGTCTCGCGTACGCGAACCCAGACCTTGACGATACGGCGCTTGTCCGCGAAGTTCGGACCCGCGGGTGTCATCGTGTTGAGCGGCATCGGCGTGACGGTCGGATTGAAGTTGAGGCCGAACTCGCACGACTCTTCGAGCTCACCCTCGACGATCAGCGTGCCCGAGCCGTTCGGCGTCGCGTTCGGGAGCGTGAAGCCGTCGCCGCGCACGCGCACTTCCTGGTTCGCCAGATGCGGCGCGCCCGAAAGGCCGCCAATCAGCGTCTCGCCGGGGCCGATGATGTTGAGGTCAGTCGTTAGGATCGAGCAGTCGGTGTAGTGATCGTCGTCGACCATCTCTAGCCACAGCCCATCCACACCGCCGATCGTGCGCATGGTCGCGAAGTAGATGTCTTGGAACACGACACCCACGGCCTTGAAGAGCCCCTGCGTCGTCCACCGCGCCCACGCCTGGATGTTCGCTTCCTTGCGCGAGTTGAAGACCGCGGCCGTACCGTCGGCGTTGATCACGAACGTGAGTCCGATCTCGTCCTGCCGTGAACCGTTCCATGCTGCGATGTCGGCGATGTCGTTGAGCAGATGCGGCGCGAGCGAAGACACGCCGAGGGAGTCGTACGCATCCTCTTCGAAGTTGAAACGGAAGTCGCGCACGGACTTGCCCGTGCGCTGCACGAACAGAGTCGCGCCGTCGATCGAGACAGGGCGAACCTTCTTCGCGCCGTACTGCGTCTGCGCCACGGGCGCGTCGCCCGGCACGATCGGCGTGCCCTGCTGCTTCACGAAGCGGAACTCGCCGCCGCTCGTGAAGATCTGCAGCGTGCGGCCGGCGAAGAGGCCGTTGATCGCGTTCAGCTGTGCGCCGCTCAGGGTGACGAAGATGGGCTCGTCGGCCAGCCCTTGCGCAGTATCGAAGTTGAGAATGTTGTTGACTTCGCTCGCGAAGAGCGACTGCTGCAGACTCCGTGTGCCGCCGAACCACAGGCGCCCTTCGAAGAACGTCACGGTGCGCGGGTATCCACGCGTTGCACTCCAGGCCGGCTCCGTGCGCGGTGTGCCGTTCGCACTCTTGCTCACGGTGACAGCCGACGGAGTTGACGCCGAGAGGCCGACGACGCTCAGGAGTTCGTAGTTCTTGGCCGAGGCGCTCGCGAACGTCACGGTGAACTGCCGGACGCCTGTGCGTGCGGTGCTCACGCCTTCAAAGCCTTCGACGGTATACAGCGCCTGCACGGCGCGCGTGATGTTCGCGGCCGTTGTCGCCCGCTCATCCGCAGAGCCATCGCCGCCGTACGTAATCGGACCGCTGCGGGCGCCCTCGAGATCGATCTGGAACGTGTCGCCCTGCACCCAAGTCGCGCCGAACGTAATGACCTGAACGTCAGAGACCGGCGTCGGCGAAGACGCGTCGGCAAAGTCGTAGCTCGGGACACCATCAAACGTCACAGCGTCGAGCTGGAAGTTGGTAGCCGTCTCGCGCAGCAGGAATCGCGGCGAGTAGTCCTCGTGCACGATGACCATCGTCTCTGCACTTGCCGAGGCGTCGAGATCGGGAATATTCGCACTCTCGTACGGCGACGGCAGGATGTCGACCAGCGCGCCGTCGTTCCAGATGGAGATCGTGCGATCCGTGAAGACCGCCATATACGGCTCTTCGGTCGAGACCTCGAACGGGATGTTGCGCACGTTCGAGATGGTGCCGGCGTCGACCCAGATGTTCATGCCCGAAGTCGTGATCGTCACGGCACCCATGTCCGTGCCGCCAATCTTGACGAGGCGGAAGTAGCGAACACTGATGCCGGCGCCGTTGGGCTTGAGATACCCGCGGCGATAGCTGCGGGGCGTCGTGTCCACGAGCTCGAAGTTCACTCCGAAAGCCGCCGGGCCCCAGTTCTGCCACGACACGGCGTCGTTGCTCCACTGGATCAGGAACTCGGTGCTGGAGCCGCCGGACGAGCGGATGTTCATCACGTCGACCATCATGACCGGCTGTGCCGAGCCCAGGTCGTATTGCAGAACGATGTACGGATCGATCGTGCTGACGTTGACCGTTGTCGTGACGAGCGTCGTCTCGTTGTCGTCGTTCGCGTTGCCGATCGTGCCGCCACGGGGAGCCGTGACGGTCACGCCCGAGGTGACCCGGGTCAACTGGTTAGAAAGCTGCGTGACGTGGCGCAGGCCGCCGCGACGGCGCACGCCGCCCAGGTGCACGGGCACGATGTTCTCGCCCGTGTAGAGCCCGTTGTTGTAGGAGTCGGTCTCTACGCGCGCGGAAGCGCGTGGATCGAGAACTCCACTCAAAAAGCTATTCTGAATATAATCATACCGCGACATTCAGGCGCCCTCGTGCCACGACCGCTTGTGCGATCTGCAGCAGCTCAGCGTCGGTTCCTGCACCTTTCGCGGTGTTCAGGCCGAACAGAATGAAACGGCAGTTGTCTTTCAAGTAGCCTCTGGAATTATCCACGCGGTCGATGCTGGGAGAGAACATCCCGAGAACGCGGTTGCCGATGGCAAATTCGAACCCGGTCAGTTCGCAGCGCCCAGTCCACCGTTGCGCAACCCACTCGTCATCCAAGTCGAACTCCATGCCTGACTTCGAACAGCGCTGACGCGCTGCCTGCATCAGCATCGTGGGCTTCGCATCGACTCGCTTTTGTCGAATCTCTTCCTTCTTCTCCGGGGTCCATTTGGCGCGAATCTTCCGCATCTTCGCGGCCTGCTCGGCCAAGAAGGCCGGATCTTTCGCGCGCTTCCGATACCAGCGTGCGGCGATCTCTTTTCGCGCCTGCCCCGTAGCCGGCATCACCGCACATCCGTAAACGGCGAATCGACGATCTGCTTCGCCGGGCGCGCTTGCGCGTCGGCGAAGAGTGCGCGGTCGCGCTGCGGCAGGTACTTCGCCTGCATCATCTTGTGCTTGGCCTCGTTCTCCGTGATCGGCGAGATCATGTCCTTCGCGAGCACGTAAGTCATGAGCAGGGCGAAGTAGGCCGGGATCTTGTCGATCGTCGGCTTGAACTGGTACTCGATCTCGACCGACGTGGCGTCGGTGTAGAGGTGCTGGCCGTAGATCTCGTACGGCTGCGGGTACGTCATGCCGACGAGAAGTAGCATGTCGGTCGGGAGCTGGTAGACGTACTGCCACTCGTTGAGCGGCACGTCAGAGAGGCGCGAAAGCGCACCCTTCTTCATGCTGAAGCGCCATCGGTTCGTCTGCAGCTCGTTCTCGTACAGCAGCTCGAACAGGTTCGCGCCGACGGTCGCGCCGTAGCGCGCGTCGGAAAGCGACTCGAGCGGCTGCTCGCCGCAAAGAATCAGTGCGTTCGAGATCAACTGAATCTTGCTGTAGGTTTCGAGTGCCACTTAGCCAACGCCTCGCATGAGTAGATAGATAGCGCCCGGACCGGCAACGGGCGGCAGGCCCGATGCGATGGCGCTCGAGAGTCCGAGGAAGAGCTTGCGCTCCCCCTCGGTGTCGAGATTGCTGCCGCTCGGCGCGTTCAGATGCAGGAGGAACGACATGCCCATGCCCATGACGGCCTTCCGTCTTGTCCGGGTGTTCAGCGCCATTAGGCGTCGCTGCCCTTCACGGTGGTCGTGCCGTCGTCGCTGTTCGTGGACGTCGCGATGTCGGCGCTGTTCGCGCGGTTACGCAGGGTGTAGGTCGTCGCGGTCTCGGTCTGACGGTTCGACGCCTTCGCGCCAACGTACGCCACGATGTTGCGCAAGGTCGCGCCGGCCCAAGCGAACACGCCGCTCGGCTCCGTGATCGGCTCGTCGAGGATGTCATCGACGCCCGTCGCGGAGAGCCGGTAACCGGTCTTGTCACTGACCGTCGTGACGGAACCCACGGCGCCCGTGACGCTGCCCACTGAGCCGGAGAGATTGCCTGTGACGTTGCCGGTGAGCCCGGCCGTGATGGTCACGCCGCCCGTGCCGTCGAGCGCAGCCTCGAGGTTGTCAGCCGCGGTCGCGTCCGTCGAGATGGAGCCCACGTCGGAGGCCATGCGGCCTCCAACCAGCACGGCCGGGAGACGGGCCTGGATGTCGTCGGTATCCGCCTGGATCGTGTCGACCACGCCCTGCAGAGTCGTGCCCGTGTCCACGAGGATCGCATTGACGACGGTGTCGACCGTCGCGAGGTTCGCAGCGGTGGCGAGGCCCGACTGAATCTCGGTCGTGACGTCGGCCGCGACCTTCGCGGCGGTGATGGCGTCGGCGTTGATCGCGGTGGCCGTGAGCACGTTCGCGGCCATCGCACCGACGCTTGCATCGATGCGGCCGGACACGAGCGCCGCGGGCAAGCGCGTCTGGATGTCGTTGGTGTCGGACTGGATACCGGAGAGCTGCGTATCCATGTTCGCCGTGGACATGCCGATCGCCGCGCGCACGCCCGCGGCGTCGAGGCCCGAGCCGCCGGAGCTGGCAGCCGTGGCGAAGATCTTGTACGTGATCGTGCCGGACGGCGTGACGTAGCCGGCGTTGCCGGTCACGGTCACGGTGTCAGTCGCGTTCACGTGGTCGCTGATGAGCGCAGCCTGCCAGTAGCCCTGCGTCGAGCCGAGAACCATGATCGTCGCGCCGATGAGCGTGTCGTTCGCGTGGCTGTTGGCCGCGCGCAGAACGATGTCGTTGCCGGTCGCCGACTGCGCCGTGCCCTGGTCGAGAATGCCCATCCACGGCACCGGACCCGCCGTGTCGTCGAGCAGCGTCTCGAGGTTGTCGGCTGCGGTCGAGTCGCCGCTGATCTGCGCGACGTTGACGCCCGCGGTCACCGAGGCCACCGAGCCGTTGACGTTGCCGCCCACGTTACCCGTGACCGAACCCACGGCGCCGGAGACAGACGCCACCGCCTGCGAGGTGCTGATCGTGGTACCCGAGAGGTTGACCGAGGTCGTGGGACCTCCCACGTTCGCCCAGTCAACGCCAGCCTCGCCGGTCGCACTCACATCGAGCGTGCGCCCCGCGGTCGTCGGCATCACCGCTGAGCGGTTCTCGACACTGAAGCTGCCGATGCAGTAGCCGACCACCGACGTGCCACCCACGGTGCCCGCCGTAATGACGAGCGTGTAGTTCGTCGCCGTCGCGTAGCCGTTGCCGCTGGAGGCCACCACGCGGACGTTGTGCATGCCCGTGCGGCTATCGAAGTCAACCGTCAGCGTGATGCCGGCCGTGATCTCGGTTGTGCTGTTGCCGGGGTACGCGGCGACACTCGGCGTACCGGCGAGCGTCGTCGGCGCACCCGTCGTGGCGACAGTGCAGAACTTGATGTCGATCGTGTCGCCGAGGCGGATGTCGCCGTGATACATGTCAGTACCTAACTACCAGTCTGTTGTTTTGCAAAGCCAGCAGAGGGCCCCAAGTTGGGCTGCCGCCAGTGCCAATCGTCCAGCGACCCGTTTGCGAATAGCTGCTGAGCGGCGAAGCGCCCGCGTACACGCGGAAGTCGAAGTAATCGCCGTTGGATAGTGAGCCGGCCATCGTGATCGACCACTCGACCTCTGTGTAGTCGTCGGTCGTGATGTCAATCGAATCGGAACCGTTCTCGTCGTCCCAGCGTCGGCCGGTGACGAAATCGCTGGTGCTCTTGCCACTCGGCGCGGTCAGCCGCGCTGTGGTGGCCTCGCCACCCCCGGCGATGTTGGCCGAGGTCGAGACGTACACCTCACGCGCGACGCCCGTGGCACGGATGCGCAGCACGAAGCCCGGACCGCGCACGTTGGTCGTAGTGCCGCCTGCCGTCGCAGTAAGTGTCACCGCTCCAGACCCGGAACCACTGCTGACCGGGGCCCGAACAATGAAGCCGCCGATGTCGTTACCGGTCGTGCTGTCCGGCTCCTCAACCTCCGTTACTGTTCCGAAGGTCGTACCGGTCTGCGCGAGCGCTTCGGCGCTAAACTGCGCGGGCGTCGTGACATCGGTCGGGATGCACATGCCGGCGAGGATGTAATCCCCAGCCGCAATCGCGATGTTTCCCGTGGCGATCGAGACGTTTCCGGCAGACGTATCGGAACCCGTGCCGGAATCGTAGCTGAACGTCGCCTGTGCGCTCGCCTCAACTCGATAGATATTGCCCCAGCAGACTCCGTTCGTGCCCACCGTGACCGCGAGCGTGCCCGACTCGCTGCCCGACACCGTGTCCTTGGTGTACACGAAGATGTTCGTGTTGCCGGTATCCGCGCCCAGTGTCGCGCCATATCCGCCGGCTCCGGTCAGCGATGTCTGAAGCGTCCACCCGGTCGGGGTCGTGACCGATCCGCTGTTGGCCGTGCTCGGCTTCTGCCCGATCACCAGCACAAGGCACGAGTTGGTCGTGATCCCGGACGGATAGGTCGGCGATACAGACGTGCCGCCAGATGCCGAGACCGCAATCGTGCCGGCAGCGCCAAACGAGAGCGTGGGGCTGCTCGCTGAGCCCACCTCTACAGCGGTGTACCCACCCGAGCCGTTTTTCTGCGCTCGCAGGGTGTACGCGGCATTAGCCGGATCGCCTGTGGCGTCAACCAGCGCGCGGAACAGCTTCGATCCCGCAACCGCCGTGATGTTCGTGTCTTGCGCGTCGGTCCAAGTGTGCGACGCCTCGTTCGCGTCGTCCTCACCGAACCGGAAGCCTTCCTGATCGGTCGACGCCGACGAGACCTCCGTGATCTCGACAGCGGCCAGTACAGACCCGCCGAAGCCGGTGCCCGTCGCGAGGACGTCCACCCAGTCGACGGTCGTCGAAGTCGACCCGGTGCGGGTCTCGGTCTCGACGACCGCCCAGCTCGTCATCACCGACTCGTTGACTTCGGTGAAGCCCGAGCCAGAGGTGATGGTGCCGGACGCGCCGCCGAGGCCCGTCATGCAGGCCGCGAGCACATGGCTCGAAGTCGCGGGCGTGGACGATAACGTGATGCTCGCGGCGCCATCGCCGTCCGCGTCCGTGCCGGTGGCGGTGCCGCCTACCGCAGCGCTTCCCGTGTCCGAGGTGTAGTCGAACACCTCAACGCGGTAGAACTCCATGCTGAAAGCGCCGCAATCGACGCTCACAGTCATCGAGACGCCGGTCGTCACCGGGGCCGTCCAGATGCGGCAGCCGTACGACCACGCAGGGCTGCCGGTCGTCGCCACCTGCGCGGTCCATGTCAGGCCCGCACTGTCGGTGATGGTGAGGTCTGTGCCCTCCATCCCGCCGTCCGCCGTCTGGATCGCGGCGCAGACGACAACCAGAACCGAGTTGTTACTCGGCGTGAACGACGCAGTCGTGTACGCGCCAGTGCCGAACGTTGCGGCACTGGTCGATGCGATGCGTTGTGTTCTAGTTAGGGCCATGGGCTAGAATGGATTCAGCGCCGACCAAGCGGGGCTTTGCGCCAGAGTCATGCTGTCCGTGGTGCCTACCGAGATGCTGTTGTTAGCCGACGTACCCGTGCCCTCGTCGAACCGATACAATCCGACAAGGTTTGTCTCGTTGCCCGCGACGTCCGCGAAGCCCGAGGGCGACGACAGTGCCGCGGACCAGAAGCGGATCTGACCCAGCTGGCCCTTGAAGTCCTCGTACTGCGAAATCACGCCGAGCGCGGCCTGCTTCTCCGTGCCAAACATCCAGTTGTTCTGGTTGGACGGGTATCCGGTCCACGAATCCCAGTACGTCGTCGCCATGTTCGTGCGCGACGTCGTGGTCTGCGTGTCTTGCAGGCTGCCATCCAGCCACAGCTCGAGGTCCGCGTTGGAACCGCCATTCCACCGCCGGATGAGGTCCAGGCGATGCCATGCGTTGTCGAGCACCGTTTCCGTGGCTGCTGATTGAATGCCCCACACGCCGCCCGTGTTCGCGGCCGCTGCGGCGCCGTCGCCAAACAGCCAGCGAGGGCGGCCGGCGGCGATCTGCACGCTGAACGTGCCGGCGGAGAACGAACTGTTCTGGTGCCCGTCGAGCAGGAAGTTGCCCGGGAACCACCAGCCGCTCGAGCCATAGCGCGTGGAGTTGTCGTTCGACCAGTTCCGTAACTGATTGGTGCCCGAGGCGGTGCTGCCGAGCGCGTACGTGCCGTTGCTCAAGCAGCGGAAAAAGATCGTGCAAGTGAACTCGCCGTCGCCGAATCCGTCCGGGATCACCGGCAGAACTGCTCGCTCGTAGTTGCCCGCCGAACTCTCGATGAACGTCAGGGATCCGTTTTCGGGAGCGGCCGGCGGCGTCGTGTATAGCCGCGAGCCCGGGCCCGCCGAGCAGACGAGCGGCATCAGACGATCAGATCGTACTTGAGCGCGCCGCGAACGCCGACCGCGCCGCCGAGATTGAGGTTGAACGCTTCTCCGCGGTTCGTGGTGAACCAGCCCTGCTCGTTGTACGGCAGAACAATACCGCCGTTCGCTGCGAACGACATGGCCCCGGTGAGGTTGTTCGCGGCGCTGCGCGCCTGCACCGTCACCGCGCTATCGACCACGAAGAACACCTGCGTGACGCGGATGCGGCGGTCCGCGACCGCGGCAACGATCTCGTTCGACCCCGAGTTCGCCGCGTTCACGGGCGCCTCGAGAGTGCCGAGAAGCGCAATGCCCTGCTTGATTTTCTGGGCCACGAGAGTCCTTACTGAAGAGTGATGAGCCAGCCGGGGCTGACGCCGACCATGCCGAGTGGATCGATTTTCGCGCCGGGGAAGGCGCTTCGGAAAAGGCGCAGCCACTCGGCTTCCGGGCGCTTGGATATGTGGAGATCGCGGCCATCGACGGGGCTGCGCGACGGGCGCTCCGAGGCCGTGAGGAAGATGTACTTGCGCGCGACGCGCTTGAACTCCGCAAGGGCCGGCTCGATGTCCGACTCGATCAGGTGCTCGAGGACGTCGAGGCACGCGACGATGTCGACGGCCTTGTCGGACATCGGAATGTCCGTCGCGATCCCGGTACGCACCCGGCCGCTGGTGAGGTAAGGCACCGGCTCGATGCCGCGGTAGTCGATGTCGAGCCCATCGCACACGTCGCCAAGCTCGCCGCGGCCGGCGCCGACGTCGAGCAGCGTCGTGCCTATCGGGAAGTTCGACAGAACTTCCTTCGCGCGCTTGCGGCGCTTCTCGCCCATGTGATACTGCGGCAGCCGGTAGGCTGCCTCGTATCGCTTGATCTCGGCCTGTCGTGCAGCTTCGCTCATGGGGCCCCCAGTACCTGCCTCGTGAATCCGCTCATGGAAAATACGCGACCCTTGAAGTCGCTCTGCGCAAGTCTCGCCATCGAGTCGCGGTAGCGGCGAATCACTTTCGCGCTCTGCGACTCCGGCGCTCCGACGCGCAAACATGCCGGGTCTTGCGAGACCCGAGCTTCGTCGAAACTGTAGCCGCTGCCGTCCATCGGGCAGCCGCAAAGGATGATCCGCTCGAAGCCGAGATGAAACCCGATGCGGGCCGCCTTGCCGGCGCTCGTGGCGCCCGTGGAGACGTCCGGCCCCCACCAGTCGGTGACGCTCGGGTATTCCTTCTTCGGGATCGGCTGCTTCGACGTCCAGTTCGCGTGCAGGCGCCAGGGCGCAGCGTGCGGAAACGCGGCCTTGCGCGCCGCCTGGAACTCTTCCGCCTTGACCGTGTGCCCTGCGAGCACATGCTCGGCGGCTTCAACCGCCGTGCACGCACCGTTGATGAGCATCGTCTCGTGATCGGGGAAAAGACGCCGTGCCTGCTCGAGATCCTCGTGCAGACACGGCGCACTTCCAACGACCAGAAGTGTCGCCACTTCTAGTTGATGATGCCGATCGCCCGCAGTTGAGCGATCACCGCGTTGATCGATGTGATCGCCGCGTTGCGGTTGTTCGCGGTGTCCCATCCTCCGGCAGCCGCACCTGTTCCGCCAGCCGGGCAATCCGCGACCGTCGGGGCGCCGCGATTCGGTTTCTGGCCGGATGCGAGGCGCTTGAGCACCGCCTTGCCTGTTTGAGTGACCATTGATATTCCTTGTGAAGTGAAGAGAGGGGGCGGTAGTTAGCCGCCCCCGCCCCAAGCCGATCCTAGTCGGAGTCCGTGGTGCCCAGCGACAGGGCGTTGAGGGTGTCGACCACGCCCGAGACCGGCGGGGTTGCCGTCAGGTCGCGCGTGTTCGAGTCGACCTTCAGGAAGCCGCAGGCGCCCGAGGTCGGCTGCACGTAGATGACGTCGCCGACCTTGAGACGGTCCGCGGCACCGTTGAAGTAGCCCGAGCCGTCGCAGGTCGTCAGAGCGTCGCCGGCCGACTTGTAGGTCCAGTGGGTCGCGCCCACCTGCGGGCCAACCCGCTTCAGCTGTGTGAGATCCAGAGCCATGTGAAAGATTCCTTGTTCGAGAATGAAGAATGAAGACGAGGAGAGCCGCTACCGGCCCTCCTCGGTCAGAGGTTTACGACTCGTAGCTCTGGACTTCCACGACGCCCTTGCTGTCGATCACCGTCGCGCCGCCCTTGTACAGGGTCTGCGACAGCCAGCTGGCACGTTCCGGAATCCAGTCGACCATGCCGCGCGGCTCGATCGCTGTCGCGAGGCCGACCGCGGCGCGGTCGTACGCGAAGCACAGACGGATCGCCGTCGAGGCCGGGACGACCGGCAGGCCACCTTCCGCACGGTTCTCGATCACCTTGAAGGTGAAGCCGAAAGCCGACTTGTTGTTGACGCTGCCGTCGACGAGCGCCTTCATCGTCTGGTAGTCGGCCGAAGTGACTTCGGTCTCCGCCAGGGCACCTTCCATGCCGGCCGCGTTCACCAGCATCGTGTGCTGGGTGTCCGAGACCTGCTGTTCGAACAGGTGGCGCTTCGCGCGCCGCAGCTTGTCCGCGTTCAGGAGCGAGTTCGTGCCGCCCAGGTCCTCGTCGACCGTGCCGGCGATGGAGGTCGCGGCATCGAGCGCGTCGATGATGAGCTGGTCCTCGCGACGGCCGATGGCCTTCGCGTCGACCGCGGCGAGCTGCGCACGCTCGTCGACCGTCGTCTCCGCCTGATCGAACAGGTCGGTGTAGTCGCCCACGCGCCAGTTGGTCAGCGTGCAGGGCACCTTGGCGTGCGTCGCGTCGGCCGGCGTGATGAGATCCGAGCTCGAGTGCTGGATCGCGGCCGTCGCGCCGAACTTGCGGAAGAAGTGGGTCTGACCGACGATGCCGGTCTTGACCGTCACGGTCGGACGGAGGACGCCCGCGCCCTGGTACGCGACCTTCACGGCCTCGTCGTAGGAGGCACGCGCAGCATTGGTCGTGCTGGAGTAGGTGCCCCCGAGATTGATTGACATGTTGAAACCTCGAAAGGAGTGTTGGAGATGTGTTGCTTTTGTCCGGGCTTTCACCGGCATTGCGCTTGACTTGGGGTCCCGTCTTGGTAGACGGCCCGCCTCTCGCACTCGCCACCGTACGTGGTGGCCTCCGAGCTTTCGCTGACGCCGGCTCTTTCGAGGTCCCGGCTACGAAGACTTGTTAGGTGCCCCTCTTGCGAAGGGCACCGTACAAATCATCCTGTGTTCGTTCCGCCGCTCACTGCTGCGACTGCCGCGCGAACATCTCGTTGCGCATCTTCTCGACCTTCGCGCGATGGTTCTGGCCTTCTTGGCTCGGGTCGAAGTAGAGCACCTTGCCGTCCGCGTTCTTCTTCTCCATCTCCGCGCGGATCAGGCTCTCGGACGTCGGCGTCGAGCTCGTCGGATCGGTGTCGTTCGCCTTCGGCAGCGCGGGCTGACGAGTCTTCGCGATCACGGCCTCGATGGCCTCGAACACTTCGACCGCGTTCGCGCCGCTCGTCGCGACCTTGAACTTCTCCTGCACTTCCGCGGGGACGTTCGCTTTGACCCACGCGTTCACCGCACCGAGCCGCTCATCGGCCTTCTCGCCGAGGGACGCCTTGATCTGCGCGATGTCGGGCTGCTGCGCAACGATGTTCTCGACGTACATCTCGAGCATCTTCTGGTAGCCGTCCTGGCTCAACCCGGACTCGAGCGCCCACTTGTTGAAGTCCTGGAACTGCTGGCTCGTCTGGTCGAGTTCGCCCTCGATACCTTCCGGCATCTTGAACGTGTACTTGCCGTCCTTCGGCGCGCCGGTGAAGGTGCCGAAGCGCTTCTCGAGCTCCGGGTACGCCTTCGCCTGCTCTTCGATGGACTTGTACTTGTCCTTCTTGTACCACTCCGGCACCGGGCCTTCGCCCTTCACGCCGTTGGCGTAGAACCACTCCGGTTGCGCCGGAGCAGCAGGCGCGGCTGGTGCCGCGGGAGCGGCGGGGGTTGCGGGAGCCGCCGGAGCGGCGCCCGGGTCAATCAAGCTGGTCGGTGCAGGCGCTGCGGGTGCAGCCGGCGCCGCGGGAGCGGCAGGGGCTGCGGGAGTCTGGGGCGCGGCGGCCGCAGGTGCGGCGGGAGCCGCTGCGGGTGTCGTCATATCGTCCTCTCTTCAGGTTGTGGAACTATCGCATCGCGCTGTCTTGGGACAGTTTGATCTGGTCGTGGATTCCTTGGATGAAGGCACGCACTGCCTCGTTGGCGGCGTACTCGGTGATGGGTGCGTTGACCGGCGTGCGCTTGTTAGCGAGCGTCGCCGTCCAGTGTTCGAGCAGCGTGCGCCCGACCGGGTTGTGCACGAACAGCACGGCGTAGTTCTGCGCGAACTCGAGCGCCTTGCGGCGCATGGTGTCGGCGTCGTCGCCGACTACTTCGGGCTCATCGAAGAGGGACGTCATTCAGCAGGCGCCTCCGGCGTAGCAGCTGCATCGGGAGCTTCGGCGATCGCGGCCGCGGCCTGCGTCGCCTGATCCATGACCTTCGCCTTCTCGTCCGGCGAGCGGATGAGATCCTCGTCCACGCCCTCCTTGCGCGCGACCCAGGCCGGGATGTCCTCGACCTTGATGCCGAGCTTCACGGTCTCCGGGCCGACGCTCATCAGGTCGCCGACCTGGAGCATGCGCAGCAGCGCGTTGATGTCTTCGGACGCCTGCGACTTCGCGAACGGCGAGGTGTACTTGAGCGCGACCTCGCGGCCGTTGATCTTGAACTTCGGGATCAGGCCCTTGCGCTGCAGAATGAACACGCCGCGTGCGACGATCTTCGCGAGACCCTCGTACTGGATGCGGGCGTACTCGCCGCCCATCGCCCAGAGGCGGTTGCGGTCGGAGACCGAGATCTCGGTGGCGCTCTTGATCGCGCCGTCCGACATGTCGGGGCCCAGCATCTTGCGGCGCAGGCTGTTGCGCAGGTTCTCGACGAGCACTTCGCCGATCTGGAAATTCCCGCCGATCTCGAGAACGCGCAACGACGGGTTGCCGTTGTCGTTCGAGGCCACGGGCAGAATCTTGTTGGGCTGCAGCGTTGCGGTCCACGGGTTCAGCACGCCATCGCTCACGCCGGTCATCGGCGGCGCGACTTGCAGCGCTGCGTGGCGCAGGATGAATTCCGTCACCTTGTCGAGCGTCTTCGCGTCCGACAGCGCAAGCATCGCGCGGCCGCGGCCGTAAAGCTCGCCCGCGACCTTCGTCGCGCGCGTCACGATCTTCGGGCAGCTCTGCCCGTAGTCGTAACGCCACAGGATGCTCTTCGTCGACTCGTGCACCACGATGCCGTAGTAGTGCTTGTTGTCCGGATGATAGACTTCGCACTGGATCACGGGCACCGGTTTGTCCGGGTCGACCAGGATCTGCGCGCCCACTTCATCCGGCAAGTCCATCAGCT
>JAJFUQ010000268.1 GCA_021372355.1 Nocardiaceae bacterium | reverse complement strand
CGAAACCGTGTGTGTGAAGGACCCACGCTCCCGCAACGCCCGGCGAGCGGACGGGCTGATGGCGCTGCTGCACGGCGAAACCGTGTTGGTGTGTCGGTGTGAGGATGTCGACTGCCCGAAAGCGGGTATCGAGCAGCCGACCCGCAGGAAGTTTCTGCTGCAGATCCTCATCGACATCAAGACCCTGCTCGCGTTGAAGAACGGTGCCGCGACGTTGGATGACGGGACTCCGATCCCGACCGAACTCGTGCGCGAGCTCGCCGATGATGCCGCCTGGCAGGGCATCCTCGCCGAGCTCGCCAGTTTGGCTGAGAAGCCACGTTCGGGCGACTCGCTGCCGCTGGTCGATTGTGGCCGCGTGCGTAAGGCCCCCAAAGTGCCGAATACGCCGCTGGTGACCCCGCCGCGGTCGAACAGCGCCCTCAAATACAAGCCCGACGCGACGGTCGCTGCGGTGGTGCGGGCGATGTACCCGACCTGCACGTTCCCGGGCTGCACCGTGCCGTCGCGGGACTGCGAACTCGATCACATCAACCCGTTCAACCATGACAACCCGGCTTTGGGCGGCCTCACCATCGTGAGCAACCTCCAACCGGTCTGTAAAGCGCATCACCAGTTGAAAACGAAGAAGTTGTGGGGCTGTCGGCGCGTGAAATCCGGGGTGATGTGGACCTCGCCGAACGGGTTGACCCGGATCACTCGAGCCGGACCACTACCACCGAACCTCGCACCGAACGTCGATCGATTCTCGATCGAACCTGACATTGGAGGCTGGATCCACGCCGACGACCTCGAAGCGGAACTGGACCACCCGACCTGGTGGGAACAGAACGTCGGACCCGACATCGTGGGCCCGACGCTCAACGACATCGCCCTAGCCAACGACCCGGCACATCGGGAAGAGCTCAGGTCATTGAGGCGGCTGTACATGCAGCACCGGCAAGTCGAAGCACTGCGGGACAAACTGGCACCCCCGCCGTTCTGAAACCCGGCTAGCGTTCACCCGCGCGCACTGCTGCGGCCCCGGCGTCGTACGACTTCGTGAGTTCGTCGGCGAAGTAGTCCTCGCGTCCGCGGTCGATCTTCAGCGCGTCGAGGTCGATGCCGGTGCCGATGAGTGGCGAGCCGTTGTCGAGTCGAAGATTGATGTCCTTGAGCTGGCTGGCATTCCGGATCGAGGTCGGGGAGCCGATCAGCCCGCGCAAGTCGGGGTTGGTTTCGACACCGACCGGGCGCCCGGACATCAGTTCCTGCTCGCTCGACTCGCGCCAAGCGTCGAGGGTCGCGTAGAGCTCGCCGTTCCACTCGAATGGACGACCGGTCCGTTCGGCGTAATAGACGTTGCCGCCGAACGTGATTCCCTCCGGCGTGAACTCCTTGGCGCGGGTCAGCTGCGCTCCCGTGTTCGCGACGAAGACATTGTTGAGCACTTTGACGTCGCGAAGGTTGCCGAGCACGAGGACGGTCGGCGGGATGACGCCGTCGTGCGCCTTGGTGACGACAGTGTTGTGGTAGACCTGCGCGTCGAAGACGCCGGTTTCCGAATCCGGCCCCTGGGTGCCGCCGAAGATCGTGATCGCGCCGTAGAAGCCACTGGCCGTCGCGTCGTTGATCGAGACGTTGAAACGCACCTGGTTGTTGCGATGCGTTTGGTTGTTCGCGTTGCTGAACAGCATGAATCCGGCACCGGCGTTGTCGTACGACAGGTTGTACTCGAGCGTCGAGTCGGAGACGTTCTGGTCGAGATCGAATCCGTGACCGTCGGCTTCGCTCGTCGTGTTGTTGTACGCGAGGTTGTGCTCGATCCGAACGCGGGTCGAGTTGTAGGTCCAGATTCCCGCCGGGCCCTCGATCGTGTCCGAAAGAGCGCCGTTGTGGTGTGCGGTCGAATACTCGACGATGCCGTTTTCGACGCTGCCGAGCACGATGCCGCTGCCGCTGTTCGTCCTGAGGTTCGGATCGCCCGTGTTCCCCGCGGCTTCGACGTGGGAGATGCGCACGTTGGTGTGCGAATACGTCGGGTGCGCGGCGTCGAAATCTGCGCCGTAGGTGAACAGGCCCGAGAGTCGGTTCTCCTTGACGAGCGCGTCGTGGATGTCGAGGCCGTCGAATCCGGGCGCACCGCCTACTGCGCCCGCGGCGATGCCGTGCTTGAAGCCGGCGACCGAGACCCGCTGGATGACGATGCCGCGCTGGCGCTCCGTGGAGTTCTTGTCGTTGAACACCGCGATGCCGTCGCTGTTAGACACCGCGGCTCCCGGTCCGACGATGTCGAGATCCTGCACCGTCACGCCGCTGCGGTTGGCAACGACGACCGCGGAATCCTGGTCGTTGACGATCTGCGCACGCCCGTCGCCGTAGGAACCGATGACGAGCGGGTTCTGCGGATTGTCGGCGCCATGGTCGACGACGATCTGGCCCTGGAATCGGGAGCCAGCTTCGAGGAGCACCTGCTCGCCCGCGGCGAGGCGTGCTTCGCTCACCCGCGCGAGGGTCTTCCACGCCGTCTGCGGCGTCCGGCCGTCGGCGTTGTCGTCGCCCGACGGGCTGACATAGAACGCATTCGGGAGAGCGACGTCGTCTTTCTGGAGCAGCGCGTGAACGCCGAATCCAGCAGCGGTGACAAGCACGACTGCGCCGGCCGAGAGCGCGGCTCCCCAGATCAGCGAACGGTTCCCTGGCGACTTCTGGACGTGGTGCATCGCGGGCGAGCGTAGCGCCGTTTATCCGAACAATCGGGATTTGCGGCGGCGTTTATGACGTTGAGACGTTGATCGTCCAGACGGCCGTATTCGGGGGCACCGAATCCGTGATCGGACCGCTCGCGAGCAGAACTTCGCCGGTCGGCAATGGAATGGGTTCCGCGCCGGTGTTGACGAGTACCGACAGTCCGCCAGAACGCCGGAAAGAGACGGAATCATCGGTGGCGGAAAGACCTTCGAGATTCCCCGAGAACTCGCGCCGAGTGTGCCGCAAGCGAAGTGCGGTCTGGGTGAGAGCGAATGTCGAATTCGGATTCGACTGTTGCGCCTCGGCCGTCAACGTCGCCCATTCGGGCGGCAGCGGCAGCCACGAATTGCCGGTTGTGAATCCGAAGGGCGGCTCGGTTCCGGACCAGGGGAGCGGAACCCGGCAGCCATCGCGGCCGCGAACGGTATGTCCGGAGCGCTCCCACGCCGGGTCCTGCAATACCTCGTCGGGCAGGTCGTCCACGTTAGGCAGTCCGAGTTCGGACCCGTTGTAGATGAACGTCGGGCCGGGGAGCGCGATCGTCAGGAGCATCATGGCGCGGGCTCGCTCGACGCCGATCGTGCCGCCGCCGTATCGCGTCACTTCCCGTTCGATGTCGTGGTTCGACAATGTCCAGGTCGGGTTGGCTTTGACGAGAGTGACCGCTTTCAGCGAGTTCTCGATTGCTTCGCGGATCTCCCCGGCATCGAAGTCGACCTCGGCGAGTTTGAAGTTGAACGCGAGGTGGAGTTCGTCGGGCCGCACGTACTCACCGAAGCGATGCGGGTCCTTGCACCACACTTCGCCGATCGTCACGGCGTCTGGGTAGTCGTTCATGACAAGGCGAATCTTGCGGTGGATCGCGTGAACGCCGGGATTGTTGAACCTCGGGTCGTCGTCATCGAGGTCGAGCATTCCGTGCGCGATGTCTGGCATGTCGGCCAGATCGTCAGGCTTGGCCATGCCGTGCGCGACGTCGATGCGGAAGCCGTCGATGCCACGGTCGAGCCAGAAGCGCAGTGTCTTCTCGAGGTCGGCGAAGACCTCGGGATTCTCCCAGTTCAGGTCGGGCTGCTCCGGCGCGAAGATGTGCAGGTACCAATCCCCTCCCGTCGCTTCGCTCGCCCCGGCCCCCCCATCAGGCACTTGATGCCACGCCGGCCCGCCGAAGATGCTGGGCCAGTTGTTCGGGGGCTCGTCGGGGGTACGTCCCGGTCGGAAGATGTACCGCGATCGCTCCGGACTGCCAGGCGGCGAGCTCAGCGCTTCCTGGAACCATTCGTGCTGGTCGCTTGTGTGGTTGGGAACGAGGTCCATGACGACTCGAATGTCGAGTCCGTGGGCGGCCTGGATGAGCTCGTCGAGCGCCTCGATCCCGCCGAACAGGGGATCGATGTCCCGTGGGTCGGAGACGTCGTAGCAGCCGTCGGCCATGGGAGACCGCATGACCGGGCACAACCAAAGCGCGTCGATGCCAAGCGACTTGAGGTAGGGGAGGCGATCGCGCACGCCACCCAGGTCACCGATCCCGTCGCCGTTCGAGTCCGCGAACGAACGCGGATAGACCTGATAAAAGACCGCGTTCGACCACCATGGCATGGTCGCCATGGTGCCACGCCTCGGACGGTCGCGCAGAAATCAGAAGGGCGAGTTCATCAACGAGTGCGCGGCCATTTCGAAGTAGTCGATAAGGGCCTTGCGGTGCGCGGCGTCGATTGTCGAATGGTCGATCGACCCGATGGCGACACGCATGCAACGGAGCCAGGCGTCGCGCTCGATGGGACCGACTTTGAACGGAACGTGGCGCATACGCAGCCGCGGGTGTCCACGCTCGGCGGAATAGGTCTGGGGACCGCCCCAGTCCTGCTCGAGGAACATGCGAAGGCGGCGCTCGGCCGCTTCGAAATCGTCCTCCGGATACAGCGCGCGGAGAACCTCATCTTCCTTGACCTCGGCGTAGAAACGGTGCACCAGCTTCTCGAAGGTCTCAGCCCCACCGACGGCCTCATAGAAACTCTGCCCGGATGTCGTCACGGTTCCCATTGTGCCTCCTCGCCGATCTCGGGTGATTTCTCCCCGGTCGGCACACGGCGCCGGAAGCTGAACGTGGCGCGACGTGAACTGAGCTGAACTGAATTCAGCGCTTGCTGCAGTTAGCATGCGAGGCGATGTTGCTGAATACGACCGGGCATTTCGTTCCGCCCGAGGTTTATCTACGCGAATTGTCTGGCGGTCGGGTGGTCGGTATCCGGCCGTCCGGTCCCGTATTTTCTTCGCGAATTCCCCGGCGCCGGGTGACGAGTCGCGGCACCTTCGTGTGGGCGCTGAGTTGGCCCATGCGAATTCTGGTCGCATTCGTTTCTCTGACGTGGCTGGTGACTCTCGCGCTGTTTCTCGTGTGGTGGTCGTTGCCGCAGCACCGACTGTCGATCGGCGCATTCGTCTTCAATACCGCGCTGCTTTTCTACGTTTTGATCATTCCGGGGTACTTCGTCGTCGCCGCGAACCGGCTGCGAAAAGTGAATCCGGCGTTGGACATTCCGCGACTGCGAGTGGCGATGGTGGTGACGAAGGCGCCTTCGGAGCCGTGGTCGATGGTGCGCGCGACCATCTCGGCGATGCTCAAGCAGCAGTTCCCGTACCCGTATGACGTGTGGCTCGCGGACGAGTCGCCGACCGCGGAAGTCGAGGCCTGGTGCGCCTCGCGTGGGGTGTCGATATCCACACGCCGGGGAGTCCCGGAGTACCAGCGAACACAGTGGCCGCGCCGTCGGCGATGCAAAGAGGGCAACCTAGCCTACTTCTATGACCACTACGGCTACGCGGCGTATGACGTCGTCTCACAGCTCGACGCCGACCACGTTCCCGAGCCCACGTACCTCGCCGAAATGGTCCGTCCGTTCGCGGACCCCGCGATCGGCTACGTTGCCGCGCCGAGCGTGTGCGGCGCGAATGCGGACATGTCGTGGGCGGTGCGTGGGCGGCTCTATCGCGAATCGGTGTTCCATGGCCCGCATCAGCTGGGGCACAACCACGGGCTCGGCCCGGTGGCGATCGGTTCGCACTATGCGGTCCGCACCGAGGCGCTGAAAGAGATCGGTGGCCTCGGACCCGAGCTGGCCGAGGACTTCACCACCTCGTACCTGATGAACGTCGCGGGCTGGTCGGGGGCCTTCGCGATCGAGGCGCACGCCAACGGCGAAGGTCCGGACACCCTCGGCGCGATGTTGACGCAGGAATTCCAGTGGTCCCGCAGCCTCGCGATGTGCAGCATGACGCTGGTCCCGAGGACGCTGAAGCGGGTTCCGTGGCGGATGCGGCTGCGCTTCGGATTCGCCCTGGCGTTCTATCCGATGCTGTGGATCACCTCGATGATGGGGATCGTGCTGGCCCCGGTGGCGGCGGTCACGGACGTCCCGTGGGTGCGCGTCAACTACGGCTACTTCCTCGCGTTCTGGTTCGCGATAAGTCTTCAGCTCGCCACTCTCGCCTGGCTCTGCAAGCGCGCCGGCCTGCTGCGCCCACGCAACGCCCCGCTCATGAGTTGGGAGCAGTGGGTCTACGTCTTCGCGCGCTGGCCGTTCGTCGGATTCGGTGTGGTTGCGGCATTCGCCGAACAGTTCCGCCGCAAACCTCTCGACTTCAAGGTGACGCCGAAGCACGACGGCACACGGTCGCCCTTGCCGGCCAAGATCTTCGTGCCATTTCTGATCATCGCCTTCGGCCTGTGCCTCGCCGCGATTTACGGGACTCTCGAAGTCGGTCCGGTCGGCTACGTCGGCCTCACGATTCTCGGTGCCAGCGCATACGTTCTGTCAACCTGCGCATTCACCATTCGGCACGCGCTGGAAGCGCGGCAGGTGACCGCGATCGGATTCTTCCGCGCACTGCGCCTCATTTGGGCACCGCTGCTCGGCTGCCTCGCGGCGGGTTATCTGCTCGTCGTCGGGATCTCGGCGTACGCGCAATATCTGTTGCTCGAGTTCAGGTTCTAGCGCTCGCCACTCGCAGCGCCGATATCCCACCGCGTCCGAACTCGCGGCGAGCCCAAGTAATCGCGGAAGTTGTCCGGGTCGATTCCGAATGCGCTCGCCAGGTTGACCCCACCGCCTATGAGCGGCGAATTCGCGAGGGGACGGAAACCCACCAGAGTTTCGATCTTGTGCGCATCGGTGATCTCGACGAGCTTCGGATCGACGACGCTGCCGCCGATGACGGCGACCGGCGCCCCGCCGAGGGTTTCCTGTGTCGTCGCGGCCTGCCAGCTCGGAAGATCAGGGTAGGTCTGCGGACCCCACGTGATGGCGAACGCACCCGCCGGTGCGGAGTACGAGTTGCCGGCGAATCGCACGTCGCCGGGGTCGGCGTCGATCGACTGCACGAGGCGGTTCGGCCCGTTGACGATGAATGCGTTGTTCGCGACAACGACCTTCTCGAGCGTGCCCCCGATGAGGACGGCACTCGGCGTGCCGCCCGCCATCGGTGACGTGACCACCGTGTTGTTGTAGACCGCGGCATCGCGAATGCCGCCGGCCGTGTGTGGACCGGACAGTCCGCCGAGGAGGGTGATCGAGCCGTAGTACTGGGTGCCGGATGCGGCATCGTTGATCGAGACGTTGTTGCGGATGACGTTCTTCAGCGAGTCCGTCTTCGGAGCGTTCGTGTAGAGCAGGTAGCCGTAGCTGTGGTTCTCGTACGACAGATTGAACTGCATGAGCGAGTTGGTGACGCCCTGGTCGAAGTCGAATCCGCCACCGTCGGCGCCCTGCGTGAGGTTGCGGTACGACAGGTTGTGCTCGAACACCACGTGCTCGGAGTCGTACGCCCAGATTCCGACCGGGCCTTCCGTCGTGTTCGAGCTACCGCCGTTCTCATGCGCGGTGCTGCGCGTGACGGTCGCGTCCTCGACGCTGCCGAGGACGATGCCGCTACCGGTGTTCTTCGTCGCGAGTGGGTCACCGTGGTTGTGGTGCGCCTCGACGTTTCGCACCAGCAGGTCTTTGTGGGCGTAGACCGCCGGGCCGTCCGTCAGCGTTGGGCCAGAGGTCGAGAGGCCGGCAGCGACGTTGTCGTGAACCGTCGAATTCTCGATGGTGACCTGCTCGAATCCGGAGTTTCCGGTGGCGGTCAGGGTGATGCCGTTCCGAAACCCACTTGCCTCGACACCGCTGACCTCGATGCCGCGGAGTCGCGTGCTGTTCTTGGCGTTGTTGACGAATCGCAGGCCGTCTTCGGTCGTGGTGTTGCCGACCAACGTCAGATCGCGTATTTCGACCCCCGCAGTGTCGACCACGGCGACCGCAGGTCCGCCGGAGGCGGAGATCGTTGCCCGTCCCGGCCCGGCGGTTTCGATCACGACCGGATCGTCGGCATTGCCGGCGTCGTGGTGGTCGAGGACCAAACTGCCGGTGAACATCACTCTCGGATCGAGACGGACGTGATCGCCGGGGCGAAGTTCGAGCGCGTTGACGGCCTTGAGCGTGGCGAGAGCGCGCCTGGGCGTTCGGCCGTCGTTCTGGTCCGAACCGGTGGCCGATACGTAGAACGTGCGGTACGGCACAAGCGACTTCCCGACGATCACCGCGCTGTAGCCGAGCGAACCGAGGACGACTGCGCCGACGACGGCGATCGAGGCGCTGCGGAGCAATCGAGTGCTCGGCGCCCTGTGCTGTTTCGGCCGAATGATCAGGTCGAAGCCCTTCTGCTAACGCGTTCGCAGCCATTTTGACCGCACCCAGGGGGTGAATCTGTATTCGCAGAGTTCAGCCCGGCGAGTTATCTATTGCGAGCGGCCCACTCTCCGCATACTTTTGCTGACGAGATCGAGTTTCACCGGTCTCGGCTCGGATATAACTCTGAGTGCGCGGTGCAAAGGTACTCGATGCCATGAAACGGATCAGCCCAGCCCGGGGCCATCGACAACTCATGCCCACCGATGTCCGAGTTCGGGGATCGGGGGCTGATCTTGATGTGTCCCATGTCGGTAGCGCGCTCCGGGTGCGCAGCCGTGTACTCCTCCTCAACGCCACTTATGAGCCGCTGGCAGCATTGCCGGTGCGGCGGGCAGTCACTCTTCTGGTCTGTGACAAGGCCGATCCGGTCCACGAGGACCCCGATGCGGAAATAACCGCCTTCCACTCTGTCGGCAAGACAGTCTTCATTCCGTCAGTCATCCGACTTCGCCGATTCGTTCGCGTGCCCTATCGGGGCCGGGTTCCGCTCACGCGCGCTGCGCTGATGCTGCGGGATCGAGGTCGCTGCGGATATTGCGGCGATCGCGCGGAAACCATCGATCACGTGATTCCGCGGAGTCGTGGGGGAACCCACGCGTGGGAGAACTGCGTGGCCAGCTGCGCGCCGTGCAACCACCGCAAAGCCGACCGGCTGCTCAGCGAGATCGGCTGGACTCTCCACACTCCGCTGGTGCCGCCGACGGGTCCGCATTGGCGCCTTCTGTCCGCGACGACCGAGCTCGAGCCGGACTGGCTGAGGTACCTGGGGGAGGGCGCGGCGTGAGTAGTCGTTTCCATGAATGTTGTCTTGCGCGTAGCAGATCGAGCCGTCCATGTTTGTTGGAGTGGTCGGCTGGACTACGGTTAGATCGTGAGTAATTCTGCGCTGCTCCACACTGTTCCGCTGGTGGTGATCGTTGCGGTTTTCGCACTTGTCTACCTTCTCGATAAGAAGGATGTGTGGAAGCCGACCGAGTACCACAAGGGTGACGAGTGGACCCACGAGCCGTACCTGTGGACTGCGACCTCTGAGTCAGTAGCCCACCTTCACGCTGACAAGGATGCAAAGGGGGGAACTGCAAGTGGCAAGTGGTAAGCACGCTCCGGTCGCGCACGCCGACCTCCCGCTTGGTTCGGTCGTGACCAACAGCGGTCGCGTTTCCAGCGCCGCGGAGCATCTCAACGCATTTGACCCGTCGCCGTTCACGCGCGGGCAGCGGATCCGCCTCGACGACGCGCTGATCGCCGCCAACCGGGCAACCCAGGTTCGTTTCAACGTCTACGTTGGCGACCTCGGCGCATCGCCGGCCGCCGGCGCGGACGCGATCCTGAAGACGACCCCGAACGCGGACAATTCGGTTCTCATCGCCGTCTCGCCGAACCAGCGCGCCATCGAGATTCGCGGCGGCGCGGCTGCGACCCGCGTGACCGACACGGTGTGCCAGCTCGGCGTCACCGCAGCGAAGTCGAGCCTCGCTGAGGGCGACCTGCTCGACGGCGTGGTGTCGGCGATCAACGTCATCGCCTCGGCGATCACCAGTCCCTAGTTTTCGAACGAATTCGGCCCGGCTCGATCAACGAGCCGGGCCGAATTTTTTTGTTGGGTCAGCGAGCGTCGAACGCCCGTGCGTTCAGCGACCGTGCGATCCCTGCGCGCCCTTCGACGACGAGTCGGCGCAGCGCCGGCGGATGATCGCCGGCGAGGAAGTCATCGGCGATGTCCAGCGCCTCCGCCGAGACATCCCACGACGGGTACAGGCCGACGACGCAGGTCTGGGCGACTTCGCTCGACCGGCGCTCCCACAGCGGGCCGACGGTTTCGAAGTACTTCTTGACGTACGGCTTGAGCAGTTCGCCCTGGCCGGCCGGCGAAAAGCCCGTCACGATCGCGCGGTTGGTGATGTTGGCGAGAGTGTCGTCCCCGGTCGACCGAGCCCAGGCCTCGGCCTTGGCGTCGGGGTGCGGGCGAGCCGCACGGCATTGTTCGCGCTGACGCTGACCCGCGGCGGTGTTGTCGCGGGCGGCTTCGGCATCGATGAACGGAGACTCGAGGCCGTCGGCATCGACCTTCCCGGCCGCGGCGAGAGCGAACACGAGACGCCAACGCAGATCGGCATCGACGGTCAGGCCAGGCAGGCCGTTCGCCGCCGGGTCGGACTCGAGCAGAGCCGCGATGAGATCCGTGTGGCGGTCTTCGAGCTTCGAGCTCGTCAGCGAGTTGACGAAGGCAAGCTGGTGATCCGAGCCCGGCTCGGCTGCCCGGGCCAGTTCGACGAGGCGGTCGGCAAATGCCGGCCATCCTGACGTCTTTGCCCAACCCGGCTCCGAATACGCGCCGATGGCGGTCTGGGCCTGCATCAGGAGTCGTTGCACGACGCCGACTTCGGTCTCCGCACCGATTCCGCGCTGCACGAGCGCAACGAAGTCGCGCGCCCGCATCTCGGCTTGCCGGGTCATCTCCCAGGCAGCGGACCAGCACAGGGTGCGGGGGAGCGAGTCGGCGATGTCGCCGATGCGCTCGATGAGGACCTCGAGGGATGGCTCGTCGAGCCGGACCGAGCAGTACGTGAGGTCGTCGTCATTGACGAGGACCAACTTGCCGACCTGGCTGCCGACGAGGTCATGCACCTCGGTCATGGCCTCGGCCTCGACATCGAGCTCGACGCGGTTGATGCGCACGAGCTTTCCGCTGCCGTCGTCGTCGTAGATACCGACCGCGAGGCGGTGCACACGACGCTCGCCCGCGCCCGGCTCGGCGCCGTCCTGGTGGATGAAGAACGAGCTGTACAGGCCGCCTTCGACCGTGAACTCCGGACGCAGCGTGTTCAGGCCCGTCGTCTTGAGCCACTGGGTGCCCCAGTCGGAGAGATCGCGGCCGGACGCCTCTTCCAGCGCCGACAACAGGTCGTCGAACGTGGCGTTCTCATAGGCGTGCTCGGCGAAGTAAGCCCGCAGACCGGCCAGGAAGGGCTCGAGGCCGACGTAGGCAACGAGCTGCTTGAGAACCGAAGCGCCCTTCGCGTACGTGATGCCGTCGAAGTTGACCTCGACGGCGTGGAGGTCCGGGATGTCGGCGGCGATCGGGTGCGTCGACGGCAGCTGGTCCTGGCGGTAGGCCCACGACTTCTCCGCGTTGGCGAAGGTCGTCCACGCGCTCTTGTACTCGGTCGCCTCGGCCTGGCACAGCACCGACGCGAACGTCGCGAACGACTCGTTGAGCCACAGGTCGTCCCACCACTTCATGGTCACGAGGTCGCCGAACCACATGTGCGCCATCTCGTGCAGGACTGTCTCGGCGCGCCGCTCGTAGGACGCGCGCGTGACCTTGGAGCGGAACACGTAGTCCTCGAGGAACGTCACCGCTCCGGCGTTCTCCATCGCACCCGCGTTGAATTCCGGAACGAACAGCTGGTCGTACTTGCCGAACGCATACGGAACGCCGAAGTTGCGGTGGTAGAAGTCGAAGCCCTGCTTGGTTTCGGTGAACAGCCGCTCGGAGTCCATGTGCTTGGCGAGCGACGAGCGGCAGAAGATTCCCAGCGGAATCGTGCCGTGCTCGTCGGTGTAGGTGTCGTTCCACTCCGCGTACGGTCCCGCGATGAGCGCGACGAGGTAGGTGCTCATGCGCGGCGTGGTCTCGAACTGGTGCTTGCCGTCGACGACGGAGCCCGCTCCGTTCGAGATGACCTTCCACCCCTCGGGCGCGGTGACCGTCACGGTGAAGGTCGCCTTGAGATCTGGCTGATCGAAGCAGGCGAACATCCGCTTCGCGTCCGCCGTCTCGAACTGCGAGTACAGGTAGACGGACTGATCGGACGGGTCGGTGAACCGGTGCAGACCTTCGCCGGTGTTCGAGTAGGCGCAGTCGGCCACGACGACGAGTTCGTTGTCGGCGGCCAGGTCGGTCAGCGAGATGCCGAGGGACTCATCGAAACCGCTGACATCGAGAGCCTGGCCGTTGAGGTGCGCCGATATGAGCGTCGGGGCAACGAGGTCGACGAAGGTCTCCGAACCCGGCTTAGCGGTGAAGGTGACCGTGCTGACCGAGCGGAAGGTCTTAGGACCGGTCGTGAGGTCGAGGTCGATTCGATAGTTGTGAACGTCGAGTACCGATGCCCGAGCGGTGGCCTGTTCTCGGGTGAGGTTCGGGGAAGCCAAGGGAAGTTCGTTCCTTTTGTCAGGGGTTGGAGCGGTGGGTCAGACGTCGGAAAGGGCGACCGACGGATCGGCCAAGCGGGCCGGGTCGACGGTGCGTCCAGAGTTGATGAGGGCCTTGATGTCGTCGGTGACGTCCCAGATGTTGACGTTCATACCGGCGACGACGCGGTTGTCCGCATCGAGCCAGAACGCGATGAACTCGAGTGAGTCGACGTCACCACGGGTCACTACCTGACTGTAGTTGCCGGGCTCGGCGAGGCCGAGGTACTCCATGCCGAGCTCGTACTGGTCCGTGTAGAAGTACGGCTGCCGTGCGTACGGTTCTGGCTTGCCCAGCATCGCCTTCGCCGCGGTCGCCGGCTGGTTGAGCGCATTCGCCCAGTGTTCGACCCGAACCCGGCGGTTCAGCACGGGGTGCCAGGCGTCGGCGATGTCGCCGACGGCGACGATATCCGAGTCCGAGGTGACGAGATTCTCGTCGACGAGAACGGCGCCGTCGACGTCGAGGCCGGCGTCGCGCGCGAGTTCGATGTTCGGTGCCGCACCCACAGCGACGAGCACCGTGTCGGCTGCCACGGTCGTGCCATCGGCCAGGCGCAGACCCGTCGCCTTACCCCCGTCGACGGTGATTTCCTCGACGTTCGCGTTGGTCCGGAGGTCGACACCCTTCGAGATGTGCAGGTTGGCGAAGACCTGACCCAGTTCGGGCCCGAGAGTGGCGTAGAGCGGCGTCTGCGCACCCTCGACGATGGTCACCTCGGTACCCCGCGACCGCGCCTGCGCAGCCACCTCGAGGCCGATCCATCCGGCGCCGACGATCGCGAGGCGCGCGCCCTCGGTCAGTCGCTCCGACAGTGCCGACGCTTCGTCATACGTGCGCAGGTAGAAGACGCCGTCAGCGTCCGAACCCGGGATCGGCGGACGCTTGGACCGCGAGCCGGTCGCGAGCGCGAGTTTGTCGTAAATCAGAGTCGAGCCGTCGTCGAGCGTCAGCGTCTTGTTCGCGCGGTCGAGCGCGGTGACTTTGGTGTTCAGCCGGACGTCGATCGAATTGTCCGCGTACCACTGCTCAGGATTGAGCGTGAAGTCGCTCAGCTGCTTCTTTCCGGCGAGGTAGCCCTTCGTGAGCGGCGGCCGGTCGTAGGGCAGATGGGACTCGCCGGCGATCATGACGACGGTGCCGTCGAATTGCTGATCGCGAAGGGCCTCAGCGAGTTTCGCTGCGGCCAAGCCACCGCCGACGATGGCGAAAACTGGCTGGTTCATGAAGCCTCCTGAAGATCGTCCACCAGGAACCGACCCTAGTCCCCGGGGGTGACAAGAGGGAGGACAAGACACTCCCTTGGGCGAAGGCCCGCCCGGGAGAGGGCCATCGGTGTCCCATTCGCCGCGTGTCGGGTGTGTGCCTGGAGGTTTGCTCTGAACCCGCAGGTAAGGTGCGGCTCATGTCCAGACGTGCCAAGCTCCTCGAAGGTCGAGTTGTCGCAGTCACCGGTGCCGCAAAAGGAATCGGGGCGGCCACCGCGGCCGCATTCGCTGCCGCAGGTGCACGAGTCGCGCTGGGCGACATCGACATTGAGACCGCGCATCGCACGGCGGCGGAAATCGGGGATCGGGCTTCGGCGTTCGGTCTCGATGTCAGCGACGCATCCTCGTTCGCTTCCTTCCTCGACGCCGTCGAGTCCGAGCTGGGCCCGCTGGATGTCCTGGTCAACAACGCGGGAATCATCGCGCCCGGCGAATTCCTGTCCGAGAGCGACGACGTCACCCGCCAACAACTCGATGTCAACGTCTACGGCGTCATCGTCGGTTCGAAGCTCGCCGGACGGCGCTTCGCCGCGTTGAGTAGCGGTCACATCGTCAACATCGCGTCGACGTTCGGCGTCACTGCGGCGCCGGGCCTCGCCACGTATGCCGCGACCAAGCACGCGATCGTCGGGCTCAGCGAGGCGTTGCAGCAGGAACTCAGCCCGTTGGGTGTGCGCGTGACGGCCGTTCTGCCTGGTCCGGTGCGTACCGAGTCGGAGATTCGCTCCGGTTCACTCGTGCGAAAGATCGTCAAAGTCGAGCCCGCCCAGGTCGCTGATGCGATCGTCGAAGCCGTCGCCGACCAGAATTCTGGTCCGATTTTCGTGCCTGGTCCGTTCGGTCCGGTGCTGCGCGGTGCCCACCTGCTGCCAAGGTCTTTGCGCGAGGGCGCATTCCGCTTCATGACGTGGTCTGGAGTGACCGGACCGGACGTGCCGGTCGAAACTCTGCATGATTCGCGATAACGCATTTAGGGAATAGTCCGATAACGGGGATGACAACCCCGGTGTGTCGTTCCTCACAGAGGCCGTATAGTGCCTTCTTACGTCCTCCGGGAGTGACTGCAGTCGTGGATTAGATCAAAGGAGATCTGCCAGTGATGCAATACGACCGTTTCGGTTCAGGCGAACCGTTGGTGCTCGTTCATGGTGTCGGCCATAACCGGCATGCGTGGGACCACTTGATCCCGCACCTTGAGCGGTACTTCGACGTCATCGTCGTCGACCTTCCGGGTCACGGAAAGTCTGAAGCGCTTGACCTCAACGGCCGCACGGTTCCCGAGGCGTTCGTCGACGAATTCCACGAACTGTTCGATTACCTGGGCATCGATCGGCCCCACGTCGTCGGTAACTCCCTCGGCGGCCGAATCGCACTCGAGATGGCGGCGCGTGGCGAGGTCCGAACCGCGACCGCACTGTCTCCCGCCGGATTCTGGCAGGGCGCGCCCGAGGTCGCCTACGTGAAGTCTCTCTTCGCAAGTGTCTCTTTCGCTGCACGTGCCGCGGGACCGCTCGCGCCGATCTTCATGCGTTCGCCGCTCGGCGCCGCCGCACTCAAGGTCTTCCTCGACCAGCCGGGCGAGCTGTCGAAGGATCAGATCACGACGATGATCAACGGCTTTGTTTCGGCGCAGCCGGCGCTGCGGGCGATTTTGTCGAATGCGTCGAACTTCGAGGCACCGATCCCGCCTGAGGTCGCCGTGACCGTCGCGTGGGGGACCAACGACCACGTGCTGCCGTTCAAGCAGGCCAAGCGTGCGAAGAGGCAGATCCCGCACGCTAGCCACATCACGCTCAAGGGCTGTGGACACGTGCCGATGTCGGACGCTCCGGACTTGATCGCGCACATCATTCTCGGGACGGCGGCCAAGCGTCCGTCGTCTCGCTACGCGCTCGCCGCCGCGACCGCCTAGCTACGTAGGACCTCTCGCAGCAGGTCCGAGAACTCCTGCGCCGCCCGGGCATCGAACTGCGGGTGGCGGTACCGAAGCGTCAGGAACATCTCGCCGTCGACCGTCACCGCTCCGACTCCAATGCCCATCGGCATCGTGCACGGGGGAGAGAACCAGAGTTCGGTGACGTCGACCGCATTGCCTCCGAGGACGTCTGGGTTGGTCAGGCGGCCGAGATTGCTCAGCATTGCGGTGTCGACCGCGCGGTCGCCGACGAGCGGGCGCTTGCCGATGAGACCAGCCTTGATTCCGGCCGGAAGCAGCGAGCCCATCGCCAGCAGATCCACGAGAACGCCCTGGGTCCGGTTCCGCTTGATGGTCGACGTCCGGCGAAGCGCTGCCTTCGTGGCCGGGAGCAGGGCGGATTGCTCGCCACGTTTGATGTGTGCGGTCACATAGGACGCGAAGTTTCCGATCACTTCGTACTGCCACTGCGGTGGCCGAACATTGAACGGCATGGTGATCGAGACTCGTCGTGGTCCCTTGCCGTGTGCTTCGTTCCAGCGGCGGATCGTCACCGCAAGCGCGCCGAGCAGCAGGTCGTTGACCGTGGCGCCATCGGGTCGCGCGGACATGATCTGGGTACTTTCGGCACGGTCGATCTTCAGCAGGTGGAACCCGTAACCCGCCTCGTTGTGGCCTCGCTCGATCGCGACGCGCGCCGGATTCAGTGAGCTGATCGACAGATGCCCGAACAACGATCTGGCTCGGACAAGACGTTCCGTGAGCCGCCGCGCGCCGACCAGTTTGCGCACATCGCGCGCGGTCACCGGATCGAAGTCGGGAACGGGATCGGGCTGACCGGCGTAGTTCCGAATGATCGAGTTCATCAGTCGATACGACGACATCCCGTCACCCGCGGCATGGTGCAGATTGAGCATCAGATAGTCGCCGCCCGGCGACTTGGCCAGAACGACCTCGAACGTTCCGCGCCGACGGATGTCCGGGACATGGCTCTGCAGAGCGCTGCGAACCTTGTCGACGTCCTCCAGGGACGCACAGTCGGCGACGGAGAACGCCGGTTCACCGGGAACGTCGGGAATGTGCCACCAATAACTGGTGTCCGTCGCGGCCCAGTCGGCAATCCGCGCCCGCGCGATCGGATGCCGGACCATCGTCTGGCGAACCGCTTCCCGCACCCGGTCGGCGTCGAGACTGCCGTCGACTCGAACCTCGAAATGAACACTCCACGGCTCGATATCCGAGCCCAGGTTCAGGCACGCCTCGTCGAGGAAGTCCAGTCGAGCTTGTCGCATGCACTGGATTTTCCCAGATCAGAACGTTCATGATCACCGAAAGGGCGCGCGTTCCACCGCATTCACTCGTTCGGCTCAGGGTTGTCGGCGAGGTGTTGGGCGTGGTCACGGAGCGCTTGGACCAACGTCTTCATCACGCGATGGGTGGTGTCGAGGTCATCGTCACTGAACTCCGTCAGTGCGCTGTTCACGCGGGCGCCGAGCGGGCCGAAGAAGTCGCGCGCAACCTGCATCGCGGACTCGTTGTATCGCAAGAGCGTCTTTCTCCGGTCGTTCGCGTCCGATTCGCGCCGAACATGGCCTACCGCGGTCATCCGTTCGGTCAGGTACGTCAAAGCGGCCGAAGAGATTCCGAGCAGCCCGGCGAGCTCGCTCGCCATCAGTGGTCGCCCTTCGGTGTCCGCCACCATGATGTGCTGCAGCGCACGGAAGTCGGTTGGGTGCAGATGATTTTGCGCCGCGAACACGCGGCCGATGTGTTCCGAGGCGGCCGTGAGAGCGCGCAGGTCGGCGGCGATCTGCGCTTCGATCGCTTGCCGCGGCGTCTCGGCCTCTCCATCGCCCATAGGCGAATTCTCTCACTCCAAAGGATCCGGGAAAAGCTTCAGTTGATGAATAGTTAATTCGTTGAAATAATGCTTGCCATGGAGCGCGTCTCGAAATGGTTGACCGGCCGGACTGCCTGGCTGGTTTTGCTTGTTGGTTTGGTCCTGTCCGCGGGCCTGATGGGTGCCGCCGGCACGAACGATTCGGCCAATCAAGCCCCGGTATCGCTGCCGTCCTCTGCGGACTCGGCGCGTGCCGCGGAGCTGGTCAAACAGTTTCCGGGTGCCGACGTCAGCCCCCTGATCGCCGTTCTGACCCGCACGGACGGTGGTGCTCTCACCGCGGCCGATCGTGCCTCCCTCGACGCCGTCGCGGAGGCGGTGCGATCGGCTGTCTCGGCCGCCAAGGCCGCGCCGGAGGGCGTTCCGTCCCTTCCGCCGACGGTCGCGCCGGACGGCAAAGCCGCTCTGGCACAGGCATTCGTGCGTAACGACATCAACGGCTTTCCGCTCCGCGACCTCGTCACCAGCGTGCGCGAAGCGGCCGATAAAGCAGCCGACTCGGACCTGACGGTGCACGTCACCGGCGGCCCGGCATTCGGTGCCGACATCGCGGACTCGTTCTCGGGCGCGAATTTCGTGCTGCTGGGCGTCACGGCCCTGGTCGTTGCGGTGCTCTTGATCGCGACCTACCGGTCACCGATCCTCTGGTTGGTACCGCTGATCGTGGTCGCCGTCGCGGACCGGGTCGCGACCAGTGTCGGCACCATAGTCGCTGGGTGGACCGGACTGTCCTTCGACGGCTCGACATCGGGAATCACCAGCGTTCTCGTCTTCGGTGCCGGGACGAACTACGCGCTCCTGCTGGTGTCCCGATACCGCGAAGAGCTCCATCATGCGCAGGACCATCGCGTTGCGCTTCGCGCGGCGTGGCGGCACGCCGCTCCGGCGATCCTCGCGAGCAACGCGACGGTGGTGCTCGCGCTCCTGACACTGCTGATGTCGTCGCTGCCGAACATTCGCAGCCTCGGCGCGCTCGCGGCGTGTGGCCTCGTGGTCGCCGCGGCCGCGACGTTGACCGTGCTGCCTGCGGCACTCGCCATCTGCGGCCGCGGTCTCTTCTGGCCCTTCATTCCCGTTGTCGGCGACCACGTCGACGTGACGGAGAATGCTTGGCATCGGGTGGCGGCTGCGGTTGCGCGCCGGCCCATCACCGTTGCCACCGCCGCCATCGCGTTCTTGGCGGTGTGTTCCTTCGGCATCGTCGGCACCCAGATCGGCTTGGCACAGACTGACCAGTTCCGCGTCGCCGCCGACTCGGTGGACGGCTATCGCGTTCTCGCACAGCACTTCCCGCCGGGTTCCGCGAACCCGACGATCGTCGTCGGTCCGACCGTCCAGGCTGCCGCGCTCGAAGACGCAATCGAGTCGAGCCCGGGCGTGCAAAGCGTGAGCCCCGCGGGGCAATCCGCGACCGGGCTGTCCCGGTGGAATGTCGTGCTCGATGCGGCGCCGGCCTCGGAGCGCTCGAGTCAGATCGTGAGCGACCTGCGCGAGTCCGTGCAATCCGTCACGCCCGACGCGGCGGTCGGCGGATCGGACGCGCAGGTCCGCGACATCAGTATCGCCGCTGGCCAGAGCCGGAAACTGATCATTCCGACGATCTTGCTCGTCGTTCTCGGTGTCCTGTTCCTGGCGGTCCGGGCGTTCATCGCGCCGTTCGTCCTCGTGGCTGCCACCGTGCTCAGCGCCATGTCCGCGATCGGCCTGGGAACCTGGATCAGCACCCACGTGCTCGACTTCCCGGCACTTGACACCAACGTCCCGCTGTTTGCGTTCCTTTTCCTTGTCGCGCTCGGCGTCGATTACACGATCTTCTTGGTGAGCCGAGCGCGGGAGGAAACACCCGAGCATGGTTCGCGAGATGGCATCGTGCGCGCGGTTGCCGCAACCGGTGGTGTCATCACGAGTGCCGGCATCGTCCTGGCTGCCGTGTTCTGCGTGCTCGGGGTGCTTCCGCTGATCACGCTGACCCAACTCGGAATCATCGTGGGTATCGGCATTCTGCTCGACGCGTTCGTCGTTCGGACGCTCGTCATTCCGGCGCTGTTCGCGATCATCGGTCCGCGTATCTGGTGGCCGTCCTCCATCGTTCGGCAACCACGGCACAGAGCACGCCGCTAGTTTGCTGTGAATGTGAGGCCGGCGGTGGGTAGCAGCCACCGCCATGGCGAACATGGTGGTGTGAAGCTCACCGGCAGGTTGTGTCTCGCCGTCACTGGCGGGCTGTTTCTTGCGGTGCTGCCCGCATCCGGGCTGCCCGCGGTCGAGTTCTCCCAGGCGATCTCCGGAGCCGCGGCGACGCCACCGCTCGGGTGGAACAGCTGGAACACGTTCCGCTGCGGGATCACTGAGTCTCTCATCGAGCGGGCCGCCGACGCGATGGTGAGCAGCGGCATGCGAGACGCCGGGTATCGGTACGTCGTCGTCGATGACTGCTGGGTGGCGTCGCGGCGCACGAAAACCGGCGAGCTGCAGCCGGACCCGGTCCGATTCCCGAGTGGAATGCGTGCGCTCGGCGATTACCTCCACGCTCGCGGGCTGCTGTTCGGGATCTACTCGAGCCCGATTGAGGCCACCTGCGCCCAGACCTACGGAACGTATCCGGGCCGGACCGGTAGCCGTGGCCACGAGCAGGCCGACGCCAGCACATTTGCGGAGTGGGGCGTCGACTACCTCAAGTACGACTGGTGTGCGCCCGGCGCGGCGGTCGGCGAACAGCGGCAGGCGTTCCACGCGATGCGCGATGCCTTGCGTTCGACGGGCCGTCCGATCGTCTACAGCATCAACGCCAACAGTGGCATCGTCGGAGCGGTACCGGGCAGTTCGGGGTCGTGGCGTTGGACATCGTCGATGTCGCGCGCGACGAATGACATCGTTCCGGCCTGGCGACTCGGCCGCGGACCGTACGACTACCAGGGGATTGCCGACATCATCGATTCGGCCGCGCTGCTGACCACTGAGTTCGGGCAGGGATTCTGGCTCGATCCCGACATGCTCGAAGTCGGCGTGGGCGGTGAACCACTGGGATATCCGGGGTTGTCGACGGCCGAGTCTCGAACGCAATTGGCGATGTGGGCGATGATGGCTGCCCCTCTCATCGCCGGCAACGACCTCGCGACCATGACCGCGGAGACCGCTCGCCTGTTGACCAACCGAGCATTGCTCGCCATCGATCAGGACCCCGCGGGCAGAACGGGGGCGCCGCTGCCCGGAACTGGCGGCTCGGTCTGGACTCGATATCTCTCGGACGGCTCAATGGCCATCGCGTTCTACAACGCGGACTCGAAGGATCGCGTGATCGACCTCGACCCGAGCCGACTCGGACACTTCAGGTGCATTGAAAACATCTGGGCTGGAACGAAATCCGATACCTCGGGACATATCCGGGCAAGCGTCGCAGCCCACGACACCGAGCTATTCCGGCTGACGGTTCAGTCGCGAGAGGAATGCGCGGGTGCGGTCGTGGGTGGGATTCCGGAGTAGATCCGCGGGACGGCCCGACTCCACGACCACGCCCGCGTCCAGGAAGGCAATGCGGTCGGCGACCTCTCGGGCGAAACCCATTTCGTGGGTCACGACGATCATTGTCATGCCGTCTGCCGCGAGGTCCCGCATCACAGTCAGCACATCGCCGACGAGTTCGGGGTCGAGTGCTGAGGTCGGTTCATCGAACAGCATGAGCTGGGGGTCCATCGCCAGTGCGCGTGCGATCGCGACCCGCTGTTGTTCACCGCCCGAGAGCTGGGCCGGGTAGGAGTTCGCCTTGTTGCGCAGCCCGACGCGTTCGAGTAGTTCGTGGGCCCGGGTGGTCGCGGTCTGTTCGGACAGACCACGTACGTAGATCGGCGCCTCGATGATGTTGTCGAGCGCGGTTCGGTGCGGGAACAGATTGAAGTTCTGGAAGACCATCCCGACGCGACGGCGTTGCCGGGCTACATGGCGTGGCGCGAGTTCGTAGACCTTGCCTTTTCGCTCCGCGTAGCCGATGCGCGAACCGGCGACGAAGATCTGGCCGGCCGTCACGGTCTCGAGGTGGTTGATACACCGCAGCAGCGTCGACTTTCCGGCGCCGGATGGTCCGATGACGCACACCACCTCGCCCGTCGCGACCGTGAGTGACAACCCGTTCAGCACGCGGGTGGTGCCGAAACTCTTGTACACCCGATCCACGTGCACCGCCGGCGTGGTCATCGGCGGCCTACGCGGTAGCGGCGTTCGAGGAAGTGCTGCCCGACCATGAGCACGCTCGTCATCGCGAGGTACCAGGTCGCCGCCACGAGCATCAGGGGGATCGGTCGAAAGTTGACGCCGTAGATCTCTCGCGCGCGGCCGTAGAGCTCGGTGCTGAGGGGCACCGCAGTGACCAAGGACGTCGTTTTCAGCATGCCGATGATCTCGTTGCCAGTTGGTGGGATCACCAGCCGCATGGCCTGCGGCAAGACGACCCGACGCATCATGAGCAGCCACGACATGCCCAGTGCAGTGGCCGCGTCGAGCTGGCCGATGTCCACCGAGTCCACGCCCGCCCGGAAGATCTCGGCCATGTAGGCGGCCTCGTTGAGTCCTAAGCCGATGAAGGCGAACATGAACGCCGCGCTCAACCCTTGGATGTCGACGTGGACGAACTGCGGGCCGAACGGAATGCCGAGGTCGATGGATCGATAGATCGAAGGGAACAGGCCCCAGAACACCAGTTGCA
>JAJFUQ010000194.1 GCA_021372355.1 Nocardiaceae bacterium | reverse complement strand
GCATGTACCGGACGGGTGACTTGGTGCGTTGGCTCCCCGGTGGTGAGGTGGAGTACATCGGTCGGACCGATTTCCAGGTTAAGTTGCGTGGTCTGCGGATCGAGCTCGGCGAGATCGAGTCGTCGCTGGCGGCAATCGAGGGCGTCGAACAGGCAGCGGTCGTGGTGCGCCATGACGATCGAACTGGTGACCAGCTCGTCGCTTACGTCGTGGGCCTGGAGGACACAGACCTTCTGAAGAACGAACTCGCGAGGAGTCTCCCGCCGTACATGGTTCCGGCGGCGTGGGTCTTCCTCAGTGAATTCCCGCTCAACGCTTCGGGCAAGCTCGACCGGAAGGCGCTGCCGGCCCCGACGTTCGAGGCAGGCGAATACCGTGCACCCTCCACGCCAATCGAGGAAACGGTTGCCGGTGTGTTCGCCGAACTGCTCGGCATCGACCGTGTTGGCGCCGACGCCGACTTCTTCGCGTTGGGTGGCAACTCGCTCGTCGCAACGCAGGTCGTGGCCAGCTTGGGTGCCGCACTGAACACCTTCATTCCGGTGCGTGCGATTTTCGAGGCATCGACGGTCTCGGCGCTGGCCGCCAAGGTGGAGCAGCATCGCGGTAAGGGCGCACGCAAGGCACTCGTTGCCGGTGCGCGGCCCGACCGTGTTCCCCTCTCGCTGGCGCAGCATCGGATGTGGTTCCTCAACCGGTTCGAGCCGGAGTCGGCTATCAATAACATCCCGATCGCCCTCCGTCTCACCGGTGCCCTCGACGTCAGTGCGCTGCAGGATGCGTTCCGTGACGTTCTGACGCGCCATGACGTCCTGCGTACCGTCTACCCGGAGAGCGCCCAGGGCCCAAGTCAGGTCGTGCTACCCGTCAGCGAGGTGCCGTCCGAGTTGCCGATCCTCGACGTTGCTGAGTCCGAGCTCATCGCGGCTGCAACGAAGATCCTGACCAGCGGCTTCGACGTAACGCAGCAGATCTCGATCCGCGGCGCGCTGCTTCGTGTTTCTGACGCCGATCATGTACTGGTCATCGTTGTTCATCACATCAGCGCTGACGGTTTCTCGATGGGACCGCTAGCTCGCGACGTCATGGTCGCGTACGGCTCCCGCATCCGGGGCGATTCTCCCTCGTGGACTCCGTTGCCCGTCCAGTACGCGGATTTCGCGCTATGGCAGCGTGAGGTGCTCGGCGAGGAGTCGGACCCCGAGTCGCTGATCAGCGCTCAAGTGGACTACTGGCGCGAGCGCCTGAATGGTCTCCCTGCGCTGCTGGACTTGCCACGCGACCGCGCGCGTCCGATGAGCCTTTCCTACCGGGGAGCAAACCACTGGTTCTCGATTCCAGAGGACACAGCGCGCCAAGTCGTCACGGTGGCGAAAGCTGCGGGTGTCACGCCGTTCATGGTCGTGCATTCGGCGTTGGCGGTACTGCTCGCCCGTCTGTCCGGAACCAGCGACATCGCCATTGGAACGCCCTCAGCGGGTCGTGGTGAGGCGGTACTCGACGACGTCGTTGGCATGTTCGTCAACACACTGGTCCTGCGGACCGAGGTGGACCCCAACGCTACGTTCGGTGACCTGTTGGAACAGGTGCGCAGCACGGACCTCGACGCATTCGGCAACGCTGACTTGCCGTTCGAGCGACTCGTCGAGATTCTCAACCCGGTTCGCTCCACCGCGCACACGCCTCTGTTCCAGGTCGCTTTGCAGTTCCAGAATTTGGGCTTGCGCAACCTGGAGCTTCCGGATCTCAAGGTCTCCACGATTGAGGCCGACATGGGTCTGGCCAAGTTCGACCTGCAATTCAGCTTCTACGAGAAGTTCGACGCAGCGGGGGCTCTCAACGGCTTCGACGTTGAGATCAACTACGCCACCGATCTGTTCGACGAGTTGACGGTTGCCCGATTCGGTGACCGCCTCCTCCGGATCTTTGCCGCCGCTAAGCCGGCACAGCGTGTAGGCGACATCGACTTGCTGAGCGACGTCGAGAGGACCCAAATCGTCGAGGTGTGGAACCAGACTGAGCACGCTTCCGAATCTGCGGACACGCTGCTCAACCACGCCTTCGAGCGCCAGGCTCTCATTACGCCCGATGCCGTGGCGGTCGAATTTGAAGGCGAATTCCTTACCTACGCCGAATTCTCCGCTCGGGTGAATCGACTTGCGCGCTATCTGAAGTCGATCGGTGTCGGACCGGAAACGCGAGTTGCGCTCGGCATGCGCCGCAGTCTCGACCTCGTCGTCGGGATGTACTCGATCGTTACCGCCGGTGGCGCCTGGGTGCCTGTTGACCCGGATCACCCGGCCGAGCGGATTCAGTACATTCTCGAAGCGGCCGAGCCGGTATGCGTCCTGGCGACCACCAGCGAACTTCAGACGACAGTCCCTGTCGTCCGTGTCGACGAACTCGACCTCAGCGATCTCTCGTCGGAGCCAGTCCCGGCCACGGCGCGTCCGGAGAACACTGCGTACGTGATATTCACCTCGGGTTCGACCGGTCGTCCGAAGGGTGTGGCGGTACCACACGCGGCGATTGTCAACCAGATCGAGTGGATGAACGCTGAGTACGGTCTGACCGGCGGCGATGTGTACCTCCAGAAGACCGCCACGACGTTCGACGTGTCTCTGTGGGGATATTGGATGCCACTTGCGGCGGGTGCCCGTCTCATCGTCGCGACACCGGATGGACATCGCGACGCGGCATACGTCTCGGCCGCGATCGCGCGTCATGGCGTGACGATCACGGACTTCGTGCCGTCGATGCTGAGTGTTTTCATTTCGCAGGCGAACGCAGAGGACCTGGCGAGTCTCCGCCACGTTTTCGTCATTGGTGAGGCCCTGCCCGGTGCTACCGCAACTGCGTGGATGAACATCAGTCCCGCCGGTCTACACAATCTGTACGGACCGACTGAAGCTGCGGTCTCTGTTTCGCACGAGCAGGCGAAGCCGGAGCACGAGATCACTGTCCCGATCGGCGTTCCGGAGTGGAACGTCCAGTGGTACGCCCTCGACTCACGCCTTCAGCCGGTACCGGTCGGCGTTCCCGGCGAGCTATACCTCGCGGGCGTTCAGCTTGCACGCGGATACCTCGGTCGGCCTGACCTGACCGCAGATCGGTTCGTCGCCAACCCGTTCGGCGTAGGCCGCATGTACCGAACTGGTGACCTGGTTCGGTTCCTTGCGAACGGTTCGATCGATTACATCGGTCGTACCGACTTCCAGGTCAAGTTCCGCGGTCAGCGAATCGAACTCGGCGAGATCGAAACCGTGCTGCTCCGTCATGCGGCGATCAGCCAGTCGGTGGTGATCGTCCGAGACAGCGAGATCGGCCAGCAGCTCGTCGCATACGTCGTTGCCGAGGCCGACCTTGACATGACGGCCCTACGCGAGCACTGCGCCAAGGAATTGCCGCGGTACATGGTCCCGGAAGCGTTCGTCGTGATGGAAGCCTTCCCGCTCAACACCTCGGGCAAGCTCGATAGAAAGGCCTTACCGGCACCGGTTTTCGCGGCGCGCGACTTCCGTGCGCCGTCGACCCCGGTCGAGGAGATCGTGGCGGGTGTCTTCGCCGAGGCTCTGGGCCTCGGCCGTGTTGGCGCGGACGACGACTTCTTCGCGCTGGGCGGCAACTCGCTGCTCGCTACTCAGGTCATCGCTGCTCTTAACGATGCCCTGGGCACCACGATTCCGGTACGTATGCTGTTCGAGGCGCCGATCGTCTCGGCCTTGGCGGCAAAGTCCGAGTCTCAATCGACAGTCCCGCTGGTTGCGGGGCCGCGTCCGGAACGCATTCCACTTTCTCTTGCGCAACAGCGGATGTGGTTCCTCAACCGCTTCGACCCAGAGTCGCCGGTATATAACCTGCCGGTCGCGATTCGCTTGTCGGGCGCGCTCGACGACAACGCGATGCGATTGGCGGTCAAGGACGTCGTCGGTCGCCACGAAGTACTGCGCACGATCTACCCTGAGATCGACGGTGTGGCGGTTCAGGTCGTGCTCGCGGCCGCGACGCCGCGTCTCGACGTCGAGGCAGTTGCCGACGACGAGCTGGTCGCCAAGGCCGTCGAGTTCGTGAACACCGGGTTCGACGTCACGGCCGACGTTCCGTTGCGTGTTCGCCTTTACCAGCTCTCCGACATCGAACACGTTTTGGTATTCGTCGTTCACCACATCGCTGGTGACGGCTCGTCGATGGCGCCGCTGGCGCGCGACGTTATGGTTGCTTACAGCGCGCGAGTTGCCGGCGAGTCGCCGACGTGGGCTCCGCTTCCGGTTCAGTATGCCGACTTCGCCTTGTGGCAGCGCGCGGTGCTGGGCGCCGAGGAAGACCCGGAATCTTTGGCGGCAAAGCAAATCCGCTACTGGTCGGAGGCGCTCGCCGGGGTTCCGGAAGTACTCGATCTGCCCCGGGACCGGCCGCGTCCCGCGCTGGCGTCCTACCGGGGTGCGCTGCATCGGTTCGAAGTCGACGAGACCGTAACGGCGGGACTCACCGAACTTGCTCGCCAGCGTGGCGCCACGACGTTCATGGTCGTGCACTCCGCTCTCGCGGTGTTGTTGTCTCGTCTGTCGGGTAGCAACGACGTCGCGATCGGAACGCCGGTTGCCGGGCGCGGCGACGCCGCACTCGCGGGCCTCATCGGCATGTTCGTCAACACACTGGTCTTGCGGAGCGAAATCGAACCGGGTGAGACGTTTGCCGACCTGCTGACCCGGACACGTGCACACGACCTGGCCGCGTTCAGCAACGGTGACGTACCGTTCGAGCGTCTTGTAGAGATTCTCAAACCAGTTCGATCACAGGCGCATTCGCCGATGTTCCAGGTTCTCCTGGCCTTCCAGAACTTCGGCCAAACGACATTCGAGCTTCCGAACCTCACGATCAGCGGAGTCGACTTCGACGCGAAGATCGCAAAGTTCGACCTGCAGTTCACGTTCTCGGAGCTGTATCGCGAGGACGGTTCGCTGGAGCGATTCGCGGTCGAAGTGAACTACGCAACTGACTTGTTCGATGCGACCACTGTCGCGAGGTTCGGCGAGCAGTTGGCTCGGATCTTGTCGGCGATTGTCGCCGACGGTGACGTCGTTGTCGGTGACATCGAACTCACCGACGCCGTAGAACGGACGCAGGTCCTCAAAGAGTGGAACGATACGGCCCACAACGTTCCGGCCGATGCCACTCTCGCGACCTTGTTCCAGCAGGCAGTCGCCAAGTCTCCGAACGCGATTGCACTCGTCGAGGGGGATGGTCCCGCTCGTGTCGTACTGACTTACGCACAGTTTTCGGCGCGCGTGAACCGCCTTGCCCGTTGGCTTGTCGGCGAGGGTGTGGGTCCCGAGTCGATGGTCGGTGTCGGGTTGTATCGCTCTGTCGACATGGTTGTCGCAATGTACGCGATCCACGCGGCCGGTGGTGCCTACGTGCCGCTCGATCCGAACCTGCCACTTGACCGTCTGCAGTACATCGTCGAGGCTGCCCGGCCCGTCGTCGTGCTCACTGGTGCCGAGGAAGACCTCGATTTCGCCGGGACCCGAAGCATCGATATGCGTGCCTTAGGGCTTGACGGCTACTCCGACGCCCCACTGACCGACGCGGACCGTCGCCAGCCGCACCGCCCGGACAATGTGGCCTATGTCGTCTTCACGTCCGGTTCGACTGGTCGTCCAAAGGGTGTCGCAATCAGCCAATATTCGGCGGTCAACCAGGTCCTGTGGGAGGTCGGCGAGTACGGCATCAACGCTGACGATGTCGTACTGCAAAAAACTCCGGCGACATTCGACGTCTCGGTATGGGAACTCTTCGCGACAATCCTCGCCGGCGGAACGCTTGTGGTGGCAAAGGCCGATGGACACGGTGACCCTGCCTACCTGGCGAACGTCATCGAGTCCGAGAAGGTCACCATGACGTCGTTCGTTCCTTCGATGCTCGACGTCTTCGCTGGTGCAGTGTCACGGGACTCGATCGCGAGCCTGCGCCTGCTGCAGATCGCAGGTGAGGCGTTGACGGGCCGCACCCTCGCGGCTCTGGCAAAGGTCAGCGACGCCACGACATACAACCTCTACGGACCGACTGAGTTCACCGTTCACGCGGTCACCGGCAAGGTTGAGCCGATCGGTACCGCGGCAGTCCCGATCGGTGTTCCGGTATGGAACGCCCAGGCATTGATTCTCGACTCACGCCTGCGTCCGGTGCCGATCGGCGTTGCGGGGGAGCTGTACCTGGGTGGTCGGCAGGTCGCACGCGCCTACTACGGCCGCGCTGACCTCACGGCGGAGCGATTCGTCGCGAACCCGTATGCGGCGGGGGAACGGATGTACCGGACCGGCGACCTCGTTCGCTGGAACCGGGATGGGAAGATCGAGTACATCGGCCGCACCGATTTCCAGGTCAAGCTGCGCGGTCTGCGTATCGAGCTCGGCGAGATCGAGGCCGTGCTGCTCGAACAGCCGGAGGTCGCACAGGCCTGTGCGATGGTCCGCAAGGACGGGCCGACCGGTGACGTACTCACTGGGTACGTTGTCGCACAGGCGCGGCATGCCATCGACACTGCGGCGCTTGCTCGTCAGCTTGGCGAGCGCGTTCCGGCTTACATGGTTCCAACGGCATGGGTAGTACTCGACGAGTTCCCCCTCAACGTGTCCGGAAAGCTCGACCGCAAGCAACTACCCGCGCCGACATTCGAGGCCAAGTCCTACCGCGCTCCGTCGACGCCGGTCGAGGAACTCGTGGCTGGACTCTTCGCCGACCTGCTCGGCGTCGGCCGAGTAGGTGTTGATGACGACTTCTTCGCGCTCGGTGGTAACTCGCTCATTGCGACGCAGGTCGTGGCTCGCCTCAGCGCCGCGCTCGACGCACGTATCGCGGTGCGTGTTCTGTTCGAGGCTTCGACGGTCGCCGCTCTGTCGGCTCGCGTCGAGTCGCACCGGGGTGAGGGCTCACGTCGAGAGTTGACGGCGGCCCCCCGGCCAGATGTCGTCCCGTTGTCATTGGCGCAACAGCGGATGTGGTTCCTCAATCAGTTCGACCCGGGATCCGCGGCGTACAACATCCCGATCGCGATCCAGCTGACCGGCGCCCTCGATGTTGCTGCACTGAAGAAGGCCATCATCGATCTGGTGAGCCGCCACGAAGTGTTGCGGACGATTTATCCAGAGGTGGACGGTGCGCCGGTTCAGCAAATCCTGCCAATCTCCAAGTCCGAGATCGAACTGACGACGGCGCGAGTTTCCGCTGACGAGGTCTATAAGCAGGCTGAGGTAGTCATCTCGAAGGGCTTCGACGTCACGACGAATGTCCCGATCCGGGCGGCGTTGTTCGAGATCGTCGACGCGCCGCAGCCCGAGCACGTCATCGTCGTCGTGGTTCATCACATCGCCGGCGATGGGTTCTCGATGGGCCCGTTGGCTCGTGATGTCATGACGGCGTATGCGATACGGCGCCAGGCCGGGGAACCCGCGTGGGCGCCGCTAGCAGTGCAGTACGCGGACTTCGCACTCTGGCAGCGCGACGTGCTCGGTTCCGAGGATGACCCGGACTCGCTCCTCAACGCGCAGCAGAACTACTGGACGACGCAGCTCGCCGGAATTCCTGACCTGCTGCCTCTCCCGCTCGATCGGCCGCGCCCTTCGTCGATGTCGAACCGTGGCGGCACGGTCAAGTTCGAGATCGACGAATCGTTGCGGGTGGCCCTCACTGAACTTGGACAACGTCACAACGCGACGCTGTTCATGGTCATCCACGCCGCATATGCGGTGCTGCTCAGCCGGTTGTCTGGAACCGATGACATCGTCATCGGCACGCCGATTTCCGGTCGCGGTGAGTCGGCGCTCGACGACCTCGTCGGGATGTTCGTGAACACGTTGGCGCTGCGTTCGCACGTCGCACCGGAATTGACGTTCACGGATATTCTCATCGCGGCGCGTCGGACCGATCTCGAGGCGTTCGAGAACTCGGAGGTTCCGTTCGAGCGGCTCGTCGATGCCTTGGCGCCGGTGCGTTCACAAGCGCACACCCCGGTGTTCCAGGTGAGCTTCGCATTCCAGAACCTCGGCGTCACTCGGTTCGAGTTGCCGGACCTGACCGTTGCGCCCCTGGAATTCGACGCCGGTATCGCCAAGTTCGATCTCGCGCTAACGATCGGAGAGTCGATCACGGACCAGGGTGCACCCGCGGGGCTGGTCGCTGAATTCACTTACGCGACTGACATTCTCGACGAGGCATCAATCCGCGGAGCCAGCGAGCGGTTCATCAGGATCCTCCAGGCGGTGGTAGTCGAACCGGAGGGTCCGGTCGGGGACATCGAGATCCTCAGTGACAGCGAGATCGCGGATCTGTCCACTCGTGCCGGCACTGCCATACCCGACCCCGTCCGGTATGTGGATGTCATCGCTGAGTCCGTGACGATGAACCCGGATGCCGTTGCGGTCGTCGCTCGCGGTCACGAGCTGTCCTATCGCGAGCTCGACGAATGGTCTAACCGTGCGGCGCGGGTTCTGATTCGAGGCGGAGTCCGAACCGAGCAGGTGGTTGCCGTGTCGATCGGTCGGTCGATCGAGTCGGTGGTCGCAGTGTGGGCTGTGCTCAAGAGTGGTGGTGTGTTCCTTCCGGTCGATCCGAAGTACCCGACCGATCGGCAGGAATTCATGCTGTCCGACTCGCGGACACGGATCGGCCTGACGACTGCCGAATGGCGCGCCGGACTTCCAGATGACGTGCAGTGGTTGGCGATCGAGGAGTTGCGTGACGCCGATGTGAGTAGCGCGGCGGTCACCGACGACGAGCGTCTGGCGCCCGTCCGCGTGGACAACCTAGCGTGGATGATGTACACATCTGGCTCCACGGGTCGACCGAAGAGCGTCGCAGTGACCAATGCCGGTATCGCTGGACTTATGGAACACCAGCGCCGCACGTACCGCGCCACTGCCCAGTCCCGCATCATGCACTTCTCGTCGCCGAGCTTCGATGCTTCGGTATTCGAGCACCTGCTGACCTTCGGCGCTGGGGCGACTCTCGTCGTGGTGCCGCCGGACGTCGTCGGGGGTGCTGATTTGGCCGCGTTGATGGCCGAAAACCGGGTCACGCATGCGGTCGTCACGCCTGGATTGTTCGCGACCGTCGACCCGACCGGACTCGACGACTTGCAGGTCGTCGTCGCGGCCGGTGAGGCGATTCCGGCGGACCTGGTGGCACGTTGGTCTAAGACGGACGCGGGACGCTCCCGTCAGTTCTTCGACGCCTACGGTCCGACCGAGGCGACCTGCATCTGTACCGCAGGCGAGATCGCGACCGGGGTTCCGGTGACGATCGGTGAACCGATTAGCGGTGCCCGGATCGCCATCCTTGATTCTCGGTTGCGCGTTGTTCCGGTGGGAGTCGCTGGTGAGTTGTATGTGTCGACGCGGCAGTTGGCGCGGGGCTACCACGGTCGCGCGGACCTCTCGGCATCGCGATTCGTTGCCGATCCCTACGGTGTGCCAGGTGAACGGATGTACCGCACCGGTGACGTCGTTCGCTGGACGGCGAAGGGCGAGATCGAATTCGTCGGTCGCTCTGACTTCCAGGTCAAGATCCGAGGCTTCCGAGTCGAGCTCGGGGAGATCGATGCGGTTCTCTCCGACCATCCGGACGTGCGGTCCGCGGTCACGGTCGTCTTCGATCGACCGCCGACGACGAAGGTTCTGACAAGCTACGTGATACCGATGCCTGGCGTGTCAATCGACATGGATGCGCTGCGTGATCACGTCGCCGAACGGGTCCCTGCACACATGGTCCCGACGTGGATCGTGGTGCTGGACGAGTTCCCGATGACACCGGTCGGAAAGCTCGATCGCAAGGCGCTTCCTGCTCCGGTCGTCGAGGCCCAGACATACCGCGCGCCGACCACGCCAATCGAACAGATCGTGGCGAACGCCTTCGCCGAGGTGCTGGGCCTCGAGCAGGTCGGTGCCGACGACGACTTCTTTGCACTCGGCGGTAACTCGCTGCTCGCGACGAACGTCGTTGCGCGTATCGGTGCGGCTATCGAGTCGAAGATCCCGGTTCGCCTTCTGTTCGAGGCATCCACCGTCGCTGAACTCGCGGTGCGAGCCGAGACGGATGCTGAGGCAGGACCTCGGGTTCCGCTTGTCGCCCGCGTCCGCCCGGCCTCGGTACCGTTGTCGCTGGCGCAGCAGCGTATCTGGGTGATCAACCAGATCGATGTGACATCCCCGGCGTACAACATTCCGCTCGCGCTTCGTCTCACCGGCGACCTCGATATCGACGCACTCCGTGGGGCATTCAACGATGTGCTGGGTCGGCATGAGATTCTGCGGACGGCATACCCCGAGGTCGACGGACAGCCCGTCCAGCAGGTCAGGCCGGTCGCGGACATTGCCGACTGCCTCGACGTAATTGTCGACAGCGACGTGGATCCCGTCACCACGGTCATGGAGATGCTGAGCCGTGGGTTCGATGTCGCTGTCGCCCCTCCACTTAGGGCTCTGGTGGTCAAGGCCGGTCCGCAGGATTACGTGTTCGCCCTGGTCATCCACCACATCAGCGCCGACGGTTCGTCGATGGCGCCGTTGGCGCGCGATGTGGTGACCGCCTATCTGTCGCGAGTCCAAGGGCAGCCGCCGGCCTGGGCGCCCCTTCCGGTGCAGTATGCCGACTTCACTCTGTGGCAGCACGAGGTCGTCGGTTCGGACAGTGAGCCGGGGACGATCGCAGCGCGGCAAATGGACTACTGGCGAACGGCGCTCGACGGACTTGCCGACGAACTCGGACTGCCCGCAGACCGACCGCGCCCGAGCGCACCGTCGATGCGCGGTGCGGTCGTCAAGCATGCCGTGAGTGCCGAAATCCACCGCAGGCTTGTGGAATTCGCGCAGCAGCGGCACGCGACCTTGTTCATGATCATCCACGCTGCGTACGCCGTGATGCTCGCGCGCGTCGCCGGCGTTCGGGACGTCGCGATCGGTACGCCAATCGCAAGTCGTGGTGAAGCTGAACTCGACGATCTCGTCGGCATGTTCGTCAACACGCTTGTGCTGCGCACAGATGTTGATCTGAATCTCTCGTTCGCGGATCTCGTGACTCACGCTCGAGAGGTCGACTTGGCGGCGTTCGCGAACGCTGACGTGCCATTCGAACGGATTGCGGAAGTTCTACGGCCCGGACGCCGTAGTTCCTTCAACCCGTTGTTCCAGGTGATGCTCCAGTTCCAGAACGTTGACCGCGCCAGGGTCGAACTGCCTGGTCTGACCGTGGAACCGCTCGACGGTGGCGACTACTTCGATGCAAAGGTCGATCTGACGCTCGTGCTCGAGGAGTCGTATGGACCGGATGGTTCGCCGCAGGGCTTGACCGCGATGTTCGGCTACGCGACGGACTTGTTCGATGAGGCAACGGTCCGCACGTTCGCCGAGATCTTCGACAAGATCCTCGCGGCGGTGTCATCCGACGCAAATGCCGTGATCGGTGACATCGAGATCCGCAGCGTTATCGCGGCGCCGACCGCGATGACACAGCCCACGACTCCTGCGCTCGTCCAAACCGCTGGTACCGGCCTGGCGCAGGCCTTCGCCGCAGTGGTGGAGGACGACCCGGATGCACCGGCAGTCGTGTTCGGTGATGACGAGTTCTCCTATCGAGAGCTCGATGAGCGTTCGTCACGCCTGGCGCGTCGTCTCATCGAACTCGGTCAGGGGCCGGGTGACCACGTCGCGCTGTCGATCGATCGCTCACGCGATTTCGTCATCGCGGCATGGGCGGTGATCAAGGCCGGAGCTGCGATCGTTCCCATTAACGGCGATGTTCCGGATAGCGTCCGCGTGGGAATTTCGGCGTCCAAGCGCGATGGCGCGGTTGAGTGGGTTGTCGTTGATGATCCGATCCTCGACACGTTGTCGGCGCGACCGGTCACGTATATCAATCGAGTTCGGCCGCTCGCGGGAGACAATCCGGCGGGGGTCGTCGACGGTTCGGAGATAACGTTCGACCAGCTCGCAGCGATGACTGCAATGGTGCGCGCGGACGGTGAGCTCAACTATGAGTCTCGGACGTTCGCGGCTGGTGGTGGGGCGCCGGCCCTCGTCGAGGTCATTGCCGCGGGCCTTGCCGGCGGTGCCGTCGTAGCGATCGAGCCTGATATCGAGGAGTCGATCGAGGAGACTCTGGTCGCTGAATGGGTCACACACCTGTTTGGCCGATCAGCGGAGATTGCGTCCATTGATTTTTCGGCCCTACCCGATGTTGATAGCGTCGTGGTGGTTGGCGCGCGAGTCGCTCCGGACAACCTCAGAGAGTCGTCGGGCACGTCGATCGTGACGATCGATCTCGCTCCGGCACCTTCGCCGGACTAGCTCGACGATCCGCCGCTGGCGGGGCCGAACTCCAGCGCAACCAACGGCAGCATGGTGACAGAAGGGTGGTTTGAATGTCCCGCAGTGGTCCGCAGGATCGACCGGCACGAGCTCGGGCAGGGCGGCCCGAGCGTCCGGTTCGTCGGCGCACTCGCGCGCTCCTGCTGCCACAACTGCTCGCCCAGGCCGTCGAGAACGCCTCGACGTCGCCCGCTGTCGTCGGTTCCGCCGAACTGACTTATGCCGAACTGGATCTCCAATCAACGCGTTTGGCGCGCTTGCTGATCAGTCGCGGGGTTGGTGCGGAGGACGTCGTTGAGATCGCGACTGACGATTCGGCGCAGTTTGATGTTGCCCTGTGGGCGGTCGCGAAGACGGGAGCTGCGATCGCCTGTGGTTCGGCGCCATCGGCACGACTCGGATTGACGAGCAACAGCGCAAGGGTCGATCGTCGCTCCGCGCTTGAATGGATCAATCTCGACTCTGCTGAAATCGTTGCCGCACTCGCGTCACAAATAGAGGAACCGGTTAGCTATGCAGACCGAGTCCGTCAATTGCGACCGGAGCACTCGGCGTTTGTACTCGATGGTGACGTCGCGCTCACACACGAGGGACTTTCGGCCTTGTCCGCCGTTGCCGAGTCGTTGGCGGTTGCAGATTCGTCCCGGCTGCGCGCTATCGGATCGGATATTCGTCTACTCGGTGCAGTGATCGCCGTCGGTTCCAAGGCCGCGGTCGTACGAGGGGCAGGCGCGGCCAGCCACATCATCGGAAATACCGCCGACCTCGTCGAGCTCGAGCCGGAAGGTAGCGGCGTCATCGCTTTCGTGGGCGATGTAGTCGCCCCAGAACTTGTCCGGCGCTGGACGTCGGCGGAATGGCGTGTGTCGAACATCGTCGCCCCGCCAGCGGCGGGTTGGCTTGGCACGGCTGGGATCGCACTGATCGCTGGAGGCCCGATTACGTTCGGTGTAGCCGCATCAGGTGTGCAGGCAAGAGTCTTGGACGCTCGACTGCGCCCGGTGCCGGCTGACATTGCGGGGGACCTCTACATCTCTGGGCCCGCGACCGCACGTCGGTGGGGTACTGCGGGACATACTGCCGCCCACCTTGTTGCTGATCCGGACGGTGATGGCAAGCGGCTGGTGCGCACCGGGCTTCGGATGCGCGTCACCCGTTCAGGCCAGTTCGAGTCGGTCGAACGGCCAGACTTGAAGGTGCTAGACCCTGCGTACTACTCGCTGAGCCGGCTGTCGAGGACGCTGCTCTCAGGCTTTGAAGAACAGCACCGCGCTACCCCGGACGCGGTTGCGCTCGTAGCTGGAGACGTCCGTCTCACCTACCGCGAGTTCGCAGACCGAGTTTTCCGGCTGGCACGACATCTAGTCGCAGCCGGTGTTGGGCCCGAGGCGCGAGTCGCTCTGGCGATGCGGCGTGGAATCGACCTCGTCGTCGGTATGTATGCAACCGTTTCCGCTGGTGGCGCGTGGGTTCCGGTCGACCCGGATCATCCCGCCGAGCGGATCGAGTACATTCTCGAAACCGCAGAGCCGGTGTGTATCCTCACCACCGCGGCGGATGCGTTTACCTCGGATGCTGCACCGGTCATCGAGATTGATGCGCTCGATCTCGCGACCTACTCGGCGAGCGTTGTCACGGATAACGATCGGCGTCAGCCGCTTCGGCCATCGAACACTGCGTACGTCATCTTCACGTCGGGCTCGACCGGACGGCCGAAGGGCGTGGCGGTGAGCCATGCTGCCGTCGTCAACCAAATGGGGTGGATGACCGCGGAATATGGCATCACGGCCGAGGACATCTATGTTCAGAAGACGGCGACGACCTTTGACGTGTCTTTGTGGGGGTTCTGGCTGCCGCTGATGTCCGGTGCGCAACTCGTGCTGGCGTCGCCGGACGGGCACCGCGACCCTGCATACATCTCGGCGCTGATCGCGGAGCATCGAGCGACTCTGACCGACTTCGTGCCATCTATGCTGTCGGTTTTCATCGGCGCCGCCACTGCCGACGAACTGACCACGCTCCGGCATGTTTTCGTCATCGGTGAAGCCTTGCCTGGACCTGTGGCCCAGTCCTGGTACGAACTCTGTTCTGCGGGGCTGCACAACCTCTATGGCCCGACTGAGGCCGCGGTGTCCGTGACCTATTGGCATGCCGGGGAGCAGGATGCCGTCGCGGTGCCGATCGGTGTCGCCGAGTGGAACGTGCGTTGCTATGTCCTCGATTCGCGACTCCACCTGGTCCCACCGGGTGTCGCGGGAGAGCTCTATCTGTCAGGCGTGCAGGTCGCGCGTGGCTATCTGACTCGACCAGACCTGACCTCCGATCGTTTTGTCGCCGACCCGTTCGGTGGCGATGGCGCCCGGATGTACCGCACGGGGGACCTGGTTCGCTGGCGTAGTGATGGACTGCTCGATTACATCGGCCGTACCGACTTTCAGGTCAAACTCCGTGGTCAACGCATTGAACTCGGCGAGATCGAGGCCGATCTACTCTCCGATGATGCGGTGTCGCTGGCAGCGGCGGTGGTCCGTGAGGCCGCGACGGGACAACAGCTCGTGGCGTACGTCGTACCCGTTCCAGGTGCCGATATCAGTGTCGAGGCGCTGAAGGCAACGTTGGCCAGGAAGCTTCCTGTCTACATGCTTCCGGACGCCTACGTTGTCATGGACGAATTCCCGCTCAACACGTCGGGAAAGTTGGACCGCAAGGCCCTGCCTGCCCCGGTTTTCGACGCGAAGGAGTTTCGCGCTCCGTCGACGGCGGCCGAAGAAGTAGTGGCCAAGGTGTTCGGGCAGATCCTTGGTGTCGAAAGGATCGGCGCCGACGACGACTTCTTTGATCTCGGCGGCAACTCGTTGGCTGCGACCCAGGTTGCGGCTCGGGTCGGTGCTGCGCTGGGCATGCGGATTCCGCCTCGGGTGGTGTTCGAGTCCTCGACGGTCTCGGCGTTGGCCGCCGCGATCGAACCCCATGTCGGTGAGGGCGGACACAAGCCACTTGTACCGCAGCCGCGCCCATCCCGGATTCCGCTGTCTATGGCGCAGCAGCGGATGTGGTTCCTCAACCAGTTCGAGCCGGGTTCTGCGGTTTACAACATTCCGCTCGCGATTCGTCTGACCGGTGCTCTCGACGTCGACGCGATGCAGGCTGCGGTCAACGACGTCATCGCTCGTCACGAGTCGCTGCGTACGGTCTTCCCGGAAGTGGATGGACTGCCGGTCCAGGAGATCCGCGACGAGGTCGTCGTCGATCTCACGCCGGAACTTGTGAGTAGTAGCGAGGTGTTCGCCAAGGCCGCGGAGATCGTGACCGGTGGCTTCGACGTTGCGGTCGAGGTGCCGATCCGTGTCGCGCTGTTGCAGTTGAACGATCGGGAATCAGAGTTCGTCCTCGTCGTCGTCGTTCAGCACATCAGCGCCGACGGCTACTCGGTTCGTCCGCTCGCGCACGACATGGTACTTGCCTACGGATCCCGTACGGCCGGCCACGCGCCGTCCTGGCCTCCCATGCCCGTGCAATACGCCGACTTCGCTATTTGGCAGCGTGAGGTTCTCGGGTCTCCCAACGACGCCGATTCGATCGTTGCGCAACAGGAAAAGCATTGGGTCACCGCGCTCGCAGGCCTTCCTCTGTCGCTCAACCTGCCGAGTGATCGTCCGCGCCCGCCGGTTGCGACCTACGGGGGTGGGGTCACGCAGTTCGACATTCGCGGGGAGCTCGTCAGCCGACTGACCGAAATCGGCCGCCAGCGCGGCGCGTCGTTGTTCATGGTCGTGCATGCCGCTTTCGCAGTGCTTCTCGCTCGTCTGTCGAATGAGTTCGATGTCGCGATCGGTACACCGGTCGCAGGGCGTGACGAAGAAGCGCTAGATCCGATGGTCGGGATGTTCGTCAACACTCTCGTTCTCCGGACGCCCGTCGATCCCGCTGCCTCCTTCAACGAGATGGTGGATCTGGCGCGCGACACAGACCTCACTGCCTTCGAGCATGCAGACGTCCCGTTCGAGCGTCTCGTCGAGCGCATTAGCCCGGAGCGTTCTCAGGCGTATTCGCCGCTATTCCAGGTAATGCTCAGCTTCCAGAACATCGGGCAGACCAAGTTCGAGCTGCCGGGCCTCTCGATCGAGGGACTTGAAGTCGATATTCCGGTGGCAAAGTACGACCTTCAGCTCACACTTTTCGAGACCGGCACCGGCCCGAACGCGCCGTTGATCGGTTCTTTCAACTACGCGACTGACCTATTTGACGCGTCGACCGTCGCAGGCTTCGAACAACGCCTGCTTCGGATTCTGGAAGTGGTGGCCGATGACTCGTCGGCAATTGTCGGGGACATCGAGCTAGCCGAACCGTCCGAGCTCCAGGAGATTGCGTCGTGGAATGAGACGGCGTGTGGGGTTGATGGTTCGCAGACGTTGGTGTCGTTGTTTGAGCGTCAGGTTGGTTTGACGCCGGATGCGGTTGCGGTTGTTTGTGAGGGGGAGTGTTTCACGTACGCGGAGTTCGCGTTGAGGGTGAATGTGCTCGCGCGTTACTTGCGGTCGGTGGGTGTGGGTCCGGAGTCGTTTGTTGCGGTGGGTATGCGTCGGTCGGTCGACATGCTTGTCGCGATTTATGCGGTGGTTACTGCTGGTGGGGCGTATGTGCCGGTGGATCCGGATCATCCGGCCGAGCGTGTTGAGTACATTCTTGCTTCGGCGCGGCCGGTGGTGTTGTTGACCACTGGTGGGGATGGTTTGGGTTCGGGTGTGGTGCCGGTGGTTCGGGTGGACGAACTTGATTTGGCGGGGGTGGATGGCGGGGCTTTGGCTGTGGCCGCGCGGGCGGACAATCTTGCGTATGTGATTTTCACGTCGGGTTCGACGGGTCGTCCGAAGGGTGTGGGGGTTAGTCATCGGTCGATCGTGAATCGTTTGGCGTGGATGCAGGGTGCGTATGGGTTGACTGTTGATGACGTTGTGGTGCAGAAGACGCCGGTGACGTTTGACGTGTCGGTGTGGGAGTTGTTTTGGGCGTTGCAGGTGGGTGCGCGGTTGGTGATCGCGAGGCCTGAGGGGCATCGGGATCCGGAGTATTTGGCGCGGTTGATCGCGGAGCAGGGTGTTACGACGGCGCATTTTGTGCCGTCGATGATGGCGGTGTTTGTGGCGTCGGATGCGGCGGTGCGGGCGTCGTGTTTGCGGATGGTGTTTGCTTCGGGTGAGGCGTTGCCGGCGCAGACGGCGCAGCGGTTGCGGCAGTTGGTTCCGGGTGTGCGGGTGCATAACTTGTATGGTCCGACTGAGGCTGCGGTGGATGTGACGTTCCACGAGGTTGTTGATTCGGACGTGGTGTCGGTGCCGATTGGTGCGCCGGTGTGGAATACGGGTTTGCGTGTTTTGGATGCGCGTTTGAAGCCGGTTCCGGTGGGTGTGCCGGGTGAGCTTTATTTGACGGGTGTGCAGCTGGCGCGTGGTTATGTGGGTCGTGCGGATCTGACGGCGGATCGGTTTGTTGCTGATGCCGGTGGTGACCGCATGTACCGGACGGGTGACTTGGTGCGTTGGCTCCCCGGTGGTGAGGTGGAGTACATCGGTCGGACCGATTTCCAGGTTAAGTTGCGTGGTCTGCGGATCGAGCTCGGCGAGATCGAGCAGGCGTTGATGGCGCAGGAGGCGATTGCGCAGGCTGTGGTGGTGGTTCGGACCGATGGTCCGGCGGACACTCTTGTTGCGTATGTCGTTGCGGTAGAGGGGCGTTCGGTCGATGTCGCGGTGGTGGCTGCGGAGGTGGGCAAGGTACTTCCGGAGTACATGGTTCCGGCGGTGATCGTGGTGCTGGATGCGTTCCCGTTGAATGCTTCGGGCAAGTTGGATCGCAAGGCGCTTCCCGTGCCGGTGTTTGAGGCTAGGGAGTTCCGTGCGGCGTCGAATGACGTTGAGCGGGTGATTGCTGAGGTCTTCAGCGATGTTCTGGGCGGTGTGCGGGTCGGAATTGATGATTCGTTCTTCGCCCTTGGTGGTGATTCGATTCTGTCGATTCAGCTTGTGGCGCGGGCGCGTGCGCGTGGCGTGGTGTTTACCCCACGCGACGTCTTCGAACAGAAAAC
>JAJFUQ010000247.1 GCA_021372355.1 Nocardiaceae bacterium | reverse complement strand
CGGTCCTTGCACGTGCCGCTAGAAGACGGCCTCGAAGGATGGCCCCCTGACGGAGTTCGACCCTCCGTTGACTGAAGGGTGATCGGCTCGCCATGTCGACTCCGTGCTATGACTCTGCCCCTAGCACCTGTTGGTCGGGATCTGACGATGTCGAACGGTCGGGCGGTTGCATCTGCAGACGGCGATTCCACCACCGAGGATTGCGCCGGGCCTGAAGACTGAGCCGACGGAATTCCATCCGCTGCAGTCGAAGGAGAACTGGAACACCCAGCAGCGGGACGATCGCACCACGGACCGCACCTCGGCGACCATTCTCCAGCAATCCGGCTACAGCACTGAGCCCCGAAATGTAAAGAATACCGTTGTAAGGCACCAGGATTGGGCCGCATAGTCCTTCGCACTCGGACAGGCTTGGCACACCAAATCTCCAGCGCTTCGGCCAGTGTATGAAGTGAGCCAACACGGTCGTCAGGAACAGGCCGTTCACAACACCGAGGACAGCCTCGTGACGCTTATCGGCACGTTCCGCCATGCGAAGTACTACTGCGGTGCTCATGCCCCAACCCGTCGCTGCCGGCACCGGACCAATCACCGACGCGAACGGCATCGCAACTCCGGACAGCAATTCGTAGAAGACATGCGCGCTCGCTGACACGGCGCCAACTTGTGTGCAGATTTGCCGGGACGTCTTCGGACGCTGACGGGACGGCGGTAATGGCCCTTCCGCCCGCATCAGCGGAATGCCTGAACGCGCGATGCGGCCACGGCGCAACGCACTTCTTCGTGAAGAGGTCGTTCCATATGGCGGCTTTCACCACAAAAGTACTTGTCGACCTACACGTTACTCCGTAGCTGTTGGCCGCCATCGGCGTCGAAGAGTTCCTTGGTCCAACGTTCGAGGATTTCTGCGCTATCCCAGTCGTCGGGATGGAACCCGGCGTGGGTGTAGGAACGGAAGCGCTCAATCGCTGCTCGGCTGAACAGCGGGTTATGACCGAAGGCTCGAAGGCTGCGCAGCAACCGCACCGGGTTGTAGGCGGCACGATCGCCGGCCAGAGAGCGGGTGGTCTGGATGACCAACTCGGTGAACAATAGGAGACTGGCGATCCGCATTCCCCAGACCCTGGTGCGTTCGCTTCCACCGACCGTCTCGTAGACATCGAAAGCGACGGCCTTGTGCTCGCATTCCTCCAGTGCGTGCCAAAGCAGAATCGGCCGCACCTCGGTGTAGCCGATCAGTTCTTGAGCTTCGTCGCTGGTGAGAATGATCTCGGCGAATGTCGCCGTGTAGTGCTCGAGGGCTGCCGTCACAGCCAGGCGCATCTTGGGAGAAAAACGCTTCTCGAGTCGGCCAACCAACTTCTTGATATGCCGATCGATCCCCTCGGTGGGATAGCCCATCGCTTGAAGGCGATCGTTGAGCAGCCGATGCTGGTGCCGGTGGGTGGCCTCTTGAGCGATGAATCCCTTGACCGCCTCCTTCAGGTCAGCGTCGCTGATGTGGTCCCGGTACTCGCGGACTGACCGGATGAAGAAGTCTTCGCCTTCGGGGAACGTGGCCGACAAGGTGGACACAAAGTGGCTCATCACCAAGTCGCCATCGACGAAGTGCTGCCGACTGGTCTCAGCAGGCATGTCGAATCGGACACGGCGGGGCTTCGGGACGACCCGCGTGGTGGGCCGTGTGGACGAATCGTCGCTCATGTTGTTCTCCTGTTGTCATGGGCACTGATGATCTGACTTTACGCCTAGTCAGAATTAGATGGCAAGCTATGCGTTGTGCGATCGGTGCGGGTGTACAGCGGGATGTCCGCCGAGGAGCGTCACCGGAACAGGCGCACGCGTCTCATCGAGGCCGCGATGGAGTTGATCGGCACGCACGGCGTTGCCGCCGCCACGGTGACTGCCGTATGCGCTGAGTCCGGCGTGACGTCACGCTACTTCTATCAGCATTTCCCTGACAGAGACGCCCTCTTGCGAGCTGTCTACCAGCAGCTCTACGCAACCTTCCAGGAGGTGATAGTTGACGCGATCCCCGATGCCGGCGCCCCACCCGAGGTGCTCGCGTACGCGCCGATCCGCGGGCTGGTCAGCATGATCAACAATGATCCTCGACTGGGTCGGATCTTGTTCGTGGAATCTGCAACGGAGCCGCTGCTTCGGGAGTTACGCAGCGACATGATGACCGGTTTCACCGACCTCGTATTGCGTGAGGCCAGACTTCACCTTGACATCGCCGACTCCGCAGTGGGCGTTGCCCATTTGGCCTCGACATTGGGTGTGGGTGGGTTATTCGAAGTCTTGCGCCGCTGGCTCGACGGAGAACTCGAGTTCACCACCGATGAACTCGTTCAGCACTGCGCAGGTTTCCTGGGCAGCCTCGGCAGCTATGTGCTGCTGCAGAACGCAGTCGAGTCGGCCACGACCAAAGCCAAACCTCAGAGTTAGCTTCTGGCGCCTCCCGGCCGCGCTTCGCGAATGTCGAGGTGCCTCCGCTTGCTTCATTCCGGACTGAACACATGAACGCCGCTGTACAACATTAGAGGCCAGCGTCGTCGACCAAATAACGTTCGGCGAGCGTCTCGGCAAGCCGACTCGTGTGCTCCACGATCTCCCCCTGGATGACGTCAAGCAAACCTGCATGCCATGCGGTGATCAATTCGACGAAGCCACCAACGGCCACCAGTGTGTCCATCCGAAGGGCGGTTTCATCGGCTTCCGGCCTCAGGTGTGGCTCACTGGCTGCGATCACCAGGTGTGTCGCCTCCTGCAGTGCGACAGCGCGCCGATCCTGAAGCGGGGAACTGCCCACGTGTTGAGCCAGTAGAATCTTCGCCCTGCCCGGATCCTCTGCAATCCGGTCGACCACCGCGGCGATGGTCACGCGGATGGTCTCCATCGGCGGCTGCCCGATGCGTTCTGCGAGCGTCGCAGAAACCTCACCGAGCATCTCGTTGCGCACGCCGTCCCATGCAGCGACAAGTAACTCGTCGCGGGTCTTGAAGTCTTCGTAGAAGTAACGGTCGTTCAGGCCGGTTTTGGCGCACACTCCTCTCATCGTGACTGCTGCCCAACCGCTTTCACTCCAGATTTCCGTCGCGGCATCAATGAGGCGCTGACGGCGCTCCGCCCGGCGTTCAGCACCGGTACGCCCGCCCCATCTCTTCGACCGCGTCCGCACATGTCCATCTTGGCAAGCCACAGTAGGTCGCAACACTTTGGTAGCATCCGCCCCCAATGGGGGCGCGTGCCACCATAGGACTCCGCGGAGGGCAGCGATTGACGATCAGAACGCTCAAACTTCGAGTTCTCAGAGACGTGGCAGCGGCTGTCGTCATTCCCGCCCCCAGCAGTGATCGTGCGGCACTGGCGACGGTGGCGGTAGGAGGCGCCCTGCACGCCGTGCATGTATTCGCGGCCGACTGGCCCGCCGCAATCCCGTAGGGAGTCGACTCTTCACGCTCTTGAGCGAGGCCCCCACCGGTCGCCGTCACCACTTGCACTACGTGCGGTAGCGTACCGATACCGGCAGTATCGCTACCAGTGGAGGCCAAGTGACCGACGGCAGTGCAGATGCCCCAAGCCAGGCCAAGCGGCCTGGTCGGCGCGCCAACGGATCCACCGATCCGGCCGACACTCGCGAGTACAGCGAACGGTTGGCGACCCTGGCCCGGTTCACCCTCCGACACAAAGCGCTCGTCATCGGGGTATGGCTAGGCGCCGCGGTGGTTCTCGCGCTGCTGTTCCCACAGCTGGAAACCGTGGTGCGCCAACAGTCGGTGGACCTCATTCCTCGCGACGCCCCGTCCTTGCAGACGGTTGACCGCATGAGCGCCGCGTTCGGCGAAGAAGGCTCGAAAACCATGGTGTTCGTCGCCATGGAAGACCCCACTGGCTTGACTCCAACTGCACGGCAGCGCTACGGCGAACTCGTGCGCCGGTTGCAGGCCGAGGGCGACCACGTCCTGCTGGTGCAGGACCTGCTGGCCGATCCGATTACCGAAGCTCAGGCAGTCAGCGCCGACCGCAAAGCCTGGTATCTGCCCGTCGGTGTCACCGGCACCCTCGGAGACCCCACGGCAGCCGAATCCTTGAACGCGGTGCGCGACATCGCCGCGGAGGTGTTCACCGGATCGACCACGACCGTCCAAGTGACGGGACCACCGGCGACCTTCAGCGACATGATCGCCTCCGCCGAGCACGACCTGCTGTTCATCTCGATCGCTACCGCCGGCGTGATCGCCCTGATCTTGCTGATCGTCTACCGGTCAGTGTTCACCGCGCTGTTGCCACTGCTGGTAATCGGGTTGAGCCTGGCGGTTGGGCGCGGCGTGCTATCCGCCCTCGGCGAGATGGGCATGCCGGTCTCCCAGTTCACCGTCGCATTCATGACGGCGATCCTGCTCGGCGCCGGAACTGATTACACAGTTTTTCTGATCAGCCGGTACCACGAGCAGCGCCGCGCCCAAGTACCCGCCGATCAGGCGATCATCCACGCCACCGCCAGCATCGGGCGCGTCATCCTGGCGTCCGCCGCCACCGTGGCACTCGCGTTCTTGGCCATGGTCTTCGCGCGGCTCAGCGTCTTCGCCGCCCTGGGCCCCGCGTGTGCCATCGCCGTGCTGTTCGGATTTCT
>JAJFUQ010000228.1 GCA_021372355.1 Nocardiaceae bacterium | reverse complement strand
GCCACGCGCTTACGTGCCATTTCCCGGGCTTCCGGACGGACGATGAGATCGATATAACGCTGGCGAACGCGCGATTCCTCGCTCATCTCTTTGTGTGCGACCGGCAAAGGACGAAGAGACTTCGCGGCCATCGACCACTTTTCGGCCTGAACACTCAGTTCACCGCGGCGCGAGCTAATGACTTCACCCTCGACAAAAACAAAGTCACCGAGGTCGACGTCCGTTTTCCAGGCCGCCAGAGAATCCGCACCGACATTCGCCAGGCTGAGCATTGCCTGGAGCTGCGTCCCGTCGCCTTCTTGAAGTGTCGCAAAACACAGTTTTCCGGTATTGCGCATGAACATGACGCGGCCCGCGACACCGACCTTCAGACCGGTTGCAGTATCCGGCTCGAGATTTGGGAATTGTGTCCGAATCTCCGCGAGAGTGTGAGTGCGCGGAACGACGACCGGGTACGGCTCAATTCCCTCGGCCAGCAGCCGGTCGCGCTTTTCGCGGCGGATGCGCAGCTGCTCGGGGAGGTCATCATTCAGGACGGCGTCGCTCACGATGCATAAGCGTAATGGTGATAACGGCTTGTCTCCCAACCGCAGGTGGTAGGGAGACAAGGCCGCTAGGCAAAAGCCAGAACCCGGCGGTAGTGCCAGACACTGTCGGCAGCGTTGAGGAGGCCCGCAGCACGCAGCGCCTGGTACCCGCCGATGACGTCCGTCGCTTTGTGGATCCCGAGATCCTGCAACGCGGCGGCGGCCAGGCTCGAGGTGTAACCCTCGGAGCAGACGATGACCCATTCGACGTCGTGGTCGGTCGCGAGGCGTAGTTTCGCCGAACTCGTGGGGTCGAGGCGCCACTCGAGGACATTGCGTTCGATGACGAGCGCACCGGGCAAGATGCCCTCGCGCAAGCGTTGGGCGGCCGGGCGGATGTCCACCAGATGAGCCCCGCGGGCAACGGCCGCCGGGACGTCCTCGGCCGGCATGCGGTGGAGACGGAGCCGGGCGTTCTCGAGCATTTCGTCGATGGTCATCACTGCCACTCCTCGAAACGGGTCGCGATACGCAGTTCGTGGTCATCGGCGGTCGTCAGTTCGGTGTGGGTCCGGCGCAGGGTTCCGCGCCCGGTGGCCTCGTAATAGGACATCGCCGTCAGGGGCGGCGAATACGCATGGACGCTGAGGGTCGGATCGAGCGGTCCCGCATTGGGCACTGAGTCGGCCGCTCGGGTCACCTCATGCACCCAACCCAACGGGAAGGCGGCCTGGTCCCCCGCGACGAGCACCCGCTCGCGCAATTCCGAACCGGTCCAGCGCTGCTCGGTCACGGCACCGCTGATCACCGTCAGCGCGCCGAGCGAACCAGCGTGGTCGTGCAGGTCAGTCGAACGCTCCGGCACCCAGCTGATGAGCCAGACGTCGAGGTCCTCGTCGGCGTAGAGCCGGCGGGCCCACCGCTCTTCGGTCGGGAATTCGGTGGGGATCACATGATCGAACCGGCCGGAGAGAACATCCTCGGCGGTCTCGTCGACGATGCGAAGAAGGTCCGCAAGTCGGTAGGGGGTCGGAAGCGCCGACGCGATCGGACGATCGGTACGCGAAATGGCAGAACTAGAAAAAGAGGACATGAACCCGTCTCCAGGGATTGTTGTTTGACAGCACGTGCAGAACGCACGGCTTCAGGGGCAGCTAGATGCTGCGACAACACTCCTGGGACATTCGGGTCACGAAACAAGAGTAGCAATGACGTCAACGGACGGCAGCTCACCCAAGGTGTGAATCCGGTCTCCCCTTCATAACGGGGCCGCGCTCAGGAAGCCTGACCGGCCTTACGGGGGCGTGCGCGCTCCTGATTCCGCTCGAAGACAAGACGCAGGCCTTCGAGAGTGAGTTCCGGTTCGTGCGACTCGATCGTCGACGATTCGGGCACGATCAGCGCCGCCGCATCTCCCGTGGCGATGACCGCGACGTCCTGACCCGGGAATTGCTCGGTGCGAATGCGGTTGACCAAACCGTCCACCATCGCCGCGAATCCGAAGACCGCTCCGGACTGCATGCACTCGACGGTGTTCTTGCCCACGACCGACTTCGGCCGAATGAGCTCGACCTTGCGCAGCGCCGCTCCCCCGGACGCAAGCGCATCCATCGAGATGACGACGCCCGGCGCGATGACGCCGCCGAGGAACTCGCCCTTCGCCGACACGACGTCCACGCACGTCGACGTCCCGAAATCGACGACGATCGCGGCGGTGTCGTACAGGTAGTTCGCGGCCAGACTGTTGACGATCCGGTCGGCCCCGACTTCCTTCGGGTTGTCGACCAGCAACGGCACGCCGGTGCGTACACCGGGCTCGACGACGATGTGGGCCACGTGCGACCAGTACTTGGTCAGCATGAGGCGCACTTCGCGGAGCACCGACGGCACCGTCGACAAGGCGGCGACGCCCGTGATGTGGTTCTCGTGCTGGCCGATCAACCCATGAATCTGCAG
>JAJFUQ010000207.1 GCA_021372355.1 Nocardiaceae bacterium | reverse complement strand
TCCAGATCGACATGGGCGAGATCCACGACCGGTTCACCGCGTCGCGTCTGTTCGGTGCCCCTCCGGGATACGTCGGCTACGAAGAGGGCGGCCAGCTCACCGAGAAGGTGCGCCGCAAGCCGTTCTCGGTCGTGCTGTTCGACGAAATCGAGAAGGCCCACCAGGAGATCTACAACACGCTCCTGCAGGTCCTCGAGGATGGCCGTCTGACCGACGGTCAGGGTCGCACGGTCGACTTCAAGAACACCGTGCTGATCTTCACCTCGAACCTCGGTACGTCCGACATCTCGAAGGCTGTTGGTCTCGGCTTCGCGGCAAGCAATGTCGAGGGCAGCAACTACGAGCGGATGAAGAACAAGGTCCACGACGAGCTGAAGAAGCACTTCCGCCCGGAGTTCTTGAACCGTATCGACGACATCATCGTGTTCCACCAGCTGACGACCGAGCAGATCGTTCAGATGGTCGACCTGATGCTGGCTCGCGTCGAGAAGCAGCTCAAGAACAAGGACATGGACCTCGTCGCGACGCCGAAGGCGAAGTCGCTCCTCGCCAAGCGTGGTTTCGACCCGGTCCTCGGCGCTCGACCGCTTCGCCGCACGATCCAGCGCGAGATCGAGGACCAGCTGTCGGAGAAGATCCTCTTCGGCGACATCCATGCTGGCCAGGTCGTGACCGTCGACGTCGAGAACTGGGACGGCGAAGGCCAGGGCGAGAACGCGAAGTTCACGTTCAAGGGTGAAGCGAAGGCTCCAGCCGCATCTTCGGGTGACGAAGAGCCGGTGCTCGCTGCCAATGAGTAGTCACAACGCACAAGAGACCGCGCCAGCCACAAGGCTGGCGCGGTCTTTTGTTCTTGACGGTTCACGAGACCACCACTACCTTCGGTATGCAACGAAGTGCATATTAACGGGAGTGCATAGGTGTTCAGTCGCTATGTCGCGATGGGTGACAGTCAGACCGAAGGATTGAACGATCCGGACGGGCGAGGAGGCTTTCGTGGCTGGGCGGATCGGCTGGCGGAGCAACTGGCTGCGGTGAATCCGGACCTGCATTACGCAAACCTTGCGGTGCGCGGCAAGAAGGCACCGCAGGTGCGGGCTGAGCAGCTCGGCGCCGCGCTTGCCCTCGGTCCGGATCTGGTCACCTGCGTGGCCGGCATGAACGATGTGCTGCGACCGGGCGCAGACATCGAGGCCACGGTCGCGGAACTGGAAGCGATGTTCGTGGCGCTGCGGGATACCGGCGCCACCGTCGTGACGTGCACTTTTCCGGACGTCGGACTGGTGATGCCGCTGGCCCGCGGGTTGCGTCCTCGGGTTTTCGCCTTGAACGATGCAATCCGTGAGATGGCTCCACGGCACGGCGTTCTGGTGGTCGATTGCGGGCCCTACCCGGCGATCTGCGACGAGCGGTACTGGAGTCCAGATCGCCTCCATGCCAGTCCGCTCGGGCATGCGGGTATCGCTGCAGCCTTTGCTGACACGTTGAGCCTGCCGGGGAGCAGCAGCGATTGGCAGATCCCGCTTCCGGAACTGCCGCCGAGGTCCCTGCCTCGCCGAGTCGGACGCGAAGCCCGCTGGGCGGCGGTCCATCTCGCCCCTTGGCTGATGCGTCGTGCGACCGGCAGGTCGTCGGGAGCTGGCATCACCGCGAAGCGGCCGGAACTGCGGCCGGTCGCGGTCGCCTAGCTGTTTGTAGGTAGAGGTTTTTGGGCCCGGCTGGTCGGTCTCAGGGATGACCAGCCGGGCTTTGCCGACCGCGTCCGTCAGGTGGGTTGACTTGGCAGCCGGCGGCTTGTGGACGGCGTCGATGCCGTGGGGTTGGCGATAGCTACTACGCATTCGGAGCCATCAACGGGTTGGATGGGTCCGGTTGAAAACTTTTTTCGCGGATTCTTGTACCCGGTGGTGATCGCCTCAATCAGCGCGCGCGTGATCTCTTTTCGCGGCGAAAAAATTCGCCGGACGCGCCGACAGCGTCACGGGCTGCGGAACCGTTGCGGCGTAGTTTCGGTCACTGTCTGGGTTTCGTCAAGTGAATTGGCCCCGTCTGCCGTCGCGAATTTTGGCCCCGGTTCGTTCCGGTGGCCTAGCCGTTTCGATCAACATCGTGCAACCGTGGAACCGGTAGGTAAGGGTCCGCGGGATGGCGCGATCTGATC
>JAJFUQ010000165.1 GCA_021372355.1 Nocardiaceae bacterium | reverse complement strand
CTTCCGTGCGCCGGTCTCTGTGCTTGAGCAAGCTGTTGCGGATGTGTTTGAGGAAGTGCTCGGTATCGATCGGGTCGGTGCCGACGACGACTTCTTTGCACTCGGCGGAAATTCATTGCTCGCCACCCAAGTCGTGGCCCGGTTGTCGACCGCGTTGGAAACTCGGGTGGCCGTGCGTACCCTGTTCGAGGCGCCAACTGTGGAAGCCCTTGCCGCGCGCATGGAATCGCATGTCGGCGGTGGCGGGCGCAGGGCGCTGGAACCGGTTCAGCGTCCCGCCCACATTCCGCTGTCTCTCGCGCAGCAGCGCATGTGGTTCCTCAACCGCTTCGACCCCGAATCCGGCGTCAACAACATTCCCGTGGCTGTTCGATTGACGGGGCACCTGTCGCTGCAGGCTTTGCGCGCAGCGATCCGTGACGTGCTGAGTCGTCACGAGATTCTGCGCACGGTTTACCCGGAGGTCGACGGCGTCGCCACGCAGATGATCCTTCCGGCCTCGGCGGTCAAGCAGGATTTGACGGTCGAGACTGTCGTCGCGCCGGAACTGCTCCCGCGAATGGTCGAATTCGTGTCCGCGGGCTTTGACGTCACGGCCAAACCGCCTGTCCGTGCTGGCTTGTTCATGCTTTCCAAGCAAGCGATCGCCGAGAATCTCCTCGACGTTGACTGCGTGCTGGTATTCGTGGTGCACCACATTGCGAGTGATGGCTTCTCGACGGGCCCACTTGCTCGTGACGTCATGCTTGCGTACAACGCACGTGTTCAGGGTGAGACCCCGGGATGGAGTCCGCTTCCGGTGCAGTTCGCCGACTTCGCACTGTGGCAGCGCGAAGTCCTCGGCTCGGAATCGGATCCGAAGTCGCTTCTCAGCGAGCAGATTTCGTATTGGTCGACGCAACTCGCCGGTATGCCGAGCGTGCTTGATCTGCCCAAGGATTTCGCGCGGCCAGCCGTTGCGTCGTATGCCGGCGCCGTTCGTCGGCTGACCCTGTCGGCGGATTTTGTCGCGCAGCTCAATGAGGTTGCTCGTGCGAGCCAGACCTCGTTGTTCATGGTCGTCCACACGGCTCTGGCCGTTCTCCTTGCGCGGCTCTCCGGAACAGCCGATATCGCGATCGGCACCCCAGTTGCGGGTCGTGGTGAGCGCGAGCTCGACGACATGATCGGTATGTTCGTCAATACCCTCGTACTTCGGACGAAGATAGAACCGGGCGCGACGTTCGGGGAACTGCTTGCTGTTGTTCGCGAGGTAGATCTTTCCGCGTTCGCGCATGCGGACCTCCCGTTCGAGCGTCTCGTCGAGGTCATTGGCCCGGAGCGTTCGCAGGCGTATTCGCCGTTGTTCCAGGTGATGTTGACCTTCCAAAACATGGGTCTCACGCGCTTTGAACTTCCTGATCTCACCGTTTCGGCGGTGCCGTTCGACGACGGTATGGCGAAGTTCGACCTGCAGATAACCCTGATTGAAAACGCTGCAGGTGGCCTGGACGTTCAGCTGAACTATGCGACTGATCTGTTCACCGCAGAGACGATCGATCTCGTCGGTTCACGGTACGTCCGCGTTCTGGAGGCTTTTGCCGCCGACGTCAATTCGATCGCCGGCGAAGTTCCGCTCACCGATGCGCGAGAACTCGCCGAGATTGCGTCGTGGAATGAGACGGCGTGTGGGGTTGATGGTTCGCAGACGTTGGTGTCGTTGTTTGAGCGTCAGGTTGGTTTGACGCCGGATGCGGTTGCGGTTGTTTGTGAGGGGGAGTGTTTCACGTACGCGGAG
>JAJFUQ010000126.1 GCA_021372355.1 Nocardiaceae bacterium | reverse complement strand
GACGGCGCCGGAGATCATGAGCACGGTGACCAGGGGTGCGCCTTGTCTCAGGACGCCGAGGCCGGTGGCGGCGCCGATGAAGGAGTCGGCTCCGACCTGGCTCACGATGCCGCCGACTTTGATTTGGATGGTGACGGTGATGGGGATGGCGACGAAGAGGGTGGGTACGACCGCGACGCTGCACATGAAGGCGCATTGGCGGATGAATTCGGCGAATGGGAATTTGCGTTGCCAGACGTCCTGGGCGAGGGTGGCGATGGATTCGCCGCCCATGGAGATCATGCGGCCGCCGGTCTCGAGGGATTGGCGTGGGTGTTCCCGCCAATACTTCTTGATCCATTCAGCCGTCGCACCGTATGACGAAGTCTTGGGTGCGCTCTTGGTTGCGACCACCAGTGACCTCCTTCGTGCTGCCAGGGGGCTGCCCGGAGAGGGAGTCTCTGAGCAGGTGCTGCGGTAAAGCTAAGGGCTTGCTGAGGCCCCTGTAAGAGAAGGGGCCAGAGTGGCGTCTGTTAATTGGACGACACGCGTGATCAGGATCATAAGCATTGGGAGGTGCCTGTGGTACTGGCTTTGTCCAGATTTAAAGAGGTGAACAATGGGACCAATGTCAAATCGTGATGAAGATGTGCATTAAAGATGACCTTGTGGGTATAGTTGGGATACTTCCCCCCTGAAGTGTCACCCGGTTTAGCCCCGCCTTGAAGATGTTGAATTCTCTTGTCCAACAACGGGTATGGGGTTTGGACTACGGCCACGCTTCCGGCCAATCCGGTCTCGGCCGGGCCGAACTCGTTCGACGTTGGGGAGGATCATGTTCACCAAGCTCGCAACGGTCGTTGTCGCTGCCGTAGCGATGATGGCTGGACTATTCGTCACGCAGGCAGCTGCATCGGGCGGCGTTGCCCTGGGCGGCGGTTCCGGCATCATCATCGCCGGCCGCGCCACCTGCACGCTCACCACGATCGGTCACGACCGCTCAGGTTCCCTCATCGGTATCACTGCAGGTCACTGCGGTAATCCGGGAGCCGGCGTCGTCGCTGAGCGGTACCGTGGCGCTGGCGTAATCGGTCGGATGGTCGCCAAGAACTCAGTGCTCGACTACGCCGTGATCGAATTCGATCCCGGTCGCGTCCACCCGGTGCGCAGTGTCGGCGGCACCACGATCACCCGCATCGGAGCCCCGGTCGGATTCCCCGCACTGATCTGCAAGGAAGGCCGCACGACGGGCCACACCTGCGGTTGGGCCTACGGTGACGTCTTCGCCTCGAACCAGACGTGGGGCCAGGTGTGTGTCGCGGAGGGTGACTCCGGCGGACCGGTCACGGTCGGTACGACGCTCGTCGGAATGATCAATGCCTACCTGTCGCAGGCGTGCGTCGGGCCTTCGGTCGGTACCAACATGAACGCGGTACTGGGCGACCTCCGGGCTCGCGGTGGCGCGGGCGCCGGATTCCGTCCGATCTAGAACCCAACAGCGAGTCCCATCTAAGACCCTTCCCCAAGGAGCGAGAAGCCCGGCGGTCCGCCCATTCCGCCGGGTTTTTTCGTGTCCTCAATGCCATGCTCGACGCATGCAGATGGACGAAGTGGTGGCGTTCCTCGACGCGATGCCGGGGATTCTCGTGCTCCAGCCCAAGGAGGGCGATGGTTCGCCCGAACTCGCGTGGGGCGATTCCTTCTTCTACTACTCACCGAGTGGCGAGGTCCCGACGCGCCAACAGCCGTTCGCGACGATCGTGACAAAGAACTACCCGGGCGAGGAAGTGTCCCGCCTCGACCGCCCAGGAGCGTTCCGGGCCAATGTCAACGCGTCGAAAGACGATTTCGCGCGATTCACCGGGCATCAGCCGCGGGACACCCCTTCGCCGACCGAACACCTCGACGACACCGTCGTGGCGCATCCGACGTACGGAACCGTGGGCTGGCTGGCCGTCGTGAATCCGGGTGAAGCGAGTCGCGACGACCTGTTTGCGCTGCTCGAGGCCGCCTACGCGAAAGCGCGGGCGCACGCCGAGAAGTAGGTCAGCCGCAGATCGCTCCGAACGACGCCGAGCCCACGAGCTTGGTGTACTTCGCCAGGACGCCCCGGTTGTAGCGCGGCGGCAGGGGCTCCCAGCCGACCTTGCGTGCTTCGAGCGTGGCCGGATCGATCTCGACCTCGAGCTTGCCGTGCGCGACATCGAGCGTGATCGGGTCGCCGTCCTGGACGAACGCGATCGGGCCGCCGTCCACGGCCTCCGGCGCGACGTGCCCCACGCACAGACCTGTCGTTCCACCGGAGAACCGTCCGTCCGTCAGCAGCAGAACGTCCTTGCCGAGGCCGGCACCCTTGATCGCGGCCGTGATCGCGAGCATCTCCCGCATTCCGGGGCCGCCCTTCGGGCCCTCATAGCGAATGACCACGACGTCACCAGCGGTGATCGTGCCGTCTGTCAGGGCGTCGAGTGCGGCGCGTTCCCGATCGAAAACTCGGGCCGTGCCGCGGAAGACGGTCTCGTCGAAACCGGCGGACTTCACGACCGCGCCGCCCGGTGCCAGTGAGCCATCGAGGATCGTGATGCCACCGGTCGGATGGATCGGCTCGCTCATGGCGCGCAGGACCTTGCCGTCCGGGTCCGGTGGAGCGATGTCCGCGAGGTTCTCGGCCATGGTCTTGCCGGTGACCGTCAGGCAGTCGCCGTTCAGCATGCCGGCATCGAGCAGCGCCTTCATGACCACGGGGATGCCGCCGATGCGGTCGACGTCGGTCATGACGTGGCGGCCGAACGGTTTGAGGTCGGCGAGGTGCGGGACGCGTGCCCCGACCCTGCGGAAGTCATCGAGGGTCAGATCGACCTCGGCTTCATGGGCGATCGCGAGGAGATGCAGCACCGCGTTGGTCGAACCACCGAGGGCCATGACGACGGCGATCGCGTTCTCGAAGGCGGGCTTGGTCATGATGTCGCGGGCGGTTATGCCCTGCCGCAAAAGTTCGACGACGGCCTGACCACTGCGACGGGCGTAGCCATCGCGGCGACGATCGGTAGCCGGCGGGGCGGCGCTGCCCGGGAGCGACATGCCGAGCGCCTCCGCGGCGGAGGCCATCGTGTTCGCCGTGTACATACCGCCGCAGGCGCCTTCGCCAGGGCAGATCGCACGCTCGATGGCGTCGACCTCTTCGCGCGAGATGAGGCCGCGCGCGCACGCCCCGACCGCTTCGAAGGCGTCGATGATCGTGACTTCCCTCGAGGTTCCGTCCGGCAGCTTGGCGATGCCCGGCAGGATCGAGCCGGCGTAGAGGAAGACGCTGGCGAGGTCGAGTCGAGCGGCGGCCATGAGCATGCCGGGCAGCGACTTGTCGCAGCCCGCCAACAGCACGGACCCGTCGAGGCGCTCGGCCATCATGACGGTTTCGACGCTGTCGGCGATCACTTCCCGCGACACGAGCGAGAAGTGCATGCCCTCGTGGCCCATCGCGATGCCGTCCGACACCGAGATCGTGCCGAACTCCATCGGGTAGCCGCCACCTTGGTAGACGCCGTCCTTGCTGGCTTTGGCGAGTCGGTCGAGCGACAGGTTGCACGGCGTGATCTCGTTCCACGACGAGGCGACGCCGATCTGTGGCTTGGCGAAGTCGTCGTCACCCATGCCGATGGCGCGGAGCATGCCGCGCGCGGCCGCCTTCTCGAGCCCATCGGTGACGTCGCGGCTGCGGGGCTTGATGTCGACCATGGGGAAAGCCTATGGCTACCAGATGCTGACGCGCTCGTCCTTAGCCAAGTAGAGCCCATCGCCTTCGTTGACGTCGAAGGCTTCGTGGAACGCATCGAGGTTCCGCACGACGCCGTTGCACCGGAACTCCGGCGGCGAGTGCGGGTCGACCGACAGCCGGCGCAAGACCTCTTCGTCGCGGCCCTTCGCGCGCCACACCTGGGCCCAGCTGAAGAAGACCCGCTGCAGGCCGGTGAGGCCGTCGATGACCGGAGCTTCCTTGCCGTTCAGCGCGATTTCGTAGGCCTTGAGACCGATGGTCAGTCCACCGAGGTCGCCGATGTTCTCGCCGACCGTGAAGGCACCGTTGACCTTGTGGTCCGGAAGCTGCTTCGGGGAGAACTCGTCGTACTGCGCGATGAGTGCTTTCGTCCGCTTGCCGAATTCCTCGCGGTCGGAGTCGGTCCACCAGTCGACGAGGTTGCCGTCGCCGTCGTACTTGGCGCCCTGGTCGTCGAAGCCGTGGCCGATCTCGTGGCCGATGACCGCGCCGATTGCACCGTAGTTCGCGGCATCGTCGGCTTCGAGGTCGAAGAACGGCGGCTGCAGGATCGCGGCCGGAAAGACGATCTCGTTCATTCCCGGGTTGTAGTAGGCGTTGACCGTCTGCGGGGTCATGAACCACTCGTCGCGGTCGACCGGGCCGCCGAGCTTCGACAGGGAGTAGTCGTTCTCGAAGGCAGCGATCCGGCGTGCGTTGCCGACGAGGTCGTCGGCCTTGATCTCGAGGGCCGAGTAATCGCGCCACTTATCGGGGTAGCCCACCTTCGGAGTGAACTTCTCGAGCTTGGCGAGCGCGGCCTGGCGGGTTTCGGGGCCCATCCACTCGAGGCTGCTGATGCTCTGGCGATAGGCCTCTTGCAGATTGCCGACGAGCTCGACCATGCGCTGCTTGGCGGCCTCGGGGAAGTGTTTCTCGACGTAGAGCTTGCCGACCGCCTCGCCGAGACCGGCTTCGACGGCCGCGACGCCGCGCTTCCACCGCTCCCGGTTCTGTGGGGCGCCCGTCAGTCGCGTGCCGTAGAACGCGAAGTTCTCCGCGACGATGTCGGCGGTCAGCTCCGTCGCCCGGCCGGTGACCACGCGCCAGGCCGCCCACGCCTTCCAGTCGTCGAGAGACTCCGACGCCCACAGTTCGGCGAAACCGGAGATGAAGCTCGGCTGTCGGACGACGACCTCATGGAACGGGTCGATCGATCCGGCGAACGCGGTCGCCCAACCCGCCCAGTCGAAACCGCTGTGGTCGCCGGTGAGCGCGGCAATGCTGCTCAGGTTGTACGAGAGTTCAGCATCGCGGCGCTTGACGACGTCCCAGTGATGGCTCGCGAGCTTGGTTTCGAGGTCGAACACGCGCTGCGCGTCATAGTCGAGGCCGGTGAGCGCGAACATCTTCGTGATGTGCTCGATGTAGGCGGCACGGGTCTCGGCGTGCTCGTCCGCGCGGTAGTAGGCCTCGTCCGGGAGACCGAGCCCGGACTGGCTCATGTACATGAGGTACCGGGTCGAGTTCTTGGCGTCGGTATTGACGTAGCTGACCACCGCGCCGCCGATGCCTGCGCGCTGCAGCTCGCCGAGGACGTGCGCCAGTTCGGTCCGGTCCGCGACGCCGGAAACGGCCGCGAGTTCGCTCGAGATCGGAGTGGTACCGAGGGCCTCGATCGTGTTCTCGTCCATGAAGCTGCGGAAGAGGTCGCCGATGCGCTGCGCGTCGGTCCCCGGCTCAGCCGCGGTGTCCGCGGCCTCGGTGATGATCTGCCGGACGTCGAGTTCGGCCTGGTCGTACAACGCGCGGAACACGCCGTCCATCGCGCGGTCGGCGGGGATCTCGTGTTCCGCCAGCCACCGCCCGTTGAAGTGCGCGAACAGGTCGTCCTGGGCGCGGGTGCCCGCGTCGACGAACGAGAGATCGATGCCTGAGTGTGCGGTACCGGAGGTCACGAGGATCCAGTATGCCGTGAGTACTCGCGGCACCGGTCGACTAGTTGCCCTGGGTTCCCAAGCCGTCGTTGAATTGCGCGAAACAACTCTGCGCGGCGAACGGGTCGTTCTGCGCGTTGTCGAGGCAGTTCGTCAGTTCGCTACCGGTGGTGGAGACGTTCGAGATGAGCGTTCCGTACAGGGCCGTGAACCACATCGCGGCGATCATCGCGGCAAAGCCGAGAACGATGCCAGTGATGGACTTCCCCAGGCCGGTGCGGTAGCCGGTTGTGGCCTTCACGAACGCGATCGCGCCCAGGACGACCGCGACGAGGCCCAGGACGCCGCCGACGACGAGCCACGAGGTGAGGACACCAAGGATCGCCAGGACAAGAGAGGTGGTTGCGAGGCCGTTCGACTGACGTCGGTGCTGGTACTGGGGATACGCCGGCTGGTGCTGCTGCTGGTAGTAGCTGCCCGCGGGCTGCTGCTGGTGGTAGTAGCTGTTCACGGGGGCGTACTGCCCGCCGGCCGGCTGCTGGTGCTGCTGCTCGTGCGCCGGTGGGTATCCGTCCACGACCGGGAACACCGCTGTCGCGGGGTACTCGCCGTAGTAACTCATTCCACGGACGGTACCGGCGCGATCCCGCTGGTAGGGAACTTGGTGACGTAGATCAAAGTCCGCTATGCCCACTATGGAGCTGGCCCGGGCTCGGTCGGGATCGGGCCGAATCGATCTTTGAAGTGCTGGTCGAACGACTTTCCGCACTCCTGCGCGGCGACCGGATCGCGGCCCGCGCTGCTGACGCACCGGGACAGATCGTTGAGGCCGCTTTCGGAGATGAAGTAGCCGAGCGCGACGGCGACGACGACCGCCAAGACCACACCGATGACGCCGAACGTGATGCCGGCGGCCGCCATTGGGCCGCCGCTGGCGTGCCCGTACCGGATGCGGCGCAGCGCGACGGCGCCGGTGATGATCGCAAACAGGCCAAGTACTGCGGCGACGATGGTGAAGAACGCGAGGACCGAAACCAGCCCGAGAATCAGGGACGTGATGGCGAGACCGCGTGGCGGAGTGAACTGGCCCCGTTCGTGCATGGCGGCTGCTAGCTGCCGCCGGACAATCGCGCGTGCATTTCCCAGACGAGGATTTCGGCGCCGTTCTCGGTGTGGACCGAGATATCGGGACCGAACGTGATCCGCACGGCGTCGCCCTCGTCGATCGGTCCGACGCCGGCCATCTCAGCTTCCCCGCGGGCGACGTAAACGTGCAGGTAAGGAGCATTCGGAAGCGTCACAGTACGACCGGGATGCAACCGGCCGATGTGCAGCGTCGCGTGGCGATTGCTCAGTCCCAGCGGCACGTGGTCGCGATAGCGATCCATGCCGGAGGCGACGGGAATGAGGTCGCCATCGGTGAGTTCGGCGGCGACGTCGACGTGTTCGAACGAGGGTTCAGGCCTCAGGTCATCGGGTGCGACCCACATCTGGATGAACCGGACCGATTCGCCGGGCTCGCTGCCGTTGCGCTCGGAATGGGTGATCCCGCTGCCCGCATACAAACGAGTCAGTGCACCCGGCCGGACGAGAGTCGTGTTGCCTATCGAATCCTGATGCGTGAGCACACCGTCCAGGACCCAGGTGAGGATCTCGAGGTTGCGGTGTGGGTGGGAATCGAAGCCGGCGCCGGGGGCGATGACGTCTTCGTTGTTGACCAGCAGCACACCGTGATGCGTGTTGTCGGGCTCGTAGTGGTGACCGAAGGAGAACGAATGTCGGGAATGGAGCCAGGCAACGCGCGTGCGTAACCGCTCATCGCCTCGATGGAGGTCGACGTGCGGAAGCACCGGCGCGGCCACTTTGCCCCTTTCCCGAACTGTGTGCTGCGTCACACAGAACGGGGCAAGACTACGTGGGCCGGATGGGACTGTGACGAAAATTCGTCACAGTCCCATCCCAATCTCAGGTTTGAACAGCCGAATTCATTCGTTTGATGCGAATGAGGTCCCAATCAGTGCTTCGCGGGGATCGTGCCGAAGCGGCCCGACTGGTAGTCCTCGAACGCCTGCATGACCTCGGCCCGCGTGTTCATGACGAACGGGCCGGCCATCGCGATGGGCTCCCGGATCGGACGGCCGCCGAGGATGTAGAGCTCGAGCGACGCGTGGTGCGAATCCTGGGTCGCCGATGCGGTGGCGGTCAGAACGTTGCCGGTGGAGCCGGGACCGAAGACGGCGAGCTGGCCGGTTTCGATAGGGCGCTGGTCGGCACCGACCGTGCCCTTGCCCGCCATCACATAGATCAGAGCGTTGAAATCCGGCTCCCACGGCAGATCTAGGCGCGCGCCGGGCGCCAACGTCACATGAGACAGAGCGATCGGCGTGTGGGTCGAACCTGGGCCGCGGTGTCCCGCGACGTCGCCCGCGATGATGCGGATGAGCGCGCCGCCGTCATCGTTGGTCAGGAGCTTCACCTCGCCACCGCGAATGTCCTGGTAGCGGGGTGCGATGAGCTTGTCCTTGCCGGGCAGGTTGACCCACAGCTGCATGCCGTGGAACAGGCCACCGCTCAGGACCAGCGACTCCGGCGGCTTCTCGATGTGGAGGATTCCGGAGCCGGCGGTCATCCACTGCGTGTCGCCGTTGCTGATCGTGCCACCGCCACCGTTGGAGTCCTGGTGCTCGAACGTGCCGTCGATCATGTACGTGACGGTTTCGAAGCCGCGGTGCGGGTGCCATGGGGTGCCCTTGGGCTCGCCGGGTGCGTAGTCGACTTCGCCCATTTGATCCATGTGGATGAAGGGGTCGAGATAGGCCGGGTTGATGCCGGCGAACGCCCGCCGGACCGGGAAGCCCTCTCCCTCGAAGCCGGTCGGGGCCGTCGAGACCGCGAGGACCGGACGAGGGGTCGCGGTGAGCGGCGTGTCGATACGCGGCAGCGCGAGGATGTTGTCAGTGGTGACGGCAGGCATGACGCCCTCCCGGGGTTCGTTGACCGTATTTGGTAGACAGGTCAACAAATATGTCGAGCGGTTATTCCCACGGCTCAGACCTCCAGCGGAAGGTTCAGGTCAGCGCGTCGATCGGCGGGGACAAGCGCGAGGTACTCCGGGTGCTTCGACACGAAACGATGCACGCTCCGACACATGGGCAGCACGCCCAGTGCTTCGTCGCTAGTGGCGTCGAGCGCCGCCTGGACGAGCACCTTCGACAATCCCAATCCTTCGAATCGCGGGTAGATCTCGGTATGCGTGAACGCGCGGTTCGTACCCGCCTCGCGATACGTCGAGTATCCGGCCTCGGCGTCGTCGACGTACAGCACGAAGCGTTTGACGTCACGATTGTGCTCTACGCGTGTTTGCATGATGCTCCAGCCAAGTGAGAACGGAGGTGCCGATGGGGACAACGGTACCGATCGTCGTCGTCGCGCCGGACAAGTTGAAGGGTTCGGCCACCGCTGCGCAGGCCGCTGCGGCCATCTCGCGGGGGATCGTGGATCGTTTGCCGCGGGCGATCGTCCGTGAGATCCCCATCGCCGACGGCGGAGACGGAACTGTCGACGCGGCTCTCTCCGCTGGCTGGCAACGCATCGACCTCGTCGCCGAAGACGCGCTCGGAGTTCTCAGGCCGACGTATTTCGCAATGCAGGACGGTGTTGCCATCGTCGAACTCGCGCAGATCTGCGGACTCGTGAAGCTCGGTGACCGGCGAGATCCCATGGGCGCGGGCACCGAGGGACTCGGCACCGCCATCGCCCACGCGCTCGACCTGGGAGTGCACGAGATCGTCATCGGGCTCGGCGGCAGCGCCTCGACGGACGGCGGAGCCGGCATGCTTCGACGACTCGGTGCCCGAACGCTCGGCGTCGAGGGGCGCGGTGGAGCGGTGCTGGCCGGAATCTCGCGACTCGACCTCGGCGGATTGTCGTCGAAGATCGCGGACGTCACCTTCACCCTCGCTGCGGACGTGGACAATCCGCTCCTCGGTCCGCGCGGAGCGGCCGCGGTCTTCGCACCGCAGAAGGGTGCGACCCCGGGTCAGGTCGATGAACTCGAACAATCTCTGGCGCGTTGGTCGGCGGTGGTCGGCGCGGCGACCGGCCGTGACGTTTCGGACTGCCCCGGCGCGGGCGCGGCCGGCGGTGCCGGTTTCGCGGCAATGGCGGTGCTGAACTCAGCGCGAAAGTCGGGCGTCGAGGTCGTGCTCGATCTCGTGGGTTTCGACGCAGCTTCACGTGACGCAACGTTGGTCGTCACCGGGGAGGGCGCCCTTGACGTCCAGACCCTCGACGGCAAGGCGCCAGCGGGGGTGGCTCGGCGAGCGCGCGCAGCCGGCGTGCCGGTCGTCGCGGTGGTCGGACGCAATTCCCTGAGCTCCGATCAGATCCGCGACGCCGGATTCCGCCAGGTCTACACACTTTCGAGCCTGGAACCAGACCCCGAGAAGTCGATGGCGGAGGCCCTCCAGCTGCTTCGGCTGATCGGCGCACAGATCGCCAACGACCTCTGGTTCTAGCTCACCTTCCAGCCGGTGAGTGGCTGAGCGGAAGCTGCGTACCCGAGCGGTAGCAGGCCGTACATCTCCTCGAGAGTGCGCAGAATGCTGTAGTGGTCGATGCGCTGGTCGTTGATTCCGGGCGGCATCATCGGCCCGTAGACGATGGTGGGAATCAGGTTGTCGTCGCTCCCGCTGTCTTCGTCGAAGGTGACGATGAGAAGGCTGTTGTGAGTGACGGCCCAGTCGGCATAGCCAGACAGGTTCTTCTTCATCCACGTGTCGCCCGTTCCCACCGAGCATGAGTGCATGTCGTTGCAGATGTTCGGGACGACGAATGACACCGTGGGCAGCTGTGTGTAGTCCGACGGGAATCTGCTGAACGGAACGCTCGCGCTGGCCGGAATGTTGCTGAAATCCACGAGCGGGTTGTGTTTGCGGAAGTAGTCGCCGGATTTGCATCCGCGGTATCCGTCCGACGGAAGTCCTTCGAAGTAGCCGGTCGCGGTCATGTTGTGGTCGAGCAATTGCCGTACGAGATTCGGCTGGTCGCCGAGGTCTTGCGGACACGAATCATCGGCCACGCCGAGTGTCGTCCCCGCCAGGAGAGCGACGTAGTTGCCCTGGCTCGGGTGCGCGATGCCGTGGGAGTTCGTGAAATCCCCACCGGTCCGCGCAAGCGAGGTGAGGTAGGGAGCGTCTGGTGCACCCACGACCCTCGACTGGTCCTCGTTCTCCATGAGCACGATCACCACGTGGTCCGGGCGAGGAATGCTTCCCGCAGCGACCGTCACCGATGGCGCGGTGGTCTCGGGAGCGGCGGTGAGTCTGGCGTTGCCGCACGCTGCGAGCGCGACAGCGGCAAGCGACGCGACGATGCGGAGCCACGGCCGCGTCCACTTGTTCACCACCGGCATGTCACCCTTTCTACGCCGCGTTGACGAGGCGACGAGCGGCAGGCGTATCAGCCGTGAGCACCGGCCGGATCGAAGTCTCCGACATCCGCTCGATGAGCCTGGTGAGCGGCTTCCGGACGAGGTACCAGCCGGCGATCGCGACGAACGCACCGAGGGCGAGACCTGCGATGACGTCATGCGGGTAATGGGCCGCGATGTAAACGCGCGATGCTGCCATCACGAGCGCGGCGATTCCGGCGATGTTGCCGAGCCGGGGTGCGAAGAGCAGCAGGCCGGCCGCGGCGGCACCCGCCATCGTGGCATGGTCGCTCGGGAATGAGGGATCTGTCGACCGGTGGGCGAGAACGAGCAGGCCGGGAATCGAGGTGTAGGGCCGAGCCTCATGGAAGGCCGCGACCAGTGGCTGGTTGATTCCGACGGCGATGAGGGTTCCGGCGCCGGCCCAGAGGGCGCCGGCCATCCGAGCCGGGTCGCCGTCGCGGCGTGCAGTCCACCAGCCCGCAACAAGCAGTGCACCGAACAAGATGACTCCGTAGGTGGCGAAGTCGTACGCGATCGTGTGCAGCCACGGCGTCTCGCGGGCGAAGTCGTTGATCGAGCTCATCCAACTGTTGTCGGGGAGGGTGAATGCGTTGTTCATGCGGGAAACCCTAGGAAGACGACCATTAAGGGAACATGAAGCCGATGGCCACCGGTAACCGGCATCACCCCACAGGCAGCAGGACCGTGACCGTCATCTCCGAACCGTGGGTGCACGGAACGGGCACCGAAACCCCTTGTGACGTGTGGTGACCGGCGAAGCACAGGCGCAATTCGCCGCCCGCTTCCCGCACCAATGCCTCGACGAGCGACAAACCCAGTCCCGCTCCCGGCTTGGCACGCGCGTCATCCGCTCGCGTGAAGCGTTGGGTGGCCGCAGCCAACAGGTTCGCCGGCATTCCGGCGCCGCCGTCGCTCACCGACAACCGTGCCCACCCCTCGGCCGGACGATCCACCCGGATCTCGACAGGTTCGGCACCGTGCTTCACGGCGTTGTCGAGGAGGTTCGTGAGAATGCGTTCGAGCTCGACATCTGCGACCGCAACCAGCACCGGTTCCCCGGGAACGGTGAGTGAGAACTGCACGGGCCCCGACAGCAGACGTTGTTCGACCACGCGTGCGGAGACGTCTTCGAGGTCGCTGTTTCCGGTCGAGGCACCGGCTGTGCTCCCGAGCTCGAGCAGTTGCTCCGCCAGACGCGCGAGCCGATCCAGATCGACGTGGAGTTCGGCGAGGATGCGCTCATGCTCCTCGACCGTCCTCGGACGTCGTTGGGCGAGCTGAATACGGCTCTTGAGCAGCGTGATCGGAGTGCGAAGTTCGTGGCTGGCCTCGTTGGCGAACTGGCGCTCGCGATCGAGTGCCCGTTCCAGCGTGGACAGCATGTGGTTGAAAGTGTGGCCGAGACGGGTCACTTCGTCGTCGCGGTCGACCGGCACGTCGAGTCGCAGTTCCGTCGATCCTGCCGCGATCTCGGCGGCTTGCCGGCGATACCGCTCGACCGGCGCAAGCGCCGCGCGGGCAAGTCGGTCACCCACGAATCCAGTGACGACCAAAGCACCCAGACCAGCGATCGAAAGCTGCAGCAGCAGTTCGCGTAAGGCCTCGTCACGATGGTCCCGCCGAACGCCTACCAGTAGGTATCGCGCGGGAGCGCCCGCTGCTCGAGTGATCCGCAATCGGTAAGGGTTGTGCGAGATGGGCAACAGGTTCCCGACGTCGAACGTCTGCGACGTCGATCCCACCTGCGCGAGCTGTCCAGCGCTGACCATGCTCTCCGCGCCGGCGGCACCACCACGGGCGAGAACGCGATCGTCCGGCGTCAGCACCTGCCACGCAACGCCGGTTGCCTCGGCGGCGAAGCGGTCTGACACTGCGCCGTCGGTACCAATGAGCGGCCCGAGAACCTGGGTCGCGTTGGCGAGATCCGTATCGAGGTCCTGATCGAATTCGTCTTCGATCTGCAGGTAGACGAATGTTCCGGCCCCGACGAGCACGACGAACATCGCCAGCGAGAATCCGGCGACCAGCCGAATCCGGAGTGGCAGCCGCGACAGCCGGGAACTCAGCCCCGTCATGGCCGGTCCACGCGGTACCCGACCCCGCGCAGCGTCGTGATCGTCTCGGTGCCGAACGGCTTGTCGACCTTCGCGCGGATTCCCGCGAGGTGCACGTCGATCGCGTTGCTGCGGAGGTCCGTCTCGCCGCTCCACACCTCGTCGAGGATGGTGCCCCGGGTGACGACCTCGCCAGCCCGGGAGGCGAGCAGGTAGAGGATGTCGAATTCCCGCGCGGACAGCACGATCTCGACTCCGCCGCGGGTCACGCGCCGCGCGACCGGGTTGATCACGAGGTCGCCGACCTGCACCGGTGCTGCGCCGGTCACGCTGCGACGGCGATAGAGCGCGCGAAGCCGGGCCAGGAGTTCGTCAAGGTCGAACGGCTTCGGGAGGTAGTCGTCAGCGCCGGCATCGAGTCCTTCGATGCGGTCCCGGACACCGCCGCGTGCGGTCAGCATCATGATCGGCGTACTCACGACCCCGATCTCGCGGAGCCTGCGTGCGACGGCGATGCCGTCCATCTCCGGCAGCATCCAGTCCAACAGCGCGACGTCGTACTCGGTTCCGGCCATGAGCTGCTCGAAGGCGGACCGTCCGTCGTGCACGACCTCGACGTCCCAGCCCGCTTCGGACAACGACTGCGCCAGAACTTCGGCGAGTCGAACGTCGTCCTCCGCGACGAGGATCCTCATCGTCCGTCAGTGATGCTTGACGAGGTATTCGATCGCCGCGAGGTAGCCGAAGGTGCCGAGTCCGGCGATGACTCCATTGGCGACCGGGGACACGAACGAATGGTGGCGGAACTCCTCGCGAGCGTGCACGTTGCTGATGTGGACCTCGACGATCGGGACCTCGGGAATGACGAGAGCATCGCGTAGCGCGACCGACGTGTGGGTCCATCCACCAGGGTTGATGATGATTCCGCTGACGTTTCCGCGGGCCGCGTGGATGCGGTCGATCATCGCTCCCTCGGAGTTCGACTGGAAGTCCTCGAGCGTGCGGCCGGCGGCTTGCGCGGCACTGCGGCACGCCGACACCACGTCAGCAAGAGTCTCCGACCCGTAGACCTCAGGCTGGCGTTTGCCCAGCATGTTCAGGTTGGGGCCGTTCAGCAGCAGAATCGGGAGCGGCGACACGTCGAAAACCCTATCGCGTGCGGCATCATAGCCGGGTGAACACGCATGCCCTGCTTCGTCGTTCCCGTCTCGCGACCACGCTCGTTGCGATCGGTGTGACTGCCGCGTCGACCTCGGTGGCGTGCTCATCGGCACCGTCGGAAGGCGAACAGGTCGCGCTCGCGTTCAGCACGGCACTCAGTGCGCATGACGCGAAGCGGGCTGCCAGTCTGACGACGGACCCCGCGAAGGCTGAAAAGACGATTACCGACGCATTCACGGCTCTCGGCAAAGACAGCAAGTACTTCGTCTACGAGGTCGAGGCCGACGGCGGGAATGCCAAGTTCACGATGACCTCCGATTGGACGCTCACGAGCAACGGACAGAAGTTTGACTGGCGGTTTCAGACGACCGGAAAGTCGATCAACACCGGACATGGCTGGAAGCTGCGCTGGGATCCGGAATTGCTCGTGCCGAGGCTCGCGCAGGACGGGGCAATCGCTCTCACGCAGGTCCCGCCGAAACCCGCGAATGTGACAGACCGCAACGGGAAGCCAATTTTCGTGCAGCAGACGGTGACCCGAGTCCTGATCCTGCCGGGTGCAGACACCGCGGCGCTCGCGAACATGCTCGGCCCGATCGATCCCTCGATCACCAAAACAAGCCTGGACGCCCAGTTGGCGGGGTCGACCGGGCAACCCGTCACCGCGGCGATGCTGAGTGAGGGCTCGATGGTCCCGCTCGGGCACGTTCTCAAGGGTATGCAACGCGTTGTCCTGGCTCCCGAGCAGAGATTGGTTCTGGCCGATCCGCGGCTCAAGTCATCAGCACTGAATGGGCTCAACGACAGTTGGGCCGTCCAATGGAACAAGGCTGCCGGTTGGAGCGTCAACGTCGTCAATCCGAACAGTCCATCACGGGAGGTCGGGCTCGGATTGCCGAAGGCCGTCAGCAACATTCAGACAACACTGGACTTGGATGTCTACTCGGCGGCCGAGGCGGCGGTGGCCAGCGTCAACAATGCGTCGGCGATCGTGGCGATCAAGCCGTCGACCGGCGAGATCCTCGCCCTCGCCCAAAATGACGCCGCGGATGCGGTGGGTACCATCGCGAACAACGGACTCTTCCCGCCGGGAAGCACGTTTAAGATCGTCACGTCCTACGCCGCACTCGATGCCGGCTCGGTCAACCCGGACACCATTCTGGGTTGCCCAGGAGAAGCGACCATCTACGGCCGGACGATCCCGAACGACGAGAAGTTCGATCTCGGCAAGGTGCCGCTGCACACCGCCTTTGCGAAGTCGTGCAACACGACGTTCGCCCAGATCGCCGGTGACCTGAAGGCGAGCGACCTCACGAGCACGGCCGAGAAGCTGGGTCTCGGAGTCGACTTCGCGATCCCGGGAATGACGACCGTGACCGGTTCCGTACCGGTGCCCGATGACGACGCCGAGCGTGTTGAAGACGGAATCGGACAAGGCAAGGTGACTGCGTCGCCGTTTGGAATGGCGCTCGTCGCCGCATCCGTCGCCAACGGCATGATGCCTACCCCGGTGCTCATCGATGGTCAGCCCGGTACGCCCGACCGTCCCGCGGAGCGACTGAACGGCAAGGTGTGCGATCAGATCCGGACGATGATGCGCGAGACGATCACGGGCGGAACGGCGACCGACCTCAACGACATCGCCGGCCTGATCGGCAAGACCGGCACCGCGGAATACGGTGACGGGCACGCGCACGGGTGGTTCGTCGGAATCGTCGGAGACATGGCATTTGCGGTCCTCGTCGCCGGCGCCGACAGCAACACGCCAGCCAAGAATCTCACGGGCAAATTCCTGCGCGCATTGAAGCGCTGACCTGCGGCTTTCCTCGATAAAGGGCGTCGTCAACAAACCGTGCCTCGATCGTGACAACGCCACCCCGAGCGGGCGCAGCGGTACGGCCCGGTCGGCTCGCGACAATGACTCCCATGCGTTTCTGGATAGACCGTGGCGCGATCGCGAAAACCGCGATCGTGGCCACAACCGTGGTAACCGTCGGATCTGGTCTGGCCTCGTGCTCGATCTTCGGTCCGAGTGACCCGGAGAAGGTCGTCCGAAGCTTCGTGGATGCGCTCGATTCGAAAGATGCGACGAAGGCCGCCGCGCTCACCTCGTACCCAAACGCTGCCGCGGTCGAGATGAAGGGCCTGTTCGACGGCCTGAAGGACAGCAAGCCGGACTACGAGGTCAGTCAGTACATCGAGATCGATGACTCGTCCGGATTCTTCAATCTCGACACGTCGTGGGACCTCGGGAACGGTCACGATCTGAGCTACTCCTCGTCCGGGCAGATTCGAAAGCTCGCGGTCGGCTGGCGTATTTCGTGGGACCCGACGGTTCTCATGCCACAGCTCGGGCACGGTCGATCGGTCAACCTCGTGCGTACCGACGCCACCCCGGCGCCCGCCGTTGTCGACGCGCAGGGCCAGCAGCTGATGTCGCAGCAGGACATCAAGACCGTGAAGCTCGACCCGGACAAGATCAAAGACGTCAAGTCGTCGACCGAGATGCTGGCGGCCGCCATCGAGCCGGTGGCGCCCCTCATCACCGCGGACTCGCTGCAGAAGCAGCTGAAGGACGCCAAGGGCGAGGTCATCACGGCCGTTGGCCTGCGGGAGGCCGACTTCAACGTCCTGGAATCGGCACTGCGCAAGATTCCGGGCGTCGTCATCACCGACACCCCGCGGCTGATCAC
>JAJFUQ010000124.1 GCA_021372355.1 Nocardiaceae bacterium | reverse complement strand
GTGCCGGGGCGCTTGGAGTACTGGAACGTGAACGCGCTGGCAAATCGTGCCTGCCGGACGACGTCGAGCGTCTCTTGGAAGTCTTCCTCGGTCTCGCCCGGGAATCCGACGATGATGTCGGTCGTGATCGCGGCGTGCGGGAGCCGGGCGCGGACGCGCTCGATGATCCCGAGGTAGCGCTCCTTGCGATACGAACGGCGCATCGCCTTGAGAATCCGATCGGAACCGGACTGCAGCGGCATGTGCAGCTGCGGGCACACGTTCGGCGTCTCGGCCATCGCATCGATCACGTCGTCAGTGAACTCTGCCGGGTGCGGCGAGGTGAACCGGACACGCTCGAGTCCCTCGATATCACGGCAGGCTCTCAGCAGCGCAGCGAACGCACCCCGGTCGCGCGGCAGGTCCGGATCACCGAATGAGGCACCATACGAGTTCACGTTCTGGCCGAGCAGCGTCACTTCGAGAACGCCCTCGCTGACCAGCGCCTTCACTTCCGCGAGGATGTCGCCGGGACGGCGGTCGACCTCTTTACCGCGAAGCGCCGGAACGATGCAGAACGTGCAGGTGTTGTTGCACCCCACCGATACCGAGACCCACGCCGAATACGCCGAGTCGCGGCGTGCCGGGAGCGTCGAGGGGAACTTGTCCAGCGATTCGAAGATCTCGACCTCGGCCTGCTCGTTGTGGCGGGCACGGTCCAGGAGTGCCGGCAGATTGCCGATGTTGTGCGTACCGAAGACGACGTCGACCCACGGTGCGCGCTTGAGGACGGTGTCTTTGTCCTTCTGCGCGAGACAGCCACCGACGGCGATCTGCATTCCCGGTCGCGCATCCTTCATCGGGCGCAGATGACCGAGGGTTCCGTACAGCTTGTTGTCCGCGTTCTCGCGGACCGCGCAGGTGTTGAAGACAATGACGTCGGGCTCCGTGCCCGCCTCAGACTTCTCGTAACCAGCGGCTTCCAGCAGTCCGGCGAGGCGCTCGGAGTCGTGGACGTTCATCTGACAACCGAACGTTCGCACTTCGTACCTGCGGGCCTGACTTACCGAATTCACGTGTCAAGGGTACTCAACTTCGCGGGCAGCCAAATAAACGGACATAGTGCACGAACGCTGGAATGCCGCTAGGGTCTCGTGCTGTGACCGGCGCCATGCGAGGCAACACATCTCACCATCGCTCCGCCCACCCAGACGCACCGATGATCGCTCTCACCGATGTCCAGAAGCATTTCGGCAAGCTCCATGTCCTGCGCGATATCAATCTCGAGATTCCGCGCGGCCAAGTGGTCATCGTCATCGGCCCGTCCGGCTCTGGCAAATCGACGCTGTGTCGAGCGATCAATCGCCTCGAGCCGATCGACAGTGGCACCGTAGCGATCGACGGGAAAGCCCTGCCCGCTGAGGGCAAAGCGCTCGCCGCCCTGCGCGCGGACGTCGGAATGGTCTTTCAGTCGTTCAATCTCTTCTCGCACAAGACCGTGCTCGAGAACGTCATGCTCGGGCCGATCAAAGTGCGGAAGGTGCCACGCGCCAAGGCACATTCACGGGCGATGGAACTTCTCGAACGCGTCGGAGTCGCGAGTCAGGCCGAGAAGTACCCGGCTGCGTTGTCGGGTGGCCAGCAACAGCGCGTGGCGATCGCACGAGCGCTCGCCATGGACCCGAAGGTCATGCTGTTCGACGAGCCGACCTCGGCACTCGACCCGGAAATGGTCACCGAGGTTCTCGACGTCATGACCGCGCTCGCCAAAGGCGGGATGACGATGGTCGTCGTCACGCATGAGATGGGCTTCGCGCGTCACGCCGGTGATCGGATCCTCTTCATGGCCGACGGCCAGATTCTCGAGGACACCGAACCGGCCACCTTCTTCGCCAACCCTGCAACGGAGCGGGCGCGCGATTTCCTGGGAAAGATTCTCGGGCACTGAACCACGAGTACGAAACGGAAGAGGTCAAGGATGAGGAAAACCTGGCGGGTGGCAGTCGCCGCGACGGCCGCAGCTCTCGCGTTCGGCACTGCGGCGTGCGGAAGTTCGACCGACAACAAGGCCACGGGTGGCGGTTCGCCGGAGGACTTGACGATCGGCATCAAGTTCGACCAGCCCGGACTCGGACAGCGCAACCCCGACGGCACCTACTCGGGCTTCGATGTCGAGGTCGCCAAGTACGTCGCGGGCAAGCTCGGCGTCCAGCCGGACCACATCACCTTCAAAGAGTCGCCTTCCGCCCAGCGGGAGACCCTCATCCAGAACGGTGAGGTCGACTTCATCGTTGCCACCTACTCGATCACCGACAAGCGCAAGGAGAAGGTGTCCTTCGCCGGGCCGTACTTCGTTGCCGGTCAGTCGCTGCTGGTGAAGGCCGACAACGTCGACATCACCGGACCCGAGTCCCTCAACAACGGCAAGAAGCTGTGCTCGGTCACCGGTTCGACGTCTGCGCAGAAGGTGAAGGAGAAGTTCGCCAAGGACGTTCAGCTCCAGGAGTTCGACACCTACTCCGCCTGTGTCGAGGCACTCCGCAACGGCGCCATCGATGCCGTGACCACCGACGACATCATTCTTGCCGGTTACTCGGCACAGTCGCCGGGCGACTTCAAGGTCGTCGGTAAGCCCTTCTCGACCGAGAACTACGGAATCGGTCTGGCGAAGGACAACACGGATCTGCGTAACAAGATCAACGACGCCATCGAGGCGATGATCGCCGACGGTTCGTGGAAGAAAGCGTTCGACGAGACGGTCGGGAAGTCGGGATACCCGCTGCCGACTCCCCCGCAGGTCAACCGCTACTAGTCAGACGTTGGTTCGGGCGGGCAGCACGCCCGCCCGAACCGCTCTCGCCGGAGGAGGCGCGTGGATCTCATCTCGACGTACGGCGCCGACATTCTCAAGGCATTCGGAACGACCCTTGAGTTGACGGTGTACTCGGCGATCGCGTCGCTCGTCTTCGGCACAGTGCTCGCCGGCCTGCGTGTCTGCCCGATACCGGTCGCTCGGGCCGCCGTGACCGTGTACATCACGATCTTCCGCAACACCCCGCTGACGCTGATCATCCTCTTCTGCTCGTTCGGGCTCTATCAGTCGATGGGCCTGCGCCTGGCTCCGGCGGATTCCCCGACGTTCATCGTCGACAACAACTTTCGGCTCGCGGTACTGGGACTGAGCGTCTATACCTCGGCCTTCGTATGCGAATCGATTCGCGCCGGAATCAACACCGTTCCGCTGGGCCAGGCGGAAGCCGGACGGTCACTCGGCCTCACCTTCACGCAGAACCTGCGCTTCATCGTGCTTCCGCAAGCCTTTCGCGCGGTGGTCGCGCCGCTGGGCAGCGTGCTCAGTGCCCTGACCCGAAACTCGACGATCGCTTCCGTGATCGGCGTGGCCGAAGCGGCCCTCCTGATGAAGACGATGATCGAGAACGAAGCGGCCCTGCTCACGATCGGTGGCATCTTCGCGCTAGGTTTCCTCGCCCTCACGCTGCCGATCGGCCTTCTTTCGGGATACCTGGGCAAACGCCTCGAGGTCGCACGATGACCGAGAAGCCCAATGTCCTGTACGACGCCCCCGGACCTCGCGCCCGGGCGCGAAATCTCGTGCTAAGCGTGGTCACCGCAGCCGGTATCGCGTGGGTCGCGTACTTCGTGTACACATCCCTCGATGCAAAAGGCCAGCTCACTGCGGCGAAATGGAGCCCGTTCCTCGAGTCGACCACGTGGACGACGTACATCCTGCCCGGCATCCAGGGAACGCTCACGGCTGCCGCTCTATCGATCTCGATGGCCCTGGTCCTCGGCGCTGTGCTCGGTATCAGCCGACTTTCCGACCATCGTTCGATTCGATGGATAGCGGGCGGGATCACCGAACTCTTCCGGGCCGTCCCGGTCCTGATTCTGCTGATCTTCATCTATCAGCTGTATGCGCAATACGGGCTCGTGCAGTCGAAGTACTACGCGCTTGCAGCGGTCGTCACCGGGTTGACGCTGTACAACGGCGCAGTGATCGCCGAAATCGTGCGTGCGGGCATCAACTCCCTGCCCCGTGGGCAGACCGAAGCCGCCAAGGCCCTCGGTATGCGCAAGAACGAGGTCATGCGACTGATCCTGCTGCCGCAAGCCGTCACCGCGATGCTTCCGGCGATCCTGTCGCAGATGGTCGTTGCGCTCAAGGACTCTGCGCTCGGCTACCTCATCGGTCTCGTGGAGTTGGTTCGTGCCGGCACTCAGATCGGTTCGTTCTACCGCAATTACCTCCCGTCCCTCATCGTCGTAGCGATCATCATGATTCTGCTCAACAGCACACTCACCGTGATCGCCACCCGACTCGAGAAGCGCCTTCGTTCTCGCGGACGGCTGCCAAAGGCGCCGATCCGGGCGTGGCAGGTGCCCGATGGCGGCGCCGCCGTCTGATACTGGGTCAATGCGTGCCACCGTCTGCATAGTCGCTTCGGCCATTGCCCTTGCGGGCTGCAGCAGCACTGGCCCGTTCAAGCCCCTGCGCGAGCCCGTGAAGCTCACGATCGGCGTTCCGGTCGATCTGCCCGGAGTCGGTATGAAGACCGAGAAGGGCCTCCACACCGGTTTCGACGTCGAGGTCGCGCGGTACATAGCCGCTCGACTCGGCGCAGCGCCCGACGGCATCACCTTCAAGGGCGTTGAGGACCGGGCCGCGGCTGCCACGATGATCGCCGACGGCGACGTCGACTTCGTCGTCGCGAACGTTCCCATGACGGCAGACAACAAGAATCTCGACTTCGCCGGCCCGTACTTCGTGGCTGGTGAGACCTTCCTCGTCCGCACGGACAACTACGACATCGTCGTGCCCGATGCCCTCGACAACAAGCAACTGTGCGCAGTGAAGGGCACCACGACGGCGCAGGACGTCATCAAACGTTTCGACGAACCCGCCACGACAGTCGAGCAGAATTCCCTGCAGGACTGTGTGATCGCCCTGCGCAAGGGCGAAGTCGACGCCGTCGTCGGTGACAACCTCCTCCTCGCTGGCTTCGCTGCCGACGCACCGACCGAAGTGAAGGTCGTCAGTCAGCCCTTCACCGAGACGCCCTACGGTGTCGCGGTGAAGAAGGACGACAAGGCGCTCCAAGCGAAGATCAACGCGGCGATCGAAAAGATGATCAGCGATGGTTCCTACAACCGGATCTTCGACATCACGCTCGGTAACTCGGGGGTTCCCGCACCGAAGGCCCCGACGGTCGCGCAGAACTAGCCGAACTCGGACCTGACAATCTCTATCGCCAGCCCGGCGTCGAATCCTCGACGGGCAAGCATTCCGAGTGCGCGTCGCATCTGCTTCGACCGCTCCGCCGCATCCGCGGGTTCGCTCGCACCGCGCATCGACTTTCGAACCAGGCCTATTGCCGTTTCTCGCTCAGCATCGTCGGATACCTGCGAAACAGCCTCCGCTACTTCGCCTTCCGAAATTCCTTTGCGCTTGAGCTCCATCGCGATCGCACGCCGTCCGCGGCGAGCCACCTCATGCCGGGTGCGTACGAACATCGCCGCGTAGGCGTGATCGTCGACGAGTCCGACCTCGGTCAGGCGGGCGATGGCTCGGTTGGCGACATCAGCCTCAAAACCGCGGGCGGCGAGCTTCGCACCGAGTTCAGCTGAGGTGTAGTTCCGGGCGGTCAGCAGTCGCAGGCAATGTTCTTTTGCCTGCGACTCACTGCCCTCGCCGCCGCGCTTGTCCCCGCGCGGGGTCACAGCTACTAGAACTCGACCGCGGCGGTGTCTGCGACCGGTGCAGCGCCGATGCCGAGCTTCTCCAAGATCTTCTTCTCGATCTCGTCGCGGATATCGGTGTTCTCACGCAGGAACTTGCGTGCGTTCTCCTTACCCTGGCCCAGCTGGTCGCCGTCGTAGGTGTACCAGGCTCCCGACTTCCGAATGAAGCCGTGCTCGACACCTTGGTCGATGATCGAGCCTTCCTTGCTGATGCCGACGCCGTACAGGATGTCGAATTCGGCCTGCTTGAACGGCGGGGCGAGCTTGTTCTTGGCGACCTTCACGCGGGTGCGGTTACCCACCACGTCGCTGCCGTCCTTGAGTGCCTCGATACGACGAATGTCCAGACGCACGGACGAGTAGAAGCGGAGCGCCTTACCACCGGTCGTGGTCTCGGGCGATCCGAACATGACGCCGATCTTCTCGCGGAGCTGGTTGATGAAGATCGCCGTGGTCCCGGACTGGCTCAGTGCACCGGTGATCTTCCGGAGCGCCTGACTCATGAGGCGGGCCTGGAGACCGACGTGACTGTCACCCATCTCGCCTTCGATTTCGGCCTTGGGCACCAACGCCGCGACCGAGTCGATCACCAGGATCGACAGTGCGCCCGACCGGATCAGCATGTCTGCGATCTCCAGCGCCTGCTCACCGGTGTCCGGCTGGGACACCAGCAATGCATCGGTGTCGACACCGAGCTTGCGTGCGTAGTCCGGGTCCAGCGCGTGCTCAGCGTCGATGAACGCAGCGATGCCGCCGGCGGCCTGCGCGCTTGCGATCGCATGCAGCGCGACAGTCGTCTTACCGGAGGACTCCGGTCCGTAGATCTCGACGACTCGACCACGCGGAAGACCGCCGATACCCAGCGCTACGTCGAGCGCGATCGAGCCCGTGGGAATCACGGAGATGGGCAGGCGAGTCTCCTCACCCAAGCGCATGACCGAACCCTTGCCGAAGTTCTTCTCGATCTGAGCGAGGGCAAGATCCAGTGCCTTCTCGCGGTCCATTGCCTGCGCCATCGTGTTCCCCTTTTCGGAATGTCAGCTACCAACCGATAGACACGTTAAAGGTGGGTACTGACAAGTTTTTTCCACCGAGCCACCGATGTGCAGAATCCGCGGCCGGGCTGACACGAGAAGACTAATGGGAACAGGTGTTCGATTCCATTCGACACGCCGTTACCGAGCAGATTTAGCGACGGACTACCAACGCGAGCGCGGTACGTCGAACTCTGCACACAACGAACGCCAGATCTCTCGCGGATCGAACCCCGCCTCGATCGCCTGTGCCGCGGTTTTTCCACCCAGAGCAGCAAGCGTGTGATCGCTCAGCATCGCGTCACCTCGCGCGGCGCCGAACTCCGCCTCGATCAGCGAACGGAACTCCGTCAGACGCATGCCGCCAACCTACCGGACGGGGCAGACGGCCGTCGCCAGCGTGCCCGCGACAACGTCCCGGCACAGCTGGACCGGATCGGCGACATCGGAAAGGGTCGCGCCCGCGGCTCGCGCCGCGTCCGTGTACGAAGAATCGCGCAGAACTTTTTCCACCGCCGAACGCAGAGATTGTGCAGTCAACGGCCGGACGACTTCGGCGCTTCCCTGCCGCTTCGCCCGGCTGGCGAGTTCCCACTGGTCTCCACCACCGGGTACGAGGACGAGCGGAACGCCGGCGAGCCAGGCCTTCGACACGATGCCGTGGCCCGAACCGCAGATGACCAGTGATGAGCGGCGCAGGAGCAGGTCCTGACGGGCCAGTCCGTGCGTCGCCCACGACGGCAACGGCACGGATGGCGCTTCCAGCGACGAGATGACGACGCGAACGCCGAGACCCTCCAGTGCCTCCAGTCCCACCTCGACCAGGCCCAGCTGTCCACTCGTGGCCGTCGACGGCGCGATCATGATGACGGGACCGTCACCCGGCGGCGGCTCGAGCACGGCATCTGTGGGTTCGACGTGCATTGGACCGACAAGAAACGCATTCGCTGGCCAGTCCGGCCGCGGAAGCTCGAATGCCGGCACCGTGCCGATCAGCCGAATGTTCGGCTCACCGCCGGACGGCGGCAGGCCGATCTTCCGGCGGGCGTCCTGACGATGACGTTCGCCGACCGCGATAGACGATGCGGTCATGCGCCGCAGCAGCGCATCACGGACCCAGCCGAGTGGCCCACGCCCCGGTTCCAGTCCGAGGCCGAACGGCGGAAGCCCGCGGGACGGCAGCCAAATCGGCTGCACGAACAGCTCGCCCCACGGAATTCCCACCAACTCAGCGGTGAGTCCGCCGCAGGCGGTGAGCAGGTCCGATACCAGGAAGTCGAACGACCCCTCCTCGACCAAAGGTCGAAGTGCCTCCACCATCCGCACGGTCCGGGCATGAAGCCGGTCCCCCGCGTCGAGATCGTTCTCGTCCGGCAAGGGGGCCAAAGCGGGCAGGAGAGACCACGTCAACCCCGCTTGGGCGCAGACGTCTTTCCATCGCTCGCCCGTGAACACGACAGGGGTGTCTCCGGCGGCGGCGAACCGACGAGCGAGCGCAATCGCCGGAAACGCATGGCCCGGGTCTGGACCTGCGACGAGCGCAACCTTCACGCAGAACTACTGCTGGTCAGCTTGCGGCTGCGCCTGTGGGGTGTTCGGAGCGATTGCGGGCGAGGCCTGGCTCGAATTGCCGGCCGGCAGCTGGTCGCCGCGCATCGACGCACGGATCTGCTCGAGCCGGTTGTGGCCCGCCATCTGAACCGATGCCTGCTGAACTTCCATCATGCGACCCTGAACCGAGTTCTGAGCGAGCTCCGCGGCACCGAGAGCGGTCGCGTACCGACGCTCGATCTTCTCGCGAACGGAGTCAAGGCTCGGGGTGTTGCCCTGCGGCTGGAGCGAGGTGTCCATCGAACGCAGCGAGTCGCTGACCCGCTCCTGCATCTTCGCCTGCTCGAGCTGGCTGAGCAGCTTGGTGCGCTCGGCAACCTTCTGCTGCAGGATCATCGCGTTCTGCTCGACGGCCTTCTTCGCCTGTGCAGCAGCCTGAAGCGCAGAGTCGTGCAGAACCTTGAGATCCTCGACGCCCTGCTCCGCCGTCACGAGTTGCGCGGCGAACGCCTCGGCAGCGTTCGTGTACTGGAGTGCCTTCTGCGAGTCGCCGGCGGAATTGGCCTGGTCGGCAAGCAGAACGGCCTGACGGGCGTTGGCGTTGAGCTTCTCGACCTCGTCGAGCTGACGGCTCAGCTTCATTTCGAGCTGGCGCTGGTTACCGATGACGACGGCAGCCTGCTGCGACAGTGCCTGGTGCTGACGCTGGGCATCTTCGATGGCCTGCTGGATCTGAATCTTCGGGTCCGCGTACTCGTCGACCTTCGAGCTGAACAGCGCCATCAGGTACTTCCAGCTTTTCACGAACGGGTTTGCCACGACTACTCACGCCTCCATCAGTACTAACTCCGGCCAAACTCGAATCTAGCCGCGAAACCGCAATTGTTCAGCACGTGTCGGCTGCAAATCAGGGCATACCCTGATCACGCCGCAGACAAGACCGGGGATTTCGGCGCCGGAATGACGATCTTCGTGTCGTCAGCAATGCGCGGCGACACGGTCGCGACCGCGACGTCGGCAGCGAGAGTGTCGCTCACTTCGCGCAGAACGTCCGCCAGTTCGACTTCCAGTGCGTCACAGATTGCCGCGAGCAGTTCGCTCGATGCCTCTTTACGTCCACGCTCGACTTCCGACAGATATCCGAGACTGACAGCCGCTGACGTTGACACGTCGCGGAGTGTACGGCTCTGCTCGACTCGTGCACGCCGGAGACTCTCACCGAGTGCTTCACGCATGAGTTGCGCCATGGTCCCCTCCTATCTGCCGGCTCTCACAGCGTTTAACGCTATTCGACCCTGGTTTGGTTCCCCAGTCCACCCGAGAGTCTAGTGAGCACCTCTGACAAGCAAACCGACACCGCCGCGGACCGGATATCCCAGCGATCTCCTGTCAGCGAACATAGCCGCACAGATATTCCCGCGGCACTGGAGATTCCGATGAAAACCGTGCCCGCCGGATGTCCCTCCTGGCGGTCCGGACCAGCGACTCCGGTCAACGAAACACCCCAGTCCGCTCCGGTCACCGCGCGGATATGTGTCGCGAGGTGTGCCGCCGTGGACTCCGAAACCGCACCTTCGGACGCCAGCTCCGCCTCTGGAACTCCACCGAGAGAGGACTTCAGGTCGGTTCCGTAGACGACCACACCGCCGCGCAGGACATTGCTCGCACCCGGAACACTTGCGATCGTCGCAGCCACCAGGCCCGCGGTCAGCGATTCGGCCGTGGCCACGGTCTGGCCCGCGGCGGTCAGCGCGGCGACGAACTCCTCCACCGGCGCGATGGACAGCAGCGGATCAGAGCTCATGCGGCTGCGGCGAGGCTCGACTTACGCAATCGGTAGGCATCGACCACGTAATCCAGCCCCGTGACAACGGTCAGCGCGACCGCGAGGTACATGACACCGAGGATGAACAATTCAGTGCCCTCCACGAGAGGCAGGAGGTACAAGCCGATCGCGACGGTCTGCACCACCGTCTTGGCCTTGCCTCCCCGACCCGCGGGCATGACGCCGTACTTCTTGACGGCGAACCGCATCGCGGTGATGCCGAGTTCTCGAACCAGGATGACGATGGTGATCCACCACGCGAGCTCACCCAAGAACGACAAACCGATGAGCGCCGCGCCGATGAGCGCCTTGTCTGCGATCGGGTCCGCAAGCTTGCCGAAGTCTGTCACCAGGTCGTAGCGGCGGGCCAGATGTCCGTCAAAGGCATCGGTGATGATGGCTGCGAAGAACAAGATCGCGGCGACCAAACGTGAGGTGGCGTTGTGGCCGTCTTCGAAGAGCAGGGCGAAGACGAACGCAGGCACTGCGACCAGCCGAAGAACAGTCAACGCATTGGCGATGTTCAGGTTCGACGGGGTGTCGCTCTGGGTGGCTGCCACCTCTGTGACTGTACCGGCTCAGGGGGTGCGTTGTGCGCCTGATCTGTACCCTCACATTCATGACCGAAGGCACCAGTTCCGCTTCCGCTCACCCGGATTCGACGGAGGTACTGGTGCGCCGCGCCCGCACGGCGGACGTCCGCGGGATCAAGGCCCTGGTTGACATTTACGCGCCCAAGATTCTCCTCGAGAAGAACCTCGTGACGCTGTACGAAGACGTTCAGGAATTCTGGGTCGCCGAGGTCGACGGACGGGTCGTGGGCTGCGGAGCTCTGCACGTGCTGTGGGCGGATCTGGGGGAGCTTCGCACCATCGCCGCACACCCGGACGTCCGCCGGCTGAAGGTGGGCCACCGCATCGTCGCGCAGCTCATCGAGGTCGCCCGCGAGATCGGCCTGAAGCGGTTGTTCGTGCTGACCTTCGAGGTCGGATTCTTCGGCAGTCACGGATTCGTCGAGATCGAGGGCACGCCGGTCAGCGCTGACGTCTACGCCGAGATTCGCCGCTCGTACGACGAGGGTGTCGCCGAGTTCCTCGATCTCAGCGCACATAAGCCCAATACGCTCGGCAACACCCGCATGATGCTGACGCTCTGACCAAAAACCCGGCCTCTCACGCGATTCACGTCAGATATTGACGCGGCAATCGTGAGAGGCCGGGTTTTTGGACGCACCTAGAAGCCTGCGTCGTCGTCATCCTCGGGCATGGCCCCGCCATTGCGGATCATGTAGAGCGTGCCGTCGAGTTCGTCGGGCTTGATGAGCACCTCACGCGCCTTCGAGCCCTCGCTCGGACCGACGATCCCACGGGTCTCCATGAGGTACATGAGACGACCCGCCTTGGCGAATCCCACCCGCAGCTTGCGCTACAGCATCGACGTCGAACCGAACTGCGACGACACCACGAGCTCGACCGCCTGCAGCAGCACGTCCATGTCATCGCCGACGTCACTGTCGATGTCCCGCTTCTCGACGGTCTTCATCGTGACGCCCTCGGTGTACTGGGGCTCGGCCTGCTTCTTGGTGAACGCGACGATCGCCTGGATCTCTTCGTCGCTGACGTACGCACCCTGAACACGGATCGGCTTCGAGACGTCCGACGGCAGGAACAGTCCATCGCCCTTACCGATGAGCTTCTCCGCACCGACCTGGTCGAGGATGACGCGCGAGTTCGTCGCGTTCGTGACACCGAACGCCAGACGTGACGGCACGTTCGCCTTGATCAGACCCGTGACGACCGAGACGACCGGCTGCTGCGTCGCGAGGACAAGGTGGATACCGGCCGCACGCGCCTTCTGCGTGATGCGGACGATCGCGTCTTCGACATCTCGCGGAGCCTGCATCATGAGGTCCGCGAGCTCGTCGACGACGGCCAGGATGTACGGGTACGGCCGGTACACGCGCTCGCTGCCGAGCGGTGTGCTGATCTCCCCCGACTTGACCTTCGAGTTGAAGTCGTCGATGTGCCGGACACCGCTCGCGCTCATGTCCTGGTAGCGCTGCTCCATCTCCTCGACCAGCCAGGCGAGCGCCGCAGCAGCCTTCTTCGGGTCGGTGATGACCGGCGTGATGAGGTGGGGAATTCCCTGGTACGGCGGGAATTCGACCATCTTCGGGTCGATGAGGATCATCCGGACCTCGTCCGGCGTCGCACGCTGCAGCAGGGAAACCAGCATCGAGTTGATGAAGCTCGACTTACCCGAACCGGTCGAACCGGCCACGAGAAGGTGGGGCATCTTCGCCATGTTGGCGCTGATGAAGTGTCCCTCGACGTCCTTGCCGATACCGAAGACCATCGGGTGATGGTCCTTACGGGTGCTCGGTGCGACGAGCACGTCCTTGAGGCGAACGACCTCGCGATCGTTGTTCGGGACCTCGATACCGACGGCCGACTTCCCGGGGATCGGGGCCAGAAGTCGCACGTTGTCCGTCGCAACCGCATACGCGAGGTTCTTCTGCAGCGCGGTGAACCGCTCGACCTTCACACCGGGTCCGAGTTCGATCTCGTAGCGGGTGACCGTCGGGCCACGCTGGTAGCCCGTGACCACTGCGTCGATCTTGAACTGGTCGAGAACCTCGGAGATCGACTCGATCAACCGGTCGTTGTCGCGCGACCCGCGCTTGGACGGCTCCCCGGCTTCGAGAATGTCGAGCGGCGGCAGGCTGTAGTCGCCGTCGACGACGCGATCGGAGACGAAGTCGAACTTCTCCTCCACCTTCTCGATCGCCTTCGCGAGAAGCTTCTTCTTCGCGGGCTTCTCGGCCTTGGGTGCCGGAACTTCGACTACCGGCTCGACGGGCAGTTCGGAGGTTTCGGCGAGTTCGCGTCGCGAAGCGGTCGTGTTGTCGGCAGCCCGGGCCGGCTTCGCAGCCGGTTCCGGCGTCGTAAACGGCTTGGCGGCGGGCGCTGCGACAGCGCGCGGCGCTTCCTCGTGGTGCGGATGCGGGAGCGCCTCGAGTCGTGCACGCACCTCGTCAGCGATGTCGCGAACGCTGCTGCCGGTCAGCAGGAGGAAGCCGAAGCCCGCCGCGATGACCAGAAGGGGAACCGAGATCCAGGCGCTCAGGCCTTCGGTCAGCGGACCGGCCGCGAGGAATCCGAGCCAACCGCCGGCACTCGAGCGCCCGTCGACGGTTGTGGGCGAGCCCGCGATGACATGTGCCATCCCGAGGACGGCGGCACCCAGAAGGAAGGAGCCCAGCATGAATCGGGGCCGGGCTTCCGGCCTCGGCTCACTCCGGAACAGGCACACCGCGATGAACCCGGTGACGACCGGGATCGTGGCCGCGACGACACCCATCAGGCTGCGCAATCCGCTGTCGATCCCGCTGCCGACCGGTCCGCCCGCGCCGAACCACACCGATCCGGCGACGATCGCGGTGACGGCAACAAGTGCCAGCGCGATGCCATCACGACGTTGTCCGTTGTCGACCTGTCGGGCCCGGCTCACGGCGCGAGTCGTCACACCGACGCCGCGCGCGGCCATCGTCCAACTCGCCGCGATGCCCTTCCCGACGAGGTTCATCGTCTGTGGAGGTGCCTGCTTCTTCGCCGCCGGACGCTTGGCCGGGGTCTTACCTTTTGCAGGGGTGCGAGGGCGCGCTGCCGCGCTCGTCTTGCGCGGAGTTCGGCTACCACTACTGCTACCAGCCGATTTCCGCGCCGTACCGCTGCCAGTCTTCACTGCCATGTTATTCACAGTAGCCTCAGCGGCCTCACAGGCCCACCTTTGCGCGCCTGTCTCAATCAGCTTGTGACGCTAGGCATGAGCCCCGTCACACTCGGCGTGTCAACCACTCCCCTACCCCACCGCGCAGTGCCCATCACATTGACTTTGTCCACGTTCCGAGGCCGTTTCGGTTGAAGTAATCCTGTTTGACCGTGCCGTCGTCGACATCGAACGTCACCGACGACAACGACCCTTCGGCCTCACTACTGAGCGGCGGGGTGAACGCGAATGTGTTGCCGTCCCACGGATCGAGATTGAACTCGACGTTCCCCGTCGGGCCCATCGCGGCGTGCAGTCGCCCGTTCTGAACATCGACCACGAGATCGCCGAAGTATGGGTTCGAATAGGTCCCGACATACGACGTGAACGGCTCCGGCGGCGCCGCAATCGTCGGTCGCGTCTTGCCCACCAGATCACCGGCAGGATCGTACAAAGGGGCGAAGACCTTGCCGAAGTAGTCGATCCAGTCCCGGCTGATGTCGCCCGTCTGAACGACGTCGAGAAACTGTGAGGCCAACGCCTCGGCCGCACCGACCGGAGCCGCGTTGGTCAGGACGACGATTCCGACGCCCAACTCGGGGAGCATCGCCACGCGCGTCGCGCCGCCGACGAAGAATGCGCCCGAATGGCTGATTTCCATCGTGCCCGTGGGCTGCGGATCGACGTTGAATCCGTACCCATAGAAGCCGGGAAGTTCGCCCGGCGCGCCCGCCGGACGGTTCGTGATCTGTGCACTGACCGCGGGCAACAATGCCTCGGGCGAGGCGATCGTCTTTTTCCCGAACTTCCCGTCGCCCAGGACCATCGACATCCACCGCGCGAGGTCCTTCACGTTCGAACTCACCCCGCCCGCGGGCGATTGCGCATCGGGAGTGCGCTGATAAAGCGGCGCGAAGCCGCCGGGCGTCCTGGCGTGCAGGACTGTCCGGTTGCGGTGCGCGAGGAAATCGGCCGTTCGCGAACTCGTCGACGTCATGCCCAGCGGCTTGTAGACCGCGTTCTCCGACAGCGTCTCCCAGTCGGTGCCCGCAGCGACCGCAGCACTTTCCGCACCGGCAGTCGTGCCGAAATTCGCGTAGCCGTAGACGTCGCGGAACGGGCCCAACGGGAGGAACTGCAAGTGGTCCAGGATGTAGGAGCGATCGAAACCGAGTTCTTCGAGGTCATCGCCGGCCGCGGCAGGCAGACCGGTCCGATGGGCGTAGAAATCGCCCACTGTCGCGTGCGTGGTCACATAGGGGTCGGACAGGACGAGATTCGGCAGGAATCGTGTCACCGGGTCGTCCCAGGTCAGTTTTCCCGCGGTGACCTGGGTCGCGACGACCGTCGCACCGATCGACTTCGACATCGACGCGATCTGGAAGACGGTGTCGGCGTTGACCTCGGCTGACTTGCCTTGCTCGCGCACTCCGTAGCCTTGCGCGAACACCATGTCGTCGCCGTGGACGACCGCAACGGCCAGTCCCGGAATGTGGTCGCGGTTCATGACGTCCCGCGCTAGACCATTGAGACGCCGGATGGCCGTATCAAACCGGCCCTGGTCGAAGCCATCGGTCGCCTTCTCGGACGGACTGGACCCGCACGCCGTCTGCGCGACAAGCGCCACGGCGATCGCAGCGACGGAGATCCTGGAGAGCACAGTCTCGAACATCGACCGCCTCCAACCAGTACCGCCGTGTTTCGACGATATGCCTGAAGACCAACGCTCGTAACGGAATTCGGAGGGTCAGACCGAGCGGTCGCAGCCCAGCACGGCAGCGACGTCCGCCTCGTCGCCCTCCGCGGTCACGCTGACTGCCTTGCGCCCGAAGGCGAGAAGGAGCAGTTCCGACGGAGTACCGGTGATCGTGACCGTTCGCTTGCCCGACTTCTTGGCGACCAGGCGCTTGCCCGCGTCCGTCATCAGCACGACGGAGACCGGGGCCGAACGGAAGGTCTGCGGAGCGACGTTCCGGACGATCACCCACAGCGAGGCTTCGTCGCGATCGGGCAGATGCCGGGGCTCCCAGCGGTTGCCACCACGTCGAACGTCCTCGTGGTGGACGAACATCTCGCTGGTGTTGAACAGCCGGTCGGGCCCCTTGCCCATCCACCAGACCGGAGGTCCGGTCCGAATGTCCTCGAGAAGCTCATCGAACGGCTTCTCGGCGTAGCCCTTGCGGATTCGTTCGGTGTAGGCGGCCAGCGGCCCACCCATGATTCCGGGCGCTGCATCGGGGCGACGCTCGCGGATGACGATGTGGGCGGCCAGATCCTTGACGGTCCAGCCTTCGCACAAGGTCGGCGCCGCCGGGCCGGCGGCCCGCATCGACTTCACCAGTGCCTGTCGTTCACGCTGCGCAAGAGACATATCTAAACCGCAATCACATTCGGCACGATCATGGGACGACGACGGTAGGTCTCGGCCACCCAGCGACCAACGACCCGTCGGACGGACTGGGCGATGCGATGGGTGTCTGTGACGCCCTCTCCACCGAGTCGGGCCAGATCGGCCTCGACGAGTTTCAGGGCTTCCTTCAGCGCGGTCGGATCGTCGGAGAACCCGCGACCATTGAGCTCCGGAGTGCCGACGACTTGGCCGGTCGTGGCGTTGATGGCCACCGTGATCGCGATGAATCCGCCCTCACCGAGGATGAGACGATCGGACAGCGTCGAGTCTCCGACGTCTCCGACGGACAAACCGTCGACATAGACATGACCCACCGGCACGCGGCCGGTGATCTTTGCGACGCCGTCCACGAGGTCGACGACGACACCGTCCTCCGCGAGAATCACCCGTTCCTCGGGGACCCCGGTCGCCACTGCGAGAGCCCCATTGGCACGCAAGTGACGCCACTCGCCGTGGACAGGCATCGCATTGCGGGGTCGAACAGCGTTGTAGAGGAACAGCAGTTCACCGGCGGAAGCGTGCCCCGAGCAGTGCACCTTCGCGCTCTGCTGGGTCACGACGGTCGCGCCGACACGGGCCAGCCCGTTCACCACCGCGAACACCGCGTTCTCGTTGCCGGGGATCAGCGACGACGCCAGGATCACCAGGTCATCGGGCCGGATGTTGATCTGGCGGTGGTCGCCGCGAGCCATGCGCGACAGCGCCGACAGCGGCTCACCCTGCGAGCCGGTCGAGATGAGGACGAGCTTGTCGTGCGGGAGCGTGGCGGCCTGCTCCATGTCGACAACCAGGCCCTCGGGCACGGTGAGGTAGCCGAGTTCCTGCGCGATCTGCATGTTGCGCACCATCGAGCGGCCCACGAAACAGATTCGCCGGCCGTGTCGGAACGCGACGTCGACAACCTGCTGGATGCGGTGGACGTGGCTCGCGAACGACGCCACGATGACGCGCTTGCGGGCCTTGCCGATGATGCCGTCGAGCACTCCACCGATTTCCCGCTCCGGCATGACGAATCCCGGGACCTCGGCGTTCGTCGAGTCGACAAGGAAGATGTCGACGCCTTCGTCGCCGAGTCGCGAGAAGCCCGCCAAGTCGGTGAGCCGACCATCGAGCGGCAGCTGGTCGAGCTTGATGTCGCCGGTGTGCAGTGCAACGCCGGCCGAGGTCTTGATCGCAACCGCGAGTGCGTCCGGGATCGAGTGGTTGACCGCGAAGAATTCGCACTCGAAATCACCGTGGTTTGTGGTCTGCCCTTCGATGACCTCGACGAGGGTCGGGCGCAGCCGGTGCTCGCGGCACTTGGCCGCGACCAGGGCAAGCGTGAACTTCGCACCGACGACCGGGATGTCCGGGCGCAGGCGAAGCAAGAACGGCACCGCACCGATGTGGTCTTCGTGCCCGTGCGTGAGGATCAGCGCGACAACGTCGTTCATGCGCGACTCGATGTACCGGAAGTCCGGCAGAATCAGGTCGACACCTGGCTGCTGGTCTTCCGGGAAGAGCACGCCGCAGTCGACGATGAGCAGCTTGCCCTTGTGCTCGAAAACCGTCATGTTGCGACCGATTTCGCCGATGCCGCCCAGCGCGACGATCCGCAGACCATTCTTGGGTGCCTTCGGCGGCGTCCCCAGTGAGTCGGTCGGATGGCCGGTCTGACGGCTCTCGGGAACCTGTGTCGCGGCAGAGTTCTGCGGCACCGGCTTGGTCGGTGGACCGCTTCTTCTCGTCGCGCGGCGCGAACGACCGGGACCGGTCACGCAAGAACCCCCTGGGCCCGCATTTCCGCGGCCAGCCCGGCAACCTGCTCGGGTGTTGCCGGCACGACCGGCAGTCGAGGCTCGCCGGCGTCGATGCCCAGCAGCCTGACACCGGCCTTGGCGCCCGGCGCACCGCCGATGCTCATCATCGCCCGGGTCATCGCGAGCAGGTCGAGGTTGACCTGCTGTGCCCGCTTGATATCGCCGGCCTGGTAGGCAGTGAGCAGTTCACGCAGTTTGCCCGGCACGACGTGTCCGATGACGCTGACGAATCCGACGGCGCCCACCGACAGCCACGGCAAGTTGAGCGGATCGTCACCGCTGTAGAAGTGCAGTCCAGTCGTCGCGATGAGTTCAGCACCGCCCTGGAGGTCGCCCTTGGCTTCCTTGACCGCCTGGATCTGCGGGTGCTCGGCCAGAATGCGCACGGTCTCGGGCTCGATCGGGATCACTGATCGCGGCGGAATGTCGTACAGCATCACCGGAACCTCGGAGGCATCAGCGACCGCACTGAAGTGCGCGATCAAGCCCGCCTGCGACGGCTTCGAGTAGTACGGCGTCACAACGAGAAGTCCGTCGGCGCCGGCCCGGCACGATTCCCGCGCGAGGTGAACGCTGTGTGCCGTGTCATACGTTCCGGCGCCGGCGATGATCTTCGCGCGGCCGCCGAGAGCGTCCTTGACGGCACGGACGAGTTCGAACTTCTCGTCGTCGCTCGTGGTCGGCGATTCGCCCGTCGTTCCACCCAGGACGAGTGCGTCACAACCGCCGTCTACCAGGCGTTTTGCCAACGTGACACCGGTCTCGACATCGAGCTTGCCGTCGGCGGTGAACGGGGTCACCATCGCGACGGAGACGGTGCCGAACGGCAAGTGGGGAGCAGCCGCTGAACCACTGAGATTGGCGGCACTGGCAACGGTCATGAGCAAAAGGCTACCGTCAGCCAAACCTAGAGTCTCCATTGACGGCACATGCTGTTGAACACCCTGGTGGACGGCGATATCGGACCCCGAGTTTCCGAACTGCGAGCAGCAACATCGCGAAACCTGAGCAGCAACCGATTTCCCTGGGTAAGCATCGAGTGGGGCGCTCGAGCGGCGAACGTGACTGTGCCTTCGACACGCGACAGGAGCGAAGACCATGGGCGGTCCGTCCCCGAAACAAATCGGCCAGCTCGCCATGCTCGCGGGCGCGGCCGCCAGCGCAGTCACCGGCGGTGAGGTCTACCGGCGACGGCGTGCGCAGGTCCGGCGCGTCCGTGGAATCGGGCACGGTGGCGAGGAGCGGACCGTCACGACGTCGGATAGAACGAAACTCCACGTCGAGATCGACGGGCCCGAATCCGCGGAGTTGACTGTCGTGTTCGCCCACGGGTGGTTCATGGACCTCACCACGTGGCGACACCAGCGCGCCGCGCTGTCTGGCCTGCCGGTGCGCCGGGTCTTCTACGACCACCGCGGTTACGGAAAGTCGGAGCGCGGGCAGAAGGGCCTCGGCAACGTCCGCCTCCTCGCGCAGGACATGTACGAGATCATCGAAGCCGTGGCACCGACCGGGCCGGTGGTCGTGGTGGGCCATTCGATGGGATCGTTCACCATCCAGGCCCTCGCCGGAATCCACCCGGAACTGTTCGGCGAACGAATCGTGGCGAGCGTGCTCATCAGCACGGCTGCGCAGGGTTCGACGTTGATCCGCGCGGTCGTGCGCAACATACCGGTGGCCCACCGGATCGTCAGCCCCACGGCGAACGTGCTGGAGATCGCGCACGT
>JAJFUQ010000121.1 GCA_021372355.1 Nocardiaceae bacterium | reverse complement strand
CGGTCCGGGTCGAGGGACTCGAGAACCAGCAGCTGAGCCATCACATCGTTGGCCGAAGCGTCATCAACCTGCACGCCGAGGAAGATGATGCGCTCCTCGAACAGCTTGTTGTACGGGTTCGACTCCTTGATGCCGTAGCTCGAGTGCTCGACGAACGACGGAAGGATGTAGCGCGACTGCGGCATCATGCCGGCGGTGCGGAGCGCGGCACTCTGGACGTCGGTGCCGGTCAGCTGACGGGGGTCGTAGAGGTTGGTCATCTTTACTCCAAAGTCTGTGGGGATTCGCGGACCAGGTGGCGGTTAGAGCGCGCCCTTGGGCGCCCGGCTGATGACGTGGTCGACGAAGCCGTACTCGAGAGCTTCCTTTGCGGTGAACCAGCGGTCGCGGTCGGAGTCGGTCTCGATCTCCTCGTAGGTACGACCGGTGTGCTGCGCGTTGAGGGCCGTCAGCTCCCGCTTGGTGTGCGCGAACTGCTCAGCCATGATCGCGATGTCCGCCGCGGTACCACCGATGCCGGCCGACGGCTGGTGCATCATGATCCGCGCGTGCGGCAGCGCGAAACGCTTCCCCTTCGTTCCCGCGGTGAGCAGGAACTGACCCATCGAAGCAGCAAGGCCCATGCCGTAGGTGGCGACGTCGCACGGCACGAATTCCATCGTGTCGAAGATGGCCATACCGGCAGTCACCGAACCACCGGGCGAGTTGACGTAGAGCGAGATATCGCGCTCCGGGTCTTCCGCCGACAGCAGCAGGAGCTGGGCGCAGAGCTTGTTCGCGATGTCGTCATCGACCTGAGTGCCGAGGAAGATGATGCGCTCACGCAGAAGGCGCTCATAGACGGAATCGCTCAGGTTGAGGCCCGAGGCCGCCGAGGTCATCCGGCTGGACAAGCTGTTACTGGACACCGATACCCGCCTTCTTCCATGGAGCTGATTGAGGCTGTTCAAAAGCCTTGAGGTGCTTGTAGAAGCACCGCCTCGATACACACACTAACCAGATGAGGCGGCGCCGGAATCCCGGCACCGCCTCACTTCGCTTAGAGCGGAACGAGTTCTTCCGCAAACCTACTTGGTCAGCAGGCTTTACTCGGCCTCTTCGGCCTGCGTTTCGTCCGCCGAAGAGGACTCTCCTGCGAGGTCCACCTTGTTGCCATCCGTGTCGGTGACGGTGACGCGCTCGATGACCTGCTGAAGAGCCTTTCCACGGCGCACATCAGCGAAGACCGCACCCAGCTGGTTGGCCTTCTGGATCTCCGCGATGTACTCCTCAGGCTTCATGCCGAAGCGCTGCGCCTGCAGGAGGATGCGGGTGGTGAGCTCGTCTTGGCTGACCTGAGTGCCCTCAGCCTCGGCGATGGCGTCGAGGAGAAGCTGGATCTTGACGGCGCGCTCGGCACCCTCGCGAACCTCGGCCTCCCAGCTCTCGCGAGTCTTGCCCTGGCCCTCGAGGAGCTGGTTCAGCAGCTCGTCGTTGTGCTCGAACTGGTGCACCAGGTTGTGGATCTGCTCGTCGGTCTCGGCCTTGACGACAGCCTCCGGCACCGGGATCTCGAGGGTCTCGAGGAGGTGGTCGACGACCTTCTCGCGGATCTGGCCGACCTGAGCCATCTTCTTCGACTGCTCGGTACGGGTGCGCAGGTCTGCCTTGAGCTCGTCGATCGTGTCGAACTCGCTGGCTTCCTGGGCGAAGTCGTCGTCGGCCTCGGGAAGCTGACGCTCCTTGACGGTGCCGACGGTGACGGTCACGGTGGCTTCCTTGCCGGCGTGGTCGCCCGCGAGAAGCTTCGTGGTGAACTCCTTCGACTCGCCTGCTGCGAGACCTTCGAGCGCCTCGTCGAGGCCCTCGATGAGCTGGTCCGAACCGACCTCGTGCGACATGCCCTCGGTGGCCGCCTCCGGCACGTCCTCGCCGTCGACGGTTGCCGACAGGTCGATCGTGACGATGTCACCCTTGGTGGCACCGCGCTCGGTGGCGACGATCGAGCCGAAGCGACGACGCAGTTGGGTCAGCGCCTCTTCGACGTCCTCGTCGGTGACGGTCAGCGGGTCAACCGTGACGGCGACCTCGGAGTAGTCCGGGAGCGCGATCTCCGGGCGGATGTCGACCTCGGCGGTGAACTCGAGGAGCTCGCCGTCCTCGATCTTGGTGATCTCGATGTCCGGCTGGCCGAGAACCTTGACGTCACCCTCGGCGACAGCCTGGCTGTAGCGGTTCGGGATGACGTCGTTGACGACCTGCTCGAGGATCGGGCCGCGGCCGACGCGGGCCTCGATGATGCGGGCCGGCGCCTTGCCCGGACGAAAGCCCGGGATGCGGAACTGCTGCGCGAGCGCCTTGTAAGCCTTGTCGAACTCCGGCTTCAGCTCCTCGAACGGCACCTCGACGTTGATGCGGACGCGAGTGTGGCTCAGCTGCTCGACGGTGCTCTTCACCGAATGCTCCTCATGTGACGTACTGGATCTGCCTGCCGGTTGACCGGCTCTCGACGATGTTTCTGGTCGGGGTGACAGGATTTGAACCTGCGACCCTCCGCTCCCAAAGCGGATGCGCTACCAAGCTGCGCTACACCCCGTTAATGCCCCAAGAATCTTTGCACGATCCTCGTCTGGACCGGTAACCGGGCCGGTGTCTCGACTCGCGGGAATCCGGTTTCCACTTTCGCCGGACGGTTATGTACAGTCGATCTCGCACACGGCAACAGTGGCGATCCCTCCGAAGCCGCGTGCCTTGCGGGTGTAGTTCAATGGTAGAATCTCAGCCTTCCAAGCTGATTGTGCGGGTTCGATTCCCGTCACCCGCTCCACTTATATTCGCAGATCAGGGCCGGGAAATCTCACCGCGGCCGGATCAACGCCAGCATTGCCTCGGCGATCGCCGCAAAGTCCTTGTTCGCCGCGGGGTTGTTGGTGGACGTGCTGTTCAATGCCCCGATGACCAGGTCCCGCAGAATCCGCGGATTGATGTCCGTGCGCACCACGCCGGCCAGTCGCCCCCTCTCCAACTCGTCATGCCACACCTGGGCGAACCGGCGCTCGTGCGGAACCTGCGCAGCACGTAGGTCGGGCGGCAGCGTCTCGACCATCCGCACGATCGCGGCGGCGCGGTCGTCGCTTGCATGCAGCGCGTCGAGATGACCCCGGATCGCGGCCCGGAGCCGTTCTTCCGCTGACGCATCGAGCGGAACCGCATCGATTGCGTTTTTCACTGCCGCCCGCGCGGACTCAATGCAGTCGATCAGAGTCGCCGCGACCAACTCGTCCTTCGTGCGGAAGTGGAAATACAAACTGCCGACCTGCAGCTGTGCTGCCGCGGCAATTCGGCGCAGGCTCGCGCCTCCGTATCCGTGTTCGGCGAACTCCCGAGCCGACACGTCCAGAATGCGCCGCCGAGTCCGCGCGGCCTTGGTATCGCTGCTTTCCACACAACTGACTCTATCGAATCGGACGATCGTTCGATTATCATAAATTCGAACGATCGTCCGATTCCGAGGAGTGCCACGATGGCCACACCGATCCCCCGCACCCAAGACCGCATGTCACACGACGTTTTCCTGCCGAAGGAGACGGTCGAACTCCGCGCCCGGGCTCGCGAATCGGTGAGTCGACATCTCGCGCCATGGGCGCGTGAGATCGGTACGCGCGAAGAGACAGCCGACAGTTTCTGTTGGGAGGCATTCCGCGGACTCGCCTCCGACGGACTGTTCGGCGTCCCGTTCGAATCCGAGTTCGGATCGGGACTGGAGTACCCGATGCTCGGCACCTGCACGGTCACCGAAGAGATCGCGTACGAGTCCTCCTCGATGGCAGGCGTGTACGACGGACAGTGCATCCTCGTGCCGGCGACCCTGCGTCACGCACGGCCCGAACTTCGCGAACGGCTCATCCCCAACCTGGTGGCGGGCAAGCAGGCGTTTGCCTTCGCCACCACCGAACCCGACACGAGTTCCGACCTCACCGCGGAGCGACTCGGCACCTACGCCGAGGAGATCGACGGCGGATACGTCGTCAACGGCCGGAAGCGGTGGATCACCAACAGCGTGGTCGCGGGCTGGGTGTCGATGCTGGTACGGGCCGGCCGCGACGGCACGCGAGCGCACATGCTGCTCATCGACCTGTCGAGTCCTGGCATCCGGATCGGAACCCCGGACCGGAAGATGGGTCACCGTGGGCAGATCACGGCCGACATCGTCCTCGAGAATGTCCACGTCCCCGCGGAGAACGTGCTCGGCGAACCCGGCCGCGGCATGTCCGTCGCGTTGTCCGCACTGGTGCGTGGCCGCATCGGCATCGGAGCCGCCGGCGTCGGCGTGGCACAGGCGGCGCTCGACCTCGCCGTCCATCGCCTCCAGACCCGCCAGGTATTCGGCAAACCACTCGGCGCCATGCAGCACTGGCAGTTCCAGATGGCCCAACGCGCCACCGAAATCGAGTGCGCCCGCAGCCTGTACCAGAAAGCTGCGGTGCTTCTCGACACTGGCGACGCCACCGCCGAACCAGAAGCCGCAATGGCCAAGGCCTACGGCACCCGACTGGCCAACGACCTCGTCCGGGAAGCGATTCAGATCCACGGCGCAGCCGGCTTCTCGCGGGAGGTCGGCGAGACCGGCGAGACCTTCCGGCTCGAGGAGATGTACCGCGACGCCAAGATCCTCGAGATCTTCGAAGGCGCCAACGAGCTCCAGCAATGGATCATCGCGCGACGGTTGATCGGTCGCGAGATCACCGGCTGACCGAGGCTTGCTGTCCGATTCGCACGGTTCGTCGTACCCCAAACACATGACAGCCCAATGCGATTCGGATCAATGCGCGGTCCGCGGTACGCGTCCGGGCGAATACTGACAGTCAGGCCGATCCCGCTGCGGAGGTGGGGCGGAGCCGGCCGCTGGAGTAGATGTGAAGAGCCGGATCATTCGCACCCTGTGGTCGGTGCCTGATCACCGCCACCTGCCCACCGCCGGTCCCTCGGAGACCACATCACCCAACCCCAGCACCAATGTACTCAGACTGGACATCCAGGGGTTGCGTGCGATCGCGGTCCTGGTTGTCGTCGCCAACCACCTCTTCAAGTGGCCGCAGGGCGGATATGTCGGTGTCGACGTGTTCTTCGTCGTGTCGGGCTACCTGATCACCGGACTGCTCCTGCGCGAGCACGCCCGGACAGAGACGATCTCGTGGATCGGGTTCTACAAGCGGCGGATCAAACGCATCATTCCGGCCGCAGTCACCACGATCTTCGTGACGTGCACGCTCGCTCCCCTCGCGCTCGGCTGGTCCCGGGGAGTCCGAACTGCGATCGACGGCCTGTGGGCGCTGTTCTTCGTGGGCAACTGGCGGATGTACTTCCAGGACACGGACTACTTCCAGCGCAGCCAACTACCCAGTCCGCTCCAGCACTATTGGTCACTCGGTGTCGAGGAGCAGTTCTACACGGTGTGGCCGTGGCTGCTGCTCGCCCTCATGACCGTCCTACTCAAGGTGACCGGGCATCTGGGATACGACCGCAGCGTCACCGCCGTCGCGATCACGCTCATCGGCGGTGCGTCGTTCCTCCTCGCCATGGTGCAGACGGCCCAGAGTCCTTCGGCGGCCTACTTCTCGTCACTGACTCGCGCTTGGGAACTCGGCGTCGGCGTGCTCGTCGCGGTTGCTTCATTCGCCACCGTCAAGATTCCGCTGTCACTGAGGCCGATACTCGCCTGGGCCGGCATTGCGGGAATCATCGCGAGCGTCCTGCTGATCAACGATCGGACGCCCTTTCCCGGCCCGTGGGCTGCCGCGCCGGTGCTGTCGACCGCACTGGTCATCGCTGTCGGAGAAGGCGGCTACCCCAACCGATATGTACCGATCTTGACCAGCGGACTCACTCATTACATCGGAGACTTGTCGTACTCGATCTACCTCGCGCATTACCCGGTGATCATCCTGCTTGCCGGAGTGATCAATCCGACGAGCGTTTGTATTACGCCGCGTGTGTTGCCGGCATTGCGGTCGCCAGCCTCCTGAGCTTCTATGGCGTCGAGAACCCGGTCCGAAAATCGAGTTGGCTCAGCGGCAAGGGCCGGCGTCTGGGGAAAGTACGGTTCTCCCGACCGATGAAGGTAGCCGCCGTCCTTCTCGCGGCCTACTCGGCAGTCGTCATCACGGTCGTCGTGCAGAAGCGCCTCGACGACATATCGTCGGGGCCGGTCACCCACGCGGCCGCACAGCCGGGCAGCCGCGTCCAATGCTTCGGTGCCGCAGCCGTCTACGCCAAGGCGACGTGTATTCCACTCACCGACACCACCCTCGTCCCGTCCCCGGTGGATGCCGGTGAAGACAACAAGATCTGGTGGTCGGAGTGCTTCATCAACGTCGATGAGCCGGTGATGCCGACGTGCCACGACGGTGCGACCGATGGGACGGTACGCATTGCCCTCTTCGGCGACAGTCACGCGGGGATGTTCCGGAACGCGCTCATGGCGACCGCAAAGGCGCGCGGCTGGCAGGTCGACACGTATTACGGCGCGGGCTGCCGAGTCGGTGTCCCGTGGCGGTGCCCGAGCTTGGATTCCACGCTCGAAAAGCTCGCGAACGGGAAGTACAACCTGATCCTCACGACGGGTTTCTACGACGCTGCGTTATCCAACATCGATGGCGGGCGCGGCATGAATCCGGGCGACGACGTCGCCGTTTCCGATGCGTGGAAGAAGTTGATCGCAGCGTCCGGGTCCAAGCTCGTCGTCATCGGTGATGTTCCCCGGATCACCGAGGATGCGTTGGCGTGCATCAAGCTCGTGTCGACGACCGCCGACACGGACTGCTCGATGGAACGCGGGCCTGCAGTCACTCGGGTGACCCTGGACAGCGCGGTCGGCCGCACCCCCGAAGCCGGATTCATCGACCTGACCAACATTTTCTGCGACGCGCAGCGATGCCAGCCGATCATCGGCAGCGCGATTGTCTACGCAGACGGCGCGAGCCACCTGACAGACACCTTCGCCGAATCGCTGGGCCCCTACCTGGCGGACAAGATCGCCACGTTCCTGCCGTCGCCCTAGACCCGCGCGGCGCCGTATGTCGGCAGCTTGATCGAGTCCGCAGTCTTGAACCAGAGCCGCTCCGCGATGGGTCGCAGCGGCCACTTCTGCATCCACTTGTAGGCGGCAGCCTGCCCCGCGATGTCTGACTCCTTCATGGGCGCAAAGCGGTCCAACGTGTTGTTGAGCTTCTGGCAGTTTTCGACGTACGGGCCCATGACCGCCGCATAGCGCTCGAACGCCGCACGGACGGTCTCGTTACTCAGGGGCTCTTCCGCCGGCCCGAGTTCTCCAGCCAGGACGTAAGCGCCAACCAGCGCGAGACTCGTCCCCATGCCGCTCAGCGGCGACGCGCAGTAACCGGCATCGCCGACGAGCGTCACCCGGCCGCGCGACCACGACGGCATCTTGACCTGCGCGAACACGTCGAAATAGAAGTCGTCGGCGGTCTGCGCGGCCGCCAGCAACGCGTCACATTCCCAACCCTTGCCGGTGAACCGCTCGACGAGAATCCGCCGTTGGGCGTCGAGGTCGTGACGGTCGTAATCGATTGGCTCCGACTGGAACGCGAGTCCCGCCTTCGCCATCGACGGATCGTGCGTCGCCCGCATCGACGCGTTGAGCCCACCGGGAGCCTGATAGGTGAGATACCAGCCGTCGAGCCCGATCGTGTCCGGCGCCGAGAACCACGCGTTGTAACCGCCGAGCGGCTTCACGAACTGTTCCTCGGGCCCGAACACCAGGCGGCGAACACCAGAGTGCGGACCGTCGGCGCCGACAACGAGATCCGCACGAAGCGGCGAGCCGTCGGACAGCGTGACATTCACGCCCGCCACCCCCTGCTCGATCTCCGCGATCCGGGTGTTGAACCGATACTCGACGCTGTCTTTGGTCGCCTGATACAGCACGTCGACGAGATCTCCGCGGAGAATCTCGAGCTTGCTGACCAGCCCGTTTCCATGGAAAGCGGTCACCGGCATCTCCGCCCGGCGACTGCCGTCCGACCGGACCCAAGCTGCCCCGTTCTGCTCGACTGCACGGGCCTTCATCTGACTCAGGAGGCCCATCCGGTCGACGACGTCGCTACCGATCCCCCGGAGATCCACCGTCTGCCCGCCGGGCCGGACCCCCGGTGCGATCTCGACAACGATCACGCGGAAGCCGTTCTTCGTGAGCCAGTACGCGAGCGTCGGCCCTGCGATTCCGGCTCCGCTGACCACAACGGTCGGGTGTGACATGGGTCATATTCTAGAGCTGTCGCCCCGGCGGCAATGCAGAAAAAATTCCGAATGGTCTGTTTTACTGGCGTCCCCGCAATCGTTGATCTTGCGCAAAGGCCATCGGCGGGATGGCCTTTGCGCGCGATAATTCCCTCAGCCACCACACTGAGGAGGCCACTGTGTCGTCCCGCATTGCACTCGCCATTTCCTGTGCAGCGCTGCTGATCTCGGCGGGCTGTGCCACGAACACCGAGTCCACGCACTCCGCGCCGACCATGTTGGTGACGAAGGACGACGCGCTCGCCGCCCAACTTCCGAGCAAGATCCGGGACAGCGGCAAGATCATCGTCGGAGTCAACCTGCCGTACGCCCCCAACGAGTTCAAGGACTCGTCCGGCAAGCTCGTGGGGTTCGACGTCGATCTCTTCAATGCCGTCGCCAAGGTGCTCGGCGTCACGCCCGACTACCGCGAATCGGATTTCGAAAAGATCATTCCCGCAGTTCAGGCCGGTACCTACGACGTTGGGATGTCGTCGTTCACCGATACCAAGGCCCGCGAGGAAACCGTCGATTTCACCAATTACTTCAACGCCGGAATCCAGTGGGCACAGCGGACCGGCAAACCTGTCGATCCGAATAACGCCTGCGGAAAGAAAGTCGCCGTGCAATCGACGACGATCGAGGACACCGAAGACCTGCCCAAGCGAAACGACAAGTGCCTCGCCGAAGGCAAGCCGGCTATCGAGGTCGTGCGCTTCGATCAGCAGTCCGACGCCACCAACGCCCTCGTTCTGGGACGAGTCGACGCGATGTCGGCAGACTCCCCCGTGACGGCGTACGCGATCAAGCAGAGCCACGGCGCGATCGAAGCGACCGGGCCGGTATTCGCGACGGCTCCCTACGGTTGGCCGACCGCCAAGAACTCCCCGCTCGCGAACCTGCTGAAGCAGGCGCTCGAGAACCTGATCAGCACCGGCGCCTACAAAATGATCGCCCACAAATGGGGCGTCGAGAACGGCGTCATCTCGAAGCCGACCGTCAACGGTGCCGTCTCCTGAGCCGTCGACGATGATTCCGGAGCCGGTGGCGATCGTCCCGCTTCGGCGACCGGGCCGGTGGATCGGCGCTGCTGTCGTTCTGATCGGCGCGGCACTGCTGGCATGGGGTGCGGCGACAAATCCCGCGTATGACTGGCCCACCTACTGGCGCTATCTGTTCGATGCACGCATCTCTGCGGGCGCCCTGACGACCCTCGAACTGACGGTCATCGCGATGGCCATCGGCATCGGACTCGGGCTCGTTGTCGCGGTCATGCGCCTGTCGGGAAATCCGGTGCTGGGCGTCCTCGCCTGGCTCTATGTCTGGGTTTTCCGCGGCACACCCGTCTACGTGCAATTGGTGTTCTGGGGCCTGTTCCCTTCGATCTATCGATCCATCGACCTCGGCATTCCCTTCGGCCCGCAGTTCGTCCACGTCGACATCCAAGGGCTGAGCGCGGCGTTCATGTTCGCCTTCATCGGCTTGGGACTCAACGAGGCGGCCTACATGGCCGAGATCTTCCGGGCGGGCGTGGACTCGGTGGACGTCGGCCAGCTCGACGCGGCCACTGCACTGGGCATGTCGTGGCTGCTCATGACGCGTCGGGTCGTCTTGCCGCAGGCCATGCGGCTGGTGATCCCACCGACCGGCAACGAGATCATCGGCATGCTGAAAACGACGTCTTTGGTCACTGCGGTGCCCCTCAGCACCGAGCTCTACGGCCGCGCGCGAGAGATCTACGGCGTCAACTTTCGACCGATCCCCCTGATGCTCGTGGCGGCGACCTGGTACCTCGCGATGACGAGCGGGCTCATGGTCGGGCAGCACTTCCTCGAACGCCGCTACCGCGTAGGCCGCCGATGACCACGCCGGCGGTGCACGTGGATCGGGTGTACAAGAGTTTCGGCACCACCCGCGTGCTGAACGGGTTGTC
>JAJFUQ010000071.1 GCA_021372355.1 Nocardiaceae bacterium | reverse complement strand
CGCAACGTCATAGGCGCCGGCGATGACACCCTGCGCCGCGAAATGGAGCGCTTGCTGGCTCGAACCGCATTGGCGATCAACCGTCACACCGGGGACCGACTCCGGGAAGCCGGCGCCGAGAAGCGCCCAGCGGGCCGTGTTGCCGGACTGTTCTCCGATCTGCCCGACTGCGCCGCTGATGACGTCATCGACGACAGCAGGGTCGATGCCGGTCCGCTCGACCAGCGCGGCCAAGACGTGGGCGTGCAGATCCACCGGATGAATCTCCGAGTAGGCGCCACCGGGCTTGCCTTTGGCGATTGGAGTGCGAACCGCGTCGACGATGACTGCGGAGGGTGTGGCACTCATGAGCTTTCCTTTCGGGAGGCTGGCTATGGAGTTCCGTAGTTAGAACGGTAGACCCTGACTATGGAAACAACAAGTCAGGGTATTGTTTTATTCATGACCAACGGCAGCCCCGAGAACATTGCGGTGATCGAACGGCAGGGCGCATTCCTCGATCGCGATGCCTGGCCCGCCGAACGTTGGTGCCGCCTGGAAACCGCATTCGAGCTGATTGGCACCCGCTCGGCTTTGGTCCTGCTGCGCGAGGTTTTCTACGGGAGTACGCGGTTTGACGATTTAGTACGTCGCGCAGGCCTGAGTGAAGCGGTCGCTGCGGGCCGGCTCAAGGACCTGGTGGCGTGCGGTGTGCTGAGCCGGCGGCCATATCAAGAACCTGGAGCACGCACTCGCTTCGAGTACGTATTGACTGATGTTGGCGCACAACTATTTCCGGTCGTCGTTGCGCTCATGGAGTGGGGCGAATTGCTTCGCGACGATCACCAGACCGGTGTCGAACTCGTACATCGAGACTGCGGTGCTGTTCTGCACGCAGAAGTTCATTGTGCGGAGGGGCACGAGGTCGCGCTTGGTGCTGCGGCGGTTCGTCTCAAGAAGGGCTGATCACACGGTTCATCCGATCGACGTCAACTCGGCGATGTCGTCGTACGGCAAAGGGCCGTCGACGGTCGCGGACACCCACATGCTGTTGATCGCGATGTCGCCGCCGTGGTTGTCGAGGAATGCAGCGTCGGCGGCGTCGCGGCCGGTGGCGATTCGGACCAAGGTCGAGCGCGGGGCCAGGCATGTCGCGTCGACGACCCGCCAGACCCCATCGATAAATGCTTCCGCAACGGCGTGAAAGTCCATTGGTACGCAGCCGGGCGCGTAGACCGACACCAGTCGAGCGGGTACGTTGACGGCCCGCAGCAGAGCAACCACAAGGTGCGCGTAGTCACGACACACCCCGGCACCTGACAGCAGCGTGTCGGCCGCCCCGTCGATCGGATCGCTGCTGCCGGGCACATAGCGGATTCGTGAACCCACCCACGACGACACCGCCGCGAGAAGTTCGGCGTGCGGCTCGATGCTGCCGAATTCCGTTGCGGCGAAACCGAAGAACTTGTCCGACTCGGCATATCGGCTCGGCCGCAGGTACAGCGCCAGATCGTAATCGGACGCCGGAACCGGGGCCGCTGCGCCAATGACCGTCGCACTGTAGGAAACCTTCAGATTGCCCGGTCCAGTCTCGAGTCGGTGAATGCGAGTGCCATGGGACCCGATGATTTCCTGCGGTACGACCTTCTCGCCGTCGAGTTCGAGGAGCAGCGCCTCCGACACATCAACGCCCTCCTGAACAGCAACGGCGATCTGCAATTCCAGGGTGGTCGACTCGTTGATCTGGACATCGAGGTTGGCAGACACGTCGCGTTTCACGTGCTGATCCTGCCAGCGCAACGCGCAGTCTGCTTGGTGAGATTTCGGCGGGCGAAGCGGGGTGCGGTTAGGCCTTGCCGCGGCTGTCTGAAGGCTGACATCATCAATACAGTGCCCGCCGCACAGGTCGCCGTTTAGGTAGCCGCCAGGGCACGCGCGAGAAAAGAACCACCATGGTAAATATGGCCAACAAATCAGGTCGGTTCAGCGCGGAAGGCGGCAAAAGGTCCAGAAGTCGGCGTGCTGTTTTGTCTCGGCTAGGAATTCGGTGTGCGAACCTTGCCGCCGCGGCTGCATTGACATTCGCTACAGCGATCTTCGCTACTCCGGGGGTGGCCTCGGCGGATATTACCCAGGCATATGACATCTGGAACGTGACCGGCGGACCCCTCAGGCTTTATGCGTACGACCCGGTTCCATCCGGCTATACAAAGCAGGAAACAGATATACCGGCGCTGAATACGGTGATTCCAACAGGTAAGAATATGCCGTTGGTCATCAAGGCACACAATGCAGTGGTTTTGAGATTCTGGGGTTCCGAGGGTGGCAAGCCGGCCGACCTGCAGAATTGGCGGGTTGAGGTAGCGCTCAGTCTCGGATTCCAAGGAGAGAACACTCCCATTCTGAGATGCGGCGTTGGGGGCGACGCGGGAAAACCCGTGAGCGCTGCGTGCAGTCCTCTCATCGGGCCCAAGGGAAATGTTGTGGCTCTGTGGGACGCGCCGAACAAGAAGATCACGGTCGGGGCTTCGGATGCGCAGAAACAGGCCGCGTTGTTGAATGACCTGTGCGGCGGCCCGTACGGCGACGCTCTGGGTATCAAATGCAACTACTCAGACATGACGCGGACTGAGACCAGCACTATGTGGAAGCTTCCGCAAGGTTTTGCGGTGCAGACGAACCATCAATCGGAACCGAGCAAGAAGTCGTACACCGTTTCCGACACGGTTACCCAGTCGACCTCCTATTCGCTGACCGCAGAAGCGTCGGCCAAGTTCATGAAAATCGTCAATACGGCCATAACAGCGAAATGGGAGAAGGTCACGACCGAAAGTCACACCTTCACGCAGACCACCACACTGAAGATCCCTCCTGGTCACAGCGGGTATGTCTGCACCTCTTCGCCGACGTATCACTATGTCGGCACCCTGACTGTGGTCGCCGGAAATACGACGTGGACTATGCCGGGCGTGGCGGTGGACACCGCCAATCCAAACGGCGTGCCCCATATCGAAACCTGGGATACCAAGGAATATCTACCCGGGGACCCATGTGAGGGGTTCGTGCGGGGAACCGTCAGCGGCAATAAGGGCAGCGCGTAAGCATCTGGTGAGGCGCATCGACATGGTGGATGGCGGCGTCAGCAGAAGGCGCTTCCTCATTGCTTCAGGCGCCTTAGGGGCTGGCGCGTTGGCCGCCGGAACTCCATCGTGGCCGGCATGCGCCAACCCGAATTTCACTCCGCCATCGGACTGCGGAAATCCGACAGACACTGGTAATCGTTTCTCCCTGTGGGACGACGTCAAAAATGCGACGCCTTCGAATCCGCATTCCAACCTCGCCGTGGTGATACCGGATGCAAAGAAGGCCTTCGGTTACGCCGTCAAGAATGGCGACCCGGGCGGAAAAATGCAGTACAACCTTCTCTTTATTCCCGCTCCCGTGTCGAAGCCAAAGATGCCGCAGGCTCGCATCACCGGAGTCGAATGCCCGAGAATCTTGCAGCCGGATGCACTCAATCTCTGGCACTTCGCCTGGCAGGAGGCGAAAACTCGCTTCAAGGCCGGAACAGATCTGATGTTGGGAATCAACGCCAAGGACGGTCGCCAAAAAGACCAGCTACACATCCATCTCACTGCTTTTCACGAGGACGCCAGGAAAACGTTGAACGGGTTGACGATTCCGACTGACCTGTCGGCGTGGAACACGAGCGCATTTGTCGTGATGGACAACGTCTACCGCATCGTCCGTATCCACAACCTCGACACGAACGTGTTCGAGCTGGTGCACAAACACGTTGCGACGACGGGCAAGAACAATGACATGTTCCAGCAGGCGTTGGCAGTTGTGTCCGCACCCAACAACGGCTTCTACGTCCTCAATACGCAAGGCAAGCCCGACACGACGGCCGGTCAGCCGGAGCACATTCCGGAACTGCGCCAAGGGAAGTATTTCGGCAGCAGCAACATAGAACGCCTGATTTATCGAGGGTGAGGCACGGTTTACGCCACCGGAATGCTCTGTTCGAAGCGGAATACATTCTGGGGGTCGTAGGTGCGCTTCACCTGACGTAGCCGCTCGACATTGGAGCCGTAATACTCCTGCTCCCATTCAGACGAAGGAAAGTTCGGCACGTTGACGTATGCGCCGGCGCCGAACGGGTGCAGCGCTCGCGAGAATTCGCTTGCCCATCCGAGAGCCTGCGACTGCAGCGCGGGATCGTCCCAAGCCGCGCCGGGCTCGCAATAGAAGAGCGCGTCGCGGTGCGGGAACGCCGACCCGCCGGGCGGCGCATCTCGCACGGCCCCGCCGAAACTGGAGCAGAAGAAGTTGCTCGGTGGGCTGGGTGTGTTCGCCATGTAGTCGACGATGAGTGCGATCGCCTCTTCGGGATAAGGGCGAGTGACGAACTGGGAGTAGAACTTCCAGAAGGGGACCTCGGGAGCCCGGTCGACGTGCTGGTAGATCGTGGGCCAAGGATCGTTCATGTAGGTCAGGCCTGGGTTGCCGATCGCGAGCAGCGGTCGCAGCTGTTCGTCCAACTCCTCGCGGGAACCGCCAAGCAATACCGCCGAGAGCTCGATCATCGTCGAATCCGCCTCGAGTGAGCTGGTCAGACGATTGTCGGCGATGGGCGCCTCTCGCTGCCAGATGCGTAGCAATTCGGGCAGATGTTCATGTCCATCCCAGTGGGCGATCACGAAGTCCACGTTGGGGAGTTCGTGCAGTTTCAACGTGTACGACGTCGCGATCCCGAAGTTCCCGCCGCCTCCGCCCCGGCAGGCCCACAGCAGGTCGGCGTTGGAGTGCTCACTGACTTCGATCACTTTCGCCGAGTTCGAACCGTCTGCCACCACAAGCTCTGCGGCCAGGAGGTTGTCGCAGGCCAAGCCCAACTTGCGGGTCAGCAATCCGAAGCCTCCGCCGAGAACGACACCGCCGAGGCCAACGGCACCCTCCGATCCAGTCGGCACGACGAAGCCGCGATTGCCTAGCGCCGGGACGGTCTCCTTCTGCGTGAGACCCGTCCCGACTTTCACGGTGCGTGCGGCTTCGTCGATCTGGACGCTCTTCATCCGGCTGACGTCGATGACCACGCCGCCATCGAGCGAGGACCAGCCCTCGAGATTGTGGCGCCCGCTGCGGGCGCGTAGGGCGATTCCCTGTTCGCGGGCCCACTTCACCGCGTTGACGACGTCCTGTGTGTCGTCGCAGAACACGATCGCCTCAGGATGACGGGAATGCAGTTTGTTCCAGCCCATCCTGGCGGCGTCGTAGTCCGGGTGTCCGGGACGGACGACCTCGCCCGTCAACTCGGTTGGGGTCGTCATGCGGAAACCTCTCAGTTAGTGCTTGAAGACGTCCGCGTCTCCGGGCTCGGTTTCCATGACGTCGCGGTGGAATATCACCAGGTAGGCGAGGTAGCACCCGCCGGCGACGAGGATGCCGACTGAAATGAGGACGTCGGTGAGCGCCTCTGGCGGCGACACGAGGATGAACACCACGAGCACCGACCACACCAGCGCGCCGATGGCGACCGGCATCTCGAAACGCCCGAGAGAGAATGCGCCTTCTTTGTGGTCCAAGCGCTTACGCACCGACAGATACAGCACGATGATCGCGGCGTAGAGGACCGCCCCGATGAGGCTTCCCACGGTCAGCAACTTCAGCAGAGCATTACCCGGTAGCACACCCATGAGGACGAAACCGATGACGACGGGCAACACGGTGGCCGCGATCGGTGTCTTGGTGGCGGGGTGAACCCGGCGGAACAGTTGGTGCCCTGGAAAGCGCTCGTCGCGCGACATTGCGAACACCATGCGGGCGCAGGTGGCCAGTGTCACCAGACCGGCACCGAAGAATGCGAACACGATCGCGACCAGCAGCGAACGCTCGATCACCGAACCCAATTGATCGTGCAGGATCAAGGCAACGGGGGAGTCGGTGGCAGTGGCTCGCGGGATGTCCTTGATCGCGATCGTGATGGCGACGACGAACACGAAACCCAGTACCCCAGCCGCCACGACGGATCCCACGATTGCACGCGGAACGCTGCGGAAGGGGTCCTTGGCCTCCTCCGCCATGTTCGCCGCGGAGTCGAAGCCGACGAGGGTTGCGAGCCCCATGATCATCGCCGCTGCCAACCCGCCGCCGATGGCGAAATAGTTGGAGGCGCCGGCCGCCGTACCCTCCGAGGTCAAGTTGCTGATCGAGCCATCTCCGGTGACCGCCACGGCGATGAACAGTGCAACGGTCAGCACGACGACGATGATCAACTCGAGTCCTACCGCGGCCGATGTGATCAGGCCGACGATGCGCGTCGAGAGCACGACGAGAACGACCTGAATGACGAGCACGACGAGCGTGATCACCCGCGCGGTGTCCTCGTTCGGCTCCATTCCGAGCAAAGGCAT
>JAJFUQ010000040.1 GCA_021372355.1 Nocardiaceae bacterium | reverse complement strand
TGCACCGCCACGTTGGACTCGCCGTGGTCGTCCTTCTTGACCCCAGGCTTGCGGAACGCGGTCGTGATGCCCTCACCCGAGCCCAGGTTGCGCTCGACGATTGCTGCGGGGATCAACTCGCGGGCCAGAGACTTCGAAATTGTTTTGCCACCGCCTGAGCGGTCGACGATCGCAGCAAACCAATTCAGCGACCCCGGGCCGCCGATGATCGGGGGCAGCGTCCAGTTGGGCCGGACCTGCTGCAGGGTGCGCGCGACGCAGAACGCCAGCACCGACCACGGCGAGCACATCCGGGCCAGCGACGCGGTGTAGATGATGTTCAGAGACTCCCGCGACTGCCAGAACCCGCGCTCGATCTCTTCTAGATGGCTGCTGGGTGCGCTACTGTGGGCGGTGCCGTCGTCTGGCTGGAGGACGTGCTCATCGGACGCCCCGTCCGGCTGCTGGGAATCGGCCCCCGGCGCCGGCGGGGCGCTCTGGGTTTCGGCCGGTTTCTGAAATTCCTCGACGATCACCGAGCGGATCCAGTCGGTGAGCCCCGGTTGAGACAGCTCTCTGGCGGCATTCGGGTTGGTGATCATCCGGCCGAACTCGCTGCGTGCGACGTCCGGTGTCCGGGAGTGGTCGACCTGGGTGACCGCGATGAACGTCTCGCACAGCAGCGTCAGTGCCGGGTGGACGCCCGGCTCGCCGTTCTTTCCGAGTCTCAGCAGTGCGATGACGTGGCGGCACGCGGTGTCATGGCGCGACTGGCCTGGGGTGTTGAGCTCGCGGATGGCCTGCTGCACGCGGGCGTGCACCGGTCCCGACATCTCGCCTTGGGTGATCGCCCCGCGGACGTCGTAGGACTCGGCGTTCATGTCGAAGGTGCGCGGGGTCAGCTTCAACGCGTTCTGCCACGATTCGGGCAACCACGGCAGCGAGTCGGGCTCGGGGATGCCGATGGTCTGACCCTCGGCGTTGAGCCACCAGTACGGCCTGCCCTCGGGGTGGATGGACGGCCAGACCATGGTGTAGCGGTGGTGGTGCTGGATGATGTCGATGTCGCCGATCGACATCTCGGGGAAGCTGATGGCTTGCTCGAGCAGCATGCCCGGCGGGATCCGGAACAGCCGGATGCCCGACACCGGGCTGTCAGTGCGCGAGGTGGACCGTGGGCCGGCCGGCAGCTGTCCCCACCGGCGCTGCGCTTCGGCTAGAGCTTCGGCCCCGGTTTTGGCGCCGTACGCATCGACGTCAATGCCTATGACGCCGCTGGGTAGCCGAAGGCCTAGGTTGCCGTTCGGAAAGTCCTCTGACCAGGCAAGAAGGTCGGCGTACGATGGGTCGACGCCGGAGTACCCGGTATAGGAAATGCAGTCGGGGCAGTTCGGCTCGGCCCGTTTCGGATGGGCGGCGCAGCGCACCGACGGAGCTGGTTTCTTGGTTCGGTGCGCGAAGGGCAGCACGCCCCGCCATCCGGCCTGCCAGTAGGCGGGCGCGGCCTGGGGGTAGAACGGATCGCTGGAGTCGGCCATGGTCACTCGGTCGACTCTAGAGCCATGTCGGGGGTCTGTGGTACTGATCGCATGCTGGAGTCTTTCGGCTGGTCAGGGATGTGCCAACGGCCCGACGCGCACGCCGGGCCGTTGTTACCGATGAGTAGGTTCGCTGAATCCGTCAGTCCGCGGCTTCGAGCTCATTCTCATAGAGGGGGTAGGGATCGTAGTGGCCCGAGCCCTTGCGCCCAGACAGTAGGCTCGGGTTGGTTCGGCCGCCGACGCGACCGGTCAGGGCTACGTCGTACATGGGAACGGCCAGGGTGTTGTACGGCCCAGGTGGGTGCACCTCTTCGACAAACCCGAAGTATCCATTGATCTCACCTGGTCCCGGTTTGGCGCACCGAACCATAACCCGTTGCCCGACAACAAATTTAGACGTCATCGGGAATCCATGCGCTGCTGATCTTGAGATACCTGCCCGGGGGCAACGTCTCCATTTCTCGACTCTGCAGGGCGATGACGATGCCCGAGCGCTCCCGAATCTCGGTGAGCCCCAACGATTTGATGAGCCGATCAACAACGGCGCCCATGTCGATGTCGGATCCGGAAGTGTCTATGATGCCGTGTTCGCGGTCGACGTAGACGTGCTTTT
>JAJFUQ010000044.1 GCA_021372355.1 Nocardiaceae bacterium | reverse complement strand
CGCAGACGCTCGCCCAGCTCGATCACGACTACATCGTCCGCGTGTTCGACCAGCGAATCGTTCCGGGAACCGGCCTCCGACTGCTGTACATGCAGTACCTCTCCGGCGGCACGCTCCACAACCTTCTGCACCGCGTGCGCGAATACGAGCCGGAGAACCGGAGCGGTCAACTGCTTCTCGACTCGATCGACGCCTCGCTGCGTTCTCGCGCCGAGATCCGTCCGTCCGAGTCACAAACTCGTGCGCTGGTGGCGTCCCTGAGCTGGCCGGAAACTGTGGCCTGGCTGGGCCGCCGTCTCGCCGAGGCCCTCGACTACGCCGATAAGGTGGGCGTCCTTCACCGCGATATCAAGCCCGCGAATATTCTGTTGTCGTCCGAAGGCGTGCCGAAGCTCGCGGACTTCAACATCTCCTTCGCACGAAGTATCGGCAACACGAGTCCGGTTGCATATTTCGGTGGGTCGCTCGCCTACATGTCGCCCGAGCAGCTCGAGGCGTGTCACCCGGACCACCTGCGCAGCGCAGGCGACCTTGACACTCGCAGCGACCTGTACTCGCTTGGCGTCGTGTTGTGGGAACTACTGACCGGCACGCGCCCGTTCACCGACCGCTCTCAGACCTCGACCGACGGCAGCGAGCTGGTCGCCATGCTCAACCTTCGCGTGCGCGGCGTGCCGGACTCCGCGATCGATGCACTGCCGGAGGACTGCCCGACAGCGCTGCGCCGCATTCTGCTCAAGTGCCTCGCACCCGATCGCGAGGATCGCTTCGCACGCGGCAAGGAGCTCGCCCAGCAGCTCGACATGGTTCTCGACGAACACGCCCGCGAACTCGTTGATCCGCCGGCGGAGAGTTGGCGGAAACGCTTGCGTGCGTGGTCGATTCCGGTTGTCGCGCTCGCGGCCGGCGTGCCCAATGGCCTCGCCAGCCTCTACAACATCCAGTACAACCAAGTGCTCATCGTCAACAGACTGCCGCCCGACGCCCAGACTCGCTTCCTGCTGATCACGGCGATCATCAACGGGATTTTCTTTCCAGTAGGCATCGGGGTCCTGATCTACATCTCCAGATTCATGCTGCGAGTTCCGTATGGGCTCCGGCACGGCAAGACCTTCCCGCCGGAGGTGATCGCCAGAGCACGGTCGGACTCCCTGATCACGGCCGACCGCGTGGCCGCGGTCGCGCTGGGACTGTGGCTTCTGGCCGGATTGCTGTTCCCACTGACGCTCGAGTTGTCCACCGGCAGCATCGACTGGAAGGCGGCCTTCCACTTCTTCGCGTCCCTGGCGGTGTGCGGATCGATGGCCGTTGCCTACCCGTTCTTCATGGTGTCGTTCTTCGTCGTCCGCAGCCTGTATCCCGAATTGCTTCCGTACTCGCGGGACACCAGCGGAGACCGGCAGAAACTGGCGTCCCTTCGCCGGCGCAGCGTCGTCTACCTCTGTGTCGCGGCGTCGGTTCCGTTGGTCGGCGTGACCGGGTTGTCCTTCATCCCGGTCGCGGATCTCCCCGAGATGGTGCTGTCGGTGCGCATTCTGTCGATCGGCGGAATCCTCGCTTTCATCGCCGCGTACTACCTGTTCCGGCAAACCGAGGAAGACCTGTCAGCGCTACAGCGAGTGGTCGCCTAGCTACTTGTCGTAGGTCGAATGTATGTTCGACTGGTGGTTGCAGATCTGCTCGTTTCCGCTGGTGAGGCCGCTACGGCTCTCGCCGCGATGCGGGCTGCTCTGCCTGGGCAGGTTGCTGGTACGCGCGCCGAGCAGGTGCTGCTGTACACCGAGATCGAAGCGTTGAAGCGGCAGCTCGATGCCCTCGGCTACCGCGTGTTGGCCGAGCTGGAAACGAGCACCGATGACTCGCTCGGCATCCTTCGGACCGTCGACGTAGTCGCCGACGCCGCCCGCTTGGAGAGGAAGGACGTACGGGCTCGGCTGCGGATCGCCGCCGACCTGACCCCGCGGTTCATGGTCTCTGGTGAGGTCGTGGCACCGAATTTGGAGTACGTGGCCGAAGTGGTGAACCGCGGGACGATCGGAATCGAGCACGTGACGGTGATTCGCCGGTTCTTCAAAAACCTCCCCCGCGCGGTGGAACCCGAAGCACGGGTGTTCGCTGAACAGCAGCTCGCGGACTGGGCGACCCAATTCCGTCCCGACGAACTCGCCAAACTCGCCAACCGACTCCACCATGTGCTGGACCCGGACGGCACATTGGATGACGACGTGGACCGCGCCCGGAAACGTCACGTCACGCTGCACAAACAGGGCGCGGACAAAATGGTGTCCGGCACGTTCTGCCTCACCCCCGAAGCCGCCGCCTATTTGGAGGCGTATTTGGCGAAGTTTGCGCGGCGCGGGATGTGCAACCCGGCCGATGCCGAACCGACGATCGAGCACGATCCGACCGAGGCTGAGATCCAGGCCGATACCCGTACGTACGGGCAGCGTTGTCACGACGCGCTGGTCGCGATGATGCGCGCGACCCTGATGTCGGGTGATTTGGGCCAGCACCGCGGCCTGCCCGTCACGGTGATCCTCACCGCCGACATCACTGCGCTCGATCCCACGTTGGGTGCCCCTCAGGTCGGGCGCACCGGCGG
>JAJFUQ010000031.1 GCA_021372355.1 Nocardiaceae bacterium | reverse complement strand
ACGAGAAGATCGGCGCCGACCTACGCGAATGGGTCAGCCTGCTGCGGTCGGGCGGTGGTTCCCGACGCTTCGAAGCGCCCTACCGGTTGCCGGACGGCACTCGCCGCTGGGCACTGTTCATCATGACGTTCGTGTCGCACGCGGACCATGAGGACGACTACGTCCTCGCGGTCGCCGAGGACGTCACCGCGCAGCGTACCCGCGCCGAAGAGTTGCAGTGGCAGGCCCAACACGACCCGCTGACGGGTCTTCCGAACCGGCGGTATTTGCTGGAACAGCTCCGTTCGGCCGCGGAACAGGCGAGTGCCGGGGACGTCGCCGGACTGTGTTTCGTCGACGTCGACGCGTTCAAGGCCGTCAACGATGCGCACGGTCACGCGACGGGCGACCTCGTGCTGCGAACCATCGCCGAGCGGCTTCAGGAGGCGGCCCGGCCAACCGGAAATGCCGTCGTCCGCATCGGTGGCGACGAGTTCATCACCTTCGTTCGCCCGCCGACGTCTCGCCAGTCTGTTCTCGACCTGGCGCACCGACTGCTCGCGACGTTCGAAGAACCGATTTCTGTGGATGGCCAGACGCTGCACGTCCGGGCCAGCATCGGCGTCGACGTCGTCGACCTCGCCGACACCGACCCGACCGCATTGCTCGACGGAGCCGATCGCGCTCTGTACGAGACGAAGGCCGAAGGTCGCGGCGTGGTGGTATACCAGCGATCGTGACCGTTCCGGCTGAACTTCTCGAGCGGGCCCGCGCGGCTCGGTCCATCACCGTCCTGACCGGCGCCGGCATGTCGGCCGAAAGCGGAGTACCGACCTTCCGGGACGTGCAGACCGGCCTCTGGGCGAAGTACGACCCGATGACGCTGGCGACACCGGAAGCGTGGCGGGAAGATCCGGCGCTCGTGTGGGCGTGGTACCAGCGGCGCTGCGCGATGGTCCAAGCCGTTGCGCCTAATGCCGGGCACATCGCGCTGGCCGATTGGGGTCGCAAGGCCGACGTCCGGATCGTCACCCAGAACGTCGACGATCTACATGAGCGTGCCGGCAGTTCCGCCGTCGTCCACGTGCACGGAAGTTTGCGCACGCCGCGATGCGACACGTGCTGGACCGTTCATGTGGTCGAGGTCATCGAGCCCGACGCCGAGCGAGTGCAACCTCCGTCGTGCGAATGCGGGGGACTCATTCGGCCGGGTGTCGTCTGGTTCGGTGAAGCGCTGCCCGAGGACGCGTGGAACTCCGCCGCGGATGCCGCTGCATCGTGCGATCTCATGCTCGTCGTCGGCACGTCGTCGATCGTCTATCCGGCGGCCGGATTACCGAGAATAGCAATGGAATTCGGAGTTTTCGTCGCCGAGATCAACCCCGAACGGACCGACCTTTCGCGGGCCGTCGATGTCCACTGGGAGTCCACGGCGGCGACCGCGCTGCCGCGGCTGCTCGAAGCAATCTGAAAGTTTTTTTGCCCGGATGTCACACATCCCGCTCCGCTGGTGTCTTGATTCCGACACCTCGAGAAAGGGAGTGGACATGAACACCACCGAGAACCGCCCACACGTCATCATCGTCGGCGCCGGATATGCGGGAACGATCGCGGCCAACAAGCTCGCGTCGAGCGGAGACGTCACCGTCACCGTCATCAACCCGCGGCCGGACTTCGTCGAGCGCATCCGACTGCACCAGTTCGTCGCCGCGACGCATCCGGCGGTCCGTCCGTTGGCGGAGGTGCTGTCAGCCGAGGTCGAGCTCGTGATCGATTCGGTCACCCAGATCGGCACCGACGCGGTCGACCTCAAGAGCGGCGGGCGCCGCACGTTCGACTACCTGATCTACGCCGTCGGATCGCATTCGCGGTACCTCGCCGGTTCCGAGGCGGCCTACTCGGTGGCCGACTTCACGGCCGCGACCGCCCTGCGCAAGCGCATCGACGAACTCGGCGAGGGTGCCCGAGTCAGCGTCATCGGCGGCGGACTGACCGCGATCGAGGCGGCGAGCGAGTTGGCAGAGGCGAAGCCAAGCCTTCGGGTTTCGCTGTTCACGGATCGCCCGATCGTCGAGTCCTACCCGCAGCGCAGCCGGCGGTACGTCGAGCAGACGCTCGTGCGCCTCGGCGTCACGATTCAGGTCGGTTCGTCGGTCGAACGCATCCACGCCGACCGCGTCGTGCTGAGCGACGGTACCGAGCACGCGAGCGATTGCACGATATTGGCCGCGGGCATGACCGCGCCCGACCTCGCTCGCAACAGCGGCTTCACCGTCGACGACATCGGCCGGGTGCGGACCGACGCATCGCTGCGGTCGATCGACAACCCGCGAGTGTTCGCGGTCGGCGACGCCGCCGCTTTGCCGGTCGAACTTGGCACGCATATCCGAATGGCGTGCGCGACCGCGATTCCGACCGGCGCCCATGCCGCGGACTCGATCCTCGCGCAGATCGCCGGTGGTGACACGGACGTGTTCTCGCTCGGTTACCTCGGCCAGTGCGTCAGTCTGGGACGGCATGCGGGAATCCTGCAGCTCTCGCATCGCGATGAAACCGCAGTCGGGTTCGCGTTCAAGCGCGGCACCGCGGCGAAGATCAAGGAGTCGATCTGCAGAGGCACGGTCACGTTCCTCACCAAGCCGCGTTTCGTGACGTGGGTGCGCGGGCCGAAGACCAGGGAGATGATTTCGGCATGAGCGCGGATGCCGCAACGACCTTTGCCGGGTACCGCCCCCTGCTGTTCTCGATTGCCTACGAGATGCTCGGATCGGCCGCCGATGCCGAGGACGTCGTCCAGGAGAGCTACCTGCGCTGGGCGAACACCGATCGGTCGGCGATCGAGAACGAGAAGGCCTACCTCACGCAGATCGTCACGCGGCAGTCGCTCAACCACATGCGGACCTTGGCCCGGCGTAAGGAGACCTACGTCGGGCCCTGGTTGCCGGAGCCGATCGGCACGCAGAACGACGCGAGTGCCGATGTCATCCTCGCGGAGTCGCTGTCGTTCGCGATGCTGCTGGTCTTGGAGTCGCTGTCGCCGACGGAGCGCGCGGTTTTCGTTCTTCGGGAGGTGTTCGACTACCCGCATTCGGATATCGCCGAGATGCTGGGCAAGAGCGATGCCGCGGTTCGGCAGCTCGCGAGCCGTGCGCGCGACCACGTGACCCAGAGACGGAAGCGCTTCGACGCGGACCAACAGGTTGCACAGAACCTACTGGGGGAATTCTTGACGTCGGCGGCAACCGGCGATGTGGATGGACTCGTCAAGATGCTCACCGAGGATGTCATTGCGTACTCCGATGGTGGTGGACTCGTGAGTGCGGCCCGGCGCCCGATCTACGGTGCCGACAAGGTCTCCCGTTGGGTGGCCGGCGCAGTCCGGAAGGGTGGCGCGGCGGCCACGATCGAGTTCGCGAACGTCAATGCGCTGCCCGCGGCACTGGCGAAGATCGACGGGCGGATCGTGTCGGCGATCCTGGCCGACGTTCAGGACGGCAAGATCAGCGCGCTGTACTTCGTGTTCAACCCCGAGAAGCTGTCCTTCGCCGATGCCTCACAGCCGGTTTCGCGAGTCTGAGAAATCCGTCCGGGAAACGGGTCCCGCCTTGCAACAATCGCGTCTATGACACGAATACCGCTTCGGTCCGGGGTGGCAGTATTCGCCGCCATCACTGCGCTGACAGTCCCGCTCGCGGCCTGTAGTTCGAGCGAGGCGGGTACGTCCGAGACGTTCTACGGTGACAGCCTCTCCCTCGGGAAGGGCACGGTGCGGACGTACGTCACCAACGGTGCGGACGGGAAGCCGACCGAGGTTGGTTTCGCGTTCGACGCCGCGGCACTCGAGGGTCTGCCGTCGCCGCCCCATGACGCGGTGGCTGGTCCGCCGCCGCCGAGCCAGCCGCTGTACTTCCCGAAGGAAGCGAGGGGGCTCGCGCTCGACCACGCCACGTTCGACTACGTGCCGGGCGGGCATCCACCGCCGGGCGTCTTCGACGCGAACCACTTCGACGTGCACTTCTACTACATCCCGCAGGACGTGGTGAAGCAGATCGATCCGTCCAACCCGAACTTCATGAGCTTGGGGGAGAAGCTGCCCGCGGCGAAGTACATGCCGCAGGACTTCGGTCCGATTCCGAACTCGCCGCCGGACGAGATCGTCATTCCCGGCATGGGTCAACACCTCATCGACACGACGGTGCCCCTCGTACCGGGCAAGTACACGTTCAACGAGATCCTCATCAACGGTTCTTGGGACGGGCAGTTCGCGTTCGTGGAGCCGATGGTGACGCTCAACTACTTGCAGACCAAGCCCGACGTGACCAAGGATCTGAAGTTGCCGGAGGCTTATCAGAAGACCGGGCTGTATCCGACGAAGTACAGCATTACCTTCGACGAGGCGACCAAGACCTACAAGGTCAGCCTCACGGGGCTGGTGGAGCGCACCAAGAGCTAGCAACTCGGGCGAGCGAAGCGACAGGAGAATGTTGGAATCGGTCATCGAGGTGTTGGCGACCCGGGCACGCCGGGTCCCTGATCGTTTTCGCGTCGCCCTCATCATCGAGGGCGGTGGTGCACGCGGAATGTTCACTGCGGGAATGTGTCTGGGACTGGAGGAAGTCGGGCTGCAGAACGCCTTCGACGCGGTCTACGCCACGTCGGCGGGTGCGCTGAACGGCGCGTGGTTCCTGTCCGGGCAAGCCGTCGACAAGATGCCGCTGATGGCGGACGAGAACATCTTGGCGCGCGTGATCGACCCGCGCCGAATGCTGTGGGGCAAGCCCGTCTTCGACACGTATCACCTCATCCACGAGGTGTACGACAAGACCTGGCGGCTCGACACCGCCGCGATCCTGTCGCACCGGACGACGTTCCATCCGATCGCGACGAACGCCAAGACCGGCAAGCCGGTGGACCTGCACAACAAGATCAAAGACAAGAAGACCCTGCTCCACGCGCTGCGGGCCGCCTGCAACATCCCGCTTCTGGCCGGTGCGCCGCTGAAGTTCGCGGGGGAGAAGTACGTCGACGGCGGGATGAGCGAGTCGGTTCCGATCCGCACGGCGATGATCGGCGGCGCGACCCATGCGCTGGTGTTGCGCACGCTCAAGGACGGCGAGATCGAGGCGCCCGGTCCGTGGCTGCAGCAGAAGATCGGCGACACCTACATGCGCTGGAAGGCGCCGGGTGCGTACCGGACGTGGCAGCACAAGCCGGAGATCAATGCCCTGGAAGAGCAGTACCTGGTCGACCTGGGGCCGGCGGTCAAGCAGGTCCGCCCGCCCGACGACGCGCTGTTCGTCGACAGTGCGGAACGGAGTCCGGACATCCTCACTCAAGCGCTCGACGTCGGGCGGAAGACCGTCGTCGACCTGTTGGGCGGTCTGATCTAATAGGTGACGAACGCGAAACGTTGGCTGGACGTTTGCCGAGGTGAGAGTGACTTGCTGACCACAACCAAAGTGGCGATCGCCCATGACTATCTGACTCAGCGGGGTGGAGCCGAGCGGGTCGTTCTGGCGATGGCGTCCGCGTTTCCGGGTGCCGAGATACACACGACGCTCTACTCACCGGAAACCACGTTCGAAGAATTCCGCGACCTGAACGTCAAGGTGTCGCCGCTGAACCGGGTGCGGGCATTCCGCGAAGATCATCGTCGTGCATTGCCTGTTCTGCCGGTGGCAGCCCGCCGGCTACGGATCGACGCGGATGTCGTGATCTCGAGCAGTTCCGGTTGGGCGCACGGCATCACCACGCACGGTCGAAAGCTGGTGTATTGCCACACTCCCGCCCGGTGGTTGTATGAGTCCGAGGAAAGCCTCGGCGCGGGTGCCGGTCTCGCCAAGCGTGCAGCCCTTCGCCTGCTGACTCCCGCATTGCTGCGCTGGGACCGGAAGTCTGCCGCATCGGCAGATCGATATCTTGCGGTCTCGGAGTTCATTCAGGATCGGTTGAACGGTGTCTACGGGTTCGAAGCGAACATCCTGTATCCGCCCTATGCAGACGGTCGGGACACTGCCCGGGAACCAGTGCCCGGGCTCGACAAGTGGCTCGCGGGATCGGACTACTACCTGTGTGTCTCGCGTCTGATGCCGTACAAGCATGTCGACACGGTCGTCCGGGCTTTCGCGGACGGCAGTCGCAAGCTCGTGCTGGTCGGCACGGGGCCGGACGAGCAGTATCTGCGGTCGATCGCGTCGAACAACGTTCTCATGCTCCGCGACATCCCCGATTCGCAGTTGCACACGCTCTACGGAGGCTGCCGCGGACTGGTCGCGGCGAGCCACGAGGATTTCGGGCTCACACCACTCGAGGCCGCCAGTCATGGGAAGGCATCGGTCCTGCTGCGTCGAGGTGGCTATCTGGAGTCCATGGTCGAATCGGTGACCTGCGAGTTCTTCGACCGGGTTGACCCCTCTGACATAGTTCTCGCTCTCGATCGTTTCGAATCCGCTCACTGGGATGCCAACAAGATCAGCGCGCATGCCGAGACATTCGGATTCGAGCGATTCGCGGTCGAGTTACGTGCGGCCGTGAAGGAGCTGTTGACATGACGCGGACACCGCCCGATCGCGACGGTGACCTCGAGGGCGGTGTCCGCGAGGGACACCCCAATCGCGAGTTGTGGGACCCTCGACCACGCGGCTTGAGGGCTGCCATCCGACATCGCTGGCAGAACGTGGGAATGGTTCTGTTCAATTCGATCGGGACGTTCATTCCCTCGCACTTCATCCGCCAGGGGATGCTCCGACTATGGGGCGCCTCGATCGGGCGCGACTCGTCGATACTGCGTGGCACGACCGTGCTGGGGATCAGCAATCTCGTCATCGGAAACAACACCACGATCGGTTTCCGGTGTGTCCTCGACGCACGACGCAGTGTGGTGATCGGCGACAACGTGGTGATCGCCAGCGATGTTCATCTCATCGGCGGTGGGCACGACATCAACTCACCCGAGTTCGCGGCCTGGTCGGTTCCCGTCCGGATCGAGGATTATGTCTGGCTCGCGGTGCGGTCGACGGTTGTCGCGGCCAAGATCGGACGCGGTGCGGTTGTCGCCGCTTGTGCCCTGGTGCTGGAAGACGTCCCGGCACTGGCGGTCGTTGGTGGTGTTCCGGCTAAGCGGTTGTCGACGCGTGATGGCAATGCCCTTCAGTACTCCGTCAATTACCGTCCCTTTCTGCAGTGACCAAACGGGTGGTTGATTCAGCGCTCAGCGGGCACACGCTCGTCTACATCGCTCCCCACGTCGGGTCTGGCGGGCCGGGCGACTACGCGACGGGCTTTGTCGAGGCGGCACGTCCGTACTTCCGCGACGTCGTCGAAATTCGGCATCGAGGGCCCGGCGGAGACACTGTCCGCGATATCCGGCGGGCGAGGTCGAGGATCCTCGACGTCGTTGCTGCCCATGGTCCCGATCGCACAATCGTCCATTCCGAACTCAGCGGCGGGTCCCTCGTACCCTTCTGGGCGCTGCCGACCGACCCCGCCATCCGGGTTACCGCGACGATGCACGATGCCCCGCGCCCGGTATGGCTTCCGTTCCGAACGCCGACCATCGCTCGGAGCCGCGGAGCCATTCACATCGTTCAATTCCCAGTCGACCGTTGGGTCCGGCGGCTCGAGCAGCGTCGGATGCGGCACTCGTCGATCTTCGTGCTGAGCACGTGCGGGAGCCGAAGTGCGCAGGCCATGTTTCCGAACTGGCGAGTCATCGCGACCGAACACTTCGTCCCCGAACGCCGCGACGCACCGTCGCCGAGCACGCGCCCGCTCGCGGTGGGAATGTTCGGCTACGTCTACCGAGGCAAGGGTTTCGGTGAGTTGGAGCGGCTGCGTCGGCTCATCGATCCCGCGATCGAGATACGGGTCGCCGGGAGAGGAACCGAGGCGCTGCCCACCATGGACGGCGTCCGCGTCGTGGGACCGGTCGATGGCTCCGCCGAAGACGAATTCTTCGGGTCGGTCCGGATGCTTCTCGCGCCCTACGGCGCCCGCAGCCTGTACGGGGGGTATGCCGTGCCGGCGTCGGGCACAGCAGCGCGAAGCCTTGCCTACCTCACGCCGATCGCCGGATATGCCGAGGGCACCCTGGTCGAAGTCGCCGCCACCGGGGCGGGCTACGTCGTGCCGCCGAAAGCCGAGAACCTCGCCGCGTGGGTGAACGCATCGATTTCGAACGGGCCGCTTCTCGATGCGATGTCCGAGGCGGCGCGAGTCGCGCGAACGACGCGTGCTGCCGAGCGTGTGATCGTCGACTTCGTCCAGGAATGGTCGCGATGACTACGGCGTCCGGCGAGGGTCTGCTCGCACGCCTGTCGCGGACTCCGGACCGCGGCAAGCTCGCAAAGGTCACGGTGTCCGTGGTGTGGCTCTTCTCCGGGCGGGGACTGGGTCTGGTGTGGACCGCGGCAATGCTCTCGCTTCTCGATCTGGACGATTACGGCCGCTACACGATCGCAACCGCGTTGGGCGTGGTCATCGGATTGACCGTCGATCATCCCTTCGCCGTCCGGGCCATCCGAGTCGACGACGAGGCCTTCGTCCGGGAACGTGCGACCCGGATTCTCGTCGCGTTGTCGTTGGGCGCGGCCGCGATTACGTCCTACGTGATCGGTGGCGGCTATGTGGTGACGTTCGGTCTGGCCTGTGCCGGTGCCGAAATCCTGCTGCACAGTGTCATGAGCCTTGCAATTCGAATGGGGGAGCCGCAGCGACTGACGCGGGCGATGACCATTCGGCAGGCCGCATCTGTTGTGTCCGGACTGTGCGTGCTGTTCGGGGTTCACGACGCGACGCTCGAGCAGGCGACCGTTGCCTACCTGGTGCCGATGTTCCTGGTTGGGTTCTGGGCGACCCCGCTGCTCAGAGGTGCTAAACCGGCGTTCCCTGGTCAGGCTGGAACCGCGGCGATGATGTCGATCGAGAACTTCGCGAACGGCGTCTACCTGCAGGGCGATGTTCTGCTGGTCGGTGCGCTTGCCGGAGATCGCAGTGCGGGAATCTATGCTCTCGCCAGTACCATCGCGTGGGCGCCCACAGTCATCGGCCAGTTTTTCGGACAGACCCACCACGAATCGCTTCGGCACGGCCGGGAGAACCGCGCCGGCGGTCCGTCGATGATGACGACGGCGGTGCTTGCCCTCCTAGCCGGCTCTCTCGTCTTGGGTGTCGCCGGCGTGATGGCCTGGTTCTCTGCCGACCGACCGCTCGTAGAAGCGACGGCGATCATGGCAGTCTTCTCGGTGTTGCGGGTGGTTTCGTTCGTGTTGACGGTCGCGCTCTTCATCCACTCGCGGGATCGGACGCGAGTGATGTCGAGCGTCGTCGGGGCTGCGCTGAAACTGGGTGTGATCGCCGTGTTGGTGTGTTGGGTCTTTCCACCCGGCGGTTCTGCTCCCGCGGCCGCGCTCGGCGCGGTCATCGCAGAGTCGGTGGTGTTTGTGTGGCTGCTCCGGGCATCGAAGGGAGGGCGACGGGTGAGTGCGGATGGCTGACCGGACCGCGGTGTTCTTGCTCTCCAAAGACCCCGCTCACGACCACGGTGGCGATGTCACGCTGTCCCGTTCGCTGGTCCGGCTTGCGCGCGATGTGGCGTCCGTCCGGGTCGTTTGCTTGTCTCGAATGCTCGGCTCGCCAAAGCCTCAGGATGGGGTGATCCGGGTTCGCAAACCGGTCGTCACCGCGCCCTCGCTGGTGTGGCAGAGTCTCCGAAGTCGCCGATCGCTGATTCATACGCGATTTGATCTGCCGGAGTTGCGTGCCGTGATCGAGTCGTCGCCCGCCGACGTCTATATCACCGACCATAGCTACATGGCGGAGTCATACCTCGCGTCGGACCGACGTGCAGCGGGCCGACTCGTCGTGACGACCGGAGTCTCTGAAGCCGATGTCTGGCGTGCAACCCGCCAGCGGATCCTGAAGTCCGAGGCTCGTCGCCTCGCTCGTGACGAATTGCGGGTCGCCCGTTCGGCCGACATCGTGGGGGTGTTCGACGCTGACGAAGCAGTCCGATACCGGGCGGCAGGCGTCCAGGACGTGCGGTGGCTCGACGTTACGCTGGAACCCAGGCAGCGGCTTGACCTGACCAACAGTGGACCCCGTCTGCTGTTCATGGGCTCGCGGGACTGGCGTCCCAATGCCGAGGCGCTTGACCTCCTCCTCGAATGGTGGCCGAGGATGTCGGTGGGTATTTCCGGCGCCGAACTGACGATCATCGGTCCGGGAAGCGCTGGCGGCAGGCGGCTTCCGGAGGGCGTGGTCGATGGCGGATTCGTCGCGGATCTGCCCGGTCTGTTGCGGACGTGTCGAGGCCTGGTCGCCCCGATCGTCACCGGCGGTGGCGTTCGGGTGAAGTTGCTCGAGGCGGCGAGTCATGGCCTCCCGGTCGTTGGCACATCCGCTGCGTTCGGATCGCATGGCGCCGTGCTCGGTCTCGCGCCAGTCGACGGAGCGGACGAGTTCATCGCGGGGTGCCGACGACTGCTGATGGACCGGCGTGCGGCCGTTGCCGCGGGAGCGGAGCTTCATGCCCGTAACGCCGAGCGCTGGAATTCCGGGATTCCGCACCGAGCAGTCGAGGAGTTGGTCACGTGAACCTAGGGATCAGCGATTACGCCCGACTGGTGCGCGATCGATGGTGGTTGGTCGCAATGGTGACCTTGCTCGGTGTCCTGGCCGCGGTCGCCGTCGCGATGATCAGAGATCGACCGGTGTCCGCGTCGGTGGATGTTCAGGTCCCGGCGTATGCGGCACGCGATGGTCAGTCGGCGCAGGACATCGCCGTCGACGTGCGTCGACGAGTTCGCAAGTACGCCGAGTTGGCCGAGAGCGAGCAGATCGCCGCCGTTGTTGCCCACCAACTCGGCGTTGGGATGACGGCGGACGAAATCAGGTCCGCGGTGGCCGCGCTTTACGCCCCAGACACGGCGATGTTGCGCCTCACGGCGACCGATCCGGACCCGCTCCGGGCCGTCACCATCGTGCAAGCCGTGTCGATGAAAGTTGCCGCCGCGGGACGTGCGGACGGACTTCGACCAACTCTCGCCCGACTTGACGACCGGCCGCAGGCGCGAATCGTCGTTCTCGCGTCAGCGGGTGTGGCTGGTGGCGTCCCAGGCTTGATCGTGGGCGTGTTCGTCACTGCCTGGCGTGACCGGCGCAGGTGAGTCTTCGAGTCGCCGACCCAGGTCTGCGACAAACGCGAGCAGCAAGGCGAACACCGACGCTCCGACGGGATGGGTGACGACCGGGTGATCGAGTTGCGCGCCGACCAGGATGAACCCGATGTAGCCGGCGCCCAGGATCGCGGAGTCCCACTGTCCGGAGCGAATACCTCGGTAACTGATGACCAACGCGAAAGCGAGAACCACGCAAAACGCGATCCCCACGAGGATCCCGCCACGGTAGGTGGCGACCAGAGGGGCGTTTGCCACGTAGTTGGTGAGGTATGAGGTTGTCGTGTCCCAGAACTGCTTGCGGCCCCATCCGACACCGAATATCCAGTGGCCCTGCATGACCTGCGGGTACTCGGCAAGCGCCTGCCAGCGCGCAGAAGAACCCACATCGTTCGATGTGAACGAGCCGAGGATGCGGGCTTGAACCGACGGCACCAGGAGCGCCGCGGCGACCCCGGCGACGAACGTGCCCGTGATGGCGAGTCGCGCTGTTCGCCCTTGCCTCTGGAACACGATCAGGACGATGGCTGCGGCGACCAACGACAAGCCGATCGCCCGGCTGAGGGTCAGGCCGGTCGCGGCGAGGAGGAACAGCACGAGCCCGGCGCGCGCCCACCCGGTGTAGGTGATAACGGCGATGAGCAGTGCCACGAGCAGCAGCAGGGCAGCGGCGTTGGGGTGACCGTAAGGCCCGGTCAGCCGATAGAGGTCATGGCCGCCGCCGGCGGCGTGAATCCCGCTGGCGAAGATGTCGGTGGGGTAGCCGAGGAACCCGAACACCCGGATGACCGACACCGGCAGCGCGGAGGACATCTGGAGCAAGCCGACCGTGGCGCCGACAGCGGCACCACCGACAAACCATCGGCCGCACTGGTGCAGCCGATGCCGGCTCACGCGCAACATGATCACCGTGATCGACGTCGCCGCGGCCCACTGCAGGAACAGTCGCAGGTCGATCAGACCGGTGATGTTCGCCGGAACCGAGAAAGCGGATATCCCGATCAACGCGACGATCGCGATCTCGATCGGGAGCACCCGGTCGAAATGGGGCCGACGCATCAGCGCGGTCAGGAACACGGCCGCCGTCAATGCCAGGACTATCGGGACACCCAAGCCTGGCAATTTGGCGAGCGGAAACGCGCCCAAGGCGAAGCCGAGGCTGTTGCTGAACCACCACGGCCGGCGGATCAGGACATAGATTCCCCCGGCGCACACCGCAATCCAGGCGAGGACGGCACCGGCGAGCGACGCGATGTTGTGCATGGCCATGAGTATGCTCCAACGGAATCGATCAGCGGCGATGGGCCGACGGCGAATGGTCTCACAGGAGATGGAATGAAGGTAGTGCTACGCCGACTCATCCCTGCATTCGATGTCGTGCTGTGGCTGCCAGCATTATTGAGTGCTCTGGTGATGCGTGTCGTGCGCCGCATCGGCCTGGGTCGAATGCCTCGAGTCGGAGCGGTGTTGTCGTCGGTCGGTGTGACGCCGGCGGTGCGTCGCTACTACGACCCGTTTTTCGATGAGCGAAAGTCGATCTACCCGCTTGGCACGACGAGGGAACTGCCCGGCATCGATCTCGGCAGCGAACGGCAACTCGCGCTGCTCAGCGAACTGGATTATGCCGACGAGTTCTTGGCAGCGCTCGCCAACCAAGACAGCAGCGGCCGCGTCTTCGATATCCGCAACGACTTCTACGGGCCGGGCGACGCCGAATTGCTCTACGCGATGATTCGGCGTTTGCGGCCCCGAACCATCATCGAGGTCGGCAGTGGCAACTCGACCTTGATTGCGCGACTCGCACTCGCGGCGAACCAGCGTGTCGACGACAGCTACCATTGCCGCCACATCTGCATCGAGCCCTTTGAGGCTCGTTGGCTGCCCGCCACCGGAGCTGAGGTCATTCGCGAACGAGTCGAAGTCGTCGACCGCGGTCTGTTCGACCAACTCGGCGCGAACGACCTTCTCTTCATCGATTCGTCCCACACGATTCGCCCGCAGGGAGACGTCGTCGTCGAATATCTCGAGATTCTTCCGCGACTCGCTGCCGGGGTCGTCGTGCACGTCCATGACATGTTCACCCCGCGCGACTATCCGCGGGAATGGGTCGTGGGACGGCGCGACATGTGGGACGAGCAGTATCTCGTCGAGGCTTTCCTGACTCACAACTCGCAGTGGGAGGTCATGCTCGCGACCAACTATCTCTACCGCGATCATCACGCCGCGCTCGCTCAGGTGTGTCCGTTACTGCGGTCCGACGAATGTCCATCGTCGATGTACCTGCGCCGAACGCTCTGAATCACTGATCCTCGTGAACCGGCGTCTTCGCGTCGACCACGAGGCCGATGATTCCGACGACCGTGCATACGGCCACGGCGGCGAACATCTCGAGACTGAATCCGGTGAGGATCGAGTCGCCGACGATCACTCCGGCGACCGTCGTCGGGATGACGCCGAAGAAGGTCGAGACGGTGTACGGGACGCCGTGCAGACCGGACAGTCCACACAGGTAGTTGACCGGCGCAAACGGCAAAGCGGTGAGGCGAATCGACACGACCGCCAGCCAGCCTCGCCGTTCGAGGTGATGGTCGATCGCGGTCATCGTCTTGTGGTCGGGCAGGTGCTCGACGACCCATTCGCGGCCGAGGTACCGCACGAGCAGGAAAGCCAGCACGGCGGCGACGGTCGTGGCGGTGACGGCGAGGGAGACGCCGAGAACGGGTCCGAACAACAGACCGGCCGACACGGTGAAGGCGGTCCGGGGGACCGGGGCGACGGTGATGAGCGCATAGGCGAGGAAGAACAGGACCGGGCCGATGGGCCCCAACGCCTCGACTCTCGCGTGCAGATCAGCGGGCTTCGGCAGATCCACGAAAAGCACGAGAACGACGAAGACGGCGAAGATCGCGCCGAGAACGAGTAGCCGCCGGTTCGCGGTGTCTTTTGCCTTCGCTTCGCTCCGGCGGTTCGCGGGCCCTGAGGGTGTCATCTTCCCTCGTCGCGTCTGTCGCTCGTTCCTCACAACAGCCGACTCCTCAGTCCAGATGCCACCCGGCCCGCTCACAGTACTGCTACGCCGCCACACGCTTTCGCCGATAGACGAATCCGATCCACGACACCACGACCACCACGAAGACCAGGATCCGAACCTCGACGATCATGCTCTCGGGGTAGATGACGCCGGTCAGATAGTGATCGATGAAGCCCGACGGCGGCAGTCCCTGTTCGCCGGCCTGGTGGCGTGACCAGTTCTCGAGATTCGTCAGCGGGCAGTCGATTCCGATGAGCACGGTCGAGAACCCCCACGCGGCAGTCACGAGATGCAGCCAGATGGTGCGCGGCCACCGCCAGGCCAGGTATCCGCCGACGACCACGTACGCCACGAACGCCAGATGGACGACCACCGTGGCGTCGGCGAGCAGCCGGTAACCCATCACCAGGTCCAGGTATGCACGGGTTCTCCGGCGTGCATGAGTTCCATGTAGTCGCGGAGCATCGCCGTCAGTGCTTCATCGCGGGTGTCGCCGGCAGCTTCGCGCGCGACGACGGCTCCGCGTTGCCAGGTCGCGCCACACTTCTGTGCGATGCAGCGCTTTTCGATGATGCCGAGGTACCGGTCGCGAACCTCCGGATCGACTCCGTATGCGTCGAGCCCGGCGTGCGCCAACGGCAGCAGCTTTCGCAGAACGAGTTCTTGCGGACTGACCCATCCGAAGTCGGGCCAGTACAGCTGCGAGTCGAATCCGCGTTGCGCTCCGGAACGCAGGTTGTCGGCGGCGGCGTCGAACGACATCCTCGACCAGATCGGTCGCTCTGCGTGGACGAGACTGCGCAGGACGCCGTAGTAGAACGCGGTGTCGGCCAGGATGTCGACGACCGTGGGGCCCGCGGGCAAGACGCGATTCTCCAGGCGCAGGTGATGACGCCCATTCGCGATGTCGTACACCGGCCGGTTCCATCGGTAGATCGTGCCGTTGTGCAGTTTCAGCTCGGCGAGCGATGGCGGTTCGCCGCGAGACAACATCGCGCGCGGGTCTTCGTCCGTGCACACCGGGAGCAGTGCGGGGAAGTACCGGGAATTCTCTTCGAACAGATCGAAGATCGATGTGATCCAGCGTTCGCCGAACCACACCCGCGGCCGGACGCCTTGGTTCATCAATTCGGGCGGCCGGGTGTCGGTCGCCTGCTCGAACAGGGGAATCCGGGTTTCGTACCAGAGTGCACGACCGAGCAGGAATGGCGAGTTCGACGCGATCGCGACCTGAACCCCCGCGATCGCCTGCGCGGCGTTCCAGTAGTCGGCGAACTGGTCGGGTGCGATCTGCAGGTGCAGTTGCGTCGACGTGCACGCGGCCTCAGGCAGGATCGTTTCGCAGATGGTGTTCAGATGTTCCGGTGCCGATCCGGGGAGTGCGACACCCCCGATCCGGAGTTCGATGTCTTCACCGCGTGCGGCGAGGATCTGTTCGCTCAGGAGGTCGTACCGCGGGTTGGTCGAGATCCACTGCTGCTCGAAGTTGGTCTGCTTGAGTGTCGGCAGCATTCCGATGATCGCGAGGTGACCGCCGACGGTCCGGGCCTTGGAATCGGCCGCATTGAGTGAGCCGCGCAGCGATTCCTCGACAGTGCGGAGATTGGCGCCGCGAATCGGTGTCGGCGGAAGGTTGATCTCGATGTTGAACTGACCGAGTTCGGTCTGGAAGTCCGGGTCCGCGATCGCGCTGAGAACTCGCTCGTTCGCCATCGCCGGTGCCATGTCCGAACCGACGATGTTGAGTTCGACCTCCATGCCGACCTGCGGCTCGCCTGCTTCGAACTGGCCCTCGGCGAGCATCGTGCCGAGGGCGTCCAGGCAATCCCGAACCTTCGCGCGGAATTGCTGCCGGTCGCGTCGGGTGAAGGTGCGCTGTTCGACCTTTTCGCCCATATCTTCGACGGTACTGGCGGATTGGCGGGTAGTTACCACTTCGGCACCAAGCGCCCCGAATATCGGTCTGGGCGTAACGATCCGGCATATTCGCGGGGCGTTGGGTTGCGATAGAGGAACTTCGGGGCCGGGTTGCGGGGTCGGTTGAACACGATGTGCTCAACAACCGACCCCGACCGAACGAGGGAACGATGAGGACGCTGGGACCTGCTGCCGTGATAGCCGTCGCTATTGGCATCGCTTCGTCCGGAGTCGCACACGCCGCCGCCAGCGGCGACGTCAACACGGTGGCCAAAGCGGCCGAGGACGTGGTCAACAAATACTGGGCGGACAATTTCACCGCATTGTTCGGTGGGACCTACACGCCGCCGAAGGTCATCGGACCGGGCAATGGCGGGAGCACGGTGTGCGGAAACGGCGGCGCGAATGACGCCATGTACTGCGACGGCGACGACACGATCTCGTTGGGTGCCCAGTTCCTGAGCCACGCGGACACGATCGGCGACATCTGGATCTACGACGTCGTGGCGCACGAGACCGGCCACGCGATCCAGCAACGCACCAACAAGGTGTTCAGCGAACTGGGCGCGGAATGTCTCTCGGGCGCGGCGCTCGGAGCGAGCGCGAAGACCACCCCGGCGATCGCGAACGGTTGGGATGACATCGTTGCGGTCGAGAAGGCGGTCGGCGAGAGCCGCCCCGCGAGCAGCCCCGGCGACCATGGCACCGCCGAGCAGCAGTTGAACGCGTTCCGCCGGGGCTGGAGTCAAGGTCCGAAAGCGTGCATGGATGCGCAGGCGCTGTACAACGCCCCGCCGAGCACCAAGCCTGCGTCGGACGCGACGACCGATCCGACTCCGGTGCCGACCAAGCCGCCCGTGACGGACCCGGCCCCGCAACCGTCGACCGACCCGGCGCCGAAACCTGAACCTCCGCAACCGGCGCCGGCACCACAGCCGACCATGGTGCCCACTCAGCAGGCGGTGCAACAGCCCACGGTGTCGACCGCGGTCGAACCCAATCCAATCCTCGAGGTCTTCAACTCGTTGAGCTGACGGTCAGGCCCTACCTCGGCGCACAATCGGGGTATGTGCCTGATTCTGACGGCGTGGGATGCGCACCCCGAATACAAGCTCGTGGTGGCGGCCAACCGTGACGAGTTCTTCGCGCGCGAGTCCGCCCCGATGGCGTGGTGGGAGGATCAGCCGATCCTTGCCGGTCGCGACCTGTCGGTGCCCAACGGCGGCACGTGGTTGGCGCTGGCACGGAGTGGACGCTTCGCCGCGGTGACGAATGTGCGAGACTTCGAGCGTCAGGTTCCGGGCGCCCGGACGCGCGGTCAATTGCCGGTGCGGTACGTCGGGGGTGACGATTCGCCGGGTGCGTACCTCCACAACATCGAGGGTGAGCACTTCAATGGATACAACCTGCTGGTCAGCGACCTGACCGAACTCTGGTGGGCGAGCAACTGGTGGGGTGAACCGACAAAGCTCGACCCCGGTGTCTACGGCCTGTCGAACGCTGCGCTCGATACCCCGTGGCCCAAGGTGACCGAGGGCAAGCGCATGTTCACCGAAGCGCTCGAAGCGGACGACGTCGAAGCATTCTTCGCGTCCCTGGCCAACGACACCCAGGCACCGGACGATGAACTTCCCTCGACCGGGATACCCCTCGAACTCGAGCGGCTCGCGTCGGCCGCATTCATCGTGTCGCCGGAGTACGGCACCAACGCGAGCACGCTGCTGCGGGTCCGCCACGATGGCACGTTCGATATCGAGGAGCGGCGGTTCGCGGTCGGACAGGAAACCGGCCGAGTGCGATTCGAAGGCCGGGTGCCCGCGTGAGGGTGCGCCTCGCGGAGTTGGTCGCCGGGCTGAGCGTGGCGAGTGATCTGGGAAAGGGCCTGACCGACGGTCAGGGCTTGCGCTCGACGATTCTGGCGATGCAACTCGCGGACGAGCTCGCCGTCCCGGAAGCCGACCGTGAAGCGTTGTTTTGGGTCGGGTTGCTGCGGTTCGTCGGCTGCACCGCGACGGCGAGCGAGATGGCCGAGGGGCTCGGCGACGAGATCGCCGTCAGCGCTGCTTTCGCGGCGGCCGACACCAAAGACATCCGAGACGCTTTGCGACGGGTGGTCGGGCTCGTCGGCAAGCGGCCCGACAAGGTGGCGAGTTTCGTCGCGAAGGTCCCGAGCATCATCGGCGAGCACGAGACCGCGAGTTGCGAAGTCGCACAGGTGATTGCTGCGCAGCTGGGACTGCCCGAATCGGTCTTGGAAGCGTTGGCCGCGGTGTTCGAGCGCTACGACGGAAAGGGCACACCGGGCCGCCGGAGTGGGAACGAACTTCCGCTCGCCACCCGGCTCTGGCAATTGGCGCACACGGTCGATGTCCTGGCCGAGACCGCGAGTGCCGGCGAGATCGCGAAGCAGTTGATCCGCCGGGCCGGATCGGCGCTCGACCCGAACCTGGCCCGCGCCGCCGCGGCGCGACTCGAGTGGCTCGAGGGACCGCGGCCACCGGCAACGATCGCTGCGGTTCTCGACGTCGAGCCGACCCCGCACCGCACTGTCGACGATGCCGATCTGGATTCGGTGCTCGCAGTATTCGGCGAGATCGCCGATCTGAAGTCGCCCTACTTCCGTGGGCACTGTGAGCGGGTGTCCGAACTGGCAGCGCGCGCCGCGGCTGCGGCGGGATTTTCCGGCTCCGACGTCACGCGGGTCCGCCGCGCCGGACTGGTCCAGGACGTCGGTCGGGTGGCGGTGTCGTCGCGTATCTGGAATCAGGACAGGCCGCTCACGGAGGGCGAACGCGTCAGCGTCGAGTCCCACACGTTCTACACGCAGAGCATTCTCGGCCGGATTCCCGCACTGTCCGAACTCGCTGATCTCGCGTGCGGCCACCACGAGCGCAGCGATGGCAGCGGCTATCACCGCCAGCTGTCCGGGTCCGCGTTATCGCCGTTGGCTGCACTGCTCGCGGCTGCGGAAACGTACGTGACGTGGGGCGAGGAACGCCCGCACCGAGTGCCACTCACGACTGCGGACCGGCATCGTCAATTGCGCGAACTTGCGCGCGCGGGCGCGCTGCCCGAGGACGCGGTCGATGCCGTGTTGGCGGGTGCGGGCGAGACTCCCTTGCCCGCGCGCCCGAAGACCGGTTTGACCGATCGCGAACGCGAGGTCCTCGAAGTCGTGGCGCAAGGCCTGACGAATGCGGCTGCCGCGCGCCGGCTCGGCATATCGGCGAAGATGGTGAACACGCACCTCGAGCACGTCTACGCAAAGCTCGGGGTGTCGACACGGGCGTCGGCGGTCGTCGCCGCGACTCAGCGTCGGTGGATCAGCGTTTAGTGAGTCGCACGGGCAGGTTCTCCATGCCGTGAATGAGGAACCCGGGCCGCCAACGTGGTTCGAACGTCTCCTCGGCGAGGGTGATGTCCGGGAAGCGCTGGAGTAATGCGGTGAACGCGATCTGACCTTCGAGCCGCGCGAGCGGTGCCCCGAGGCAGTAATGAATACCGTGGCCGAAAGCCAGGTGGCCGCCCGTGTCACGGTCGATGTCGACCAGTTCAGGTGATGCGAAACGAGCCGGATCGCGGTTCGCTGCCGACAACGCGATGAAGACGATCTCGCCAGCCGGGATTTCCTTGTCGCCGATGGTCAGCGGCGCGGTCGTCACTCGGGTGAGGGCCCAGTTGACCGGCCCGCTGTGGCGGAGCAGTTCTTCGACCGCGGCCGGCGCGTGACTCGCCGGGTCGGCAAGCAGCTGCGTGAACTGGTCCCGGTCGCGCAGCAGGGCATACGTGCCGTTGGTGATGAGGTTGACGGTTGTCTCGTGGCCGGCGACGAGCAGGAGGAAGGCCATCGACAGAAGTTCGAGCTCGGTGAGTCGGTCACCGTCGCTCTGCGCGGCCAACGCCGAGAGGAGATCGATGCCAGGGTTGGCGCGTTTCGCCGCGATGAGTTCCTGCAGAAAAGTCGCCATTGCGAACCCCGCGGCCTGCCGGTCTTCAATGGTGCCCGGACCGCCGACGAGCGTGTGGCTCCAGGCGCGGAACCTGTCCCGGTCTGCGAACGGGACGCCCAGGAGTTCGCAGATCACCGTCACGGGGAGAGGGAACGCGAACTCTTCGATCAGATCGATGGGTTGGTCAGCGTGGCTGGCCATCGCGTCGACCAGCGTGGCGGTGATCTGCTCGATTCTGGGACGCAGTTCTGCGATGCGCCGACTGGTGAACTCCTTGCTCACCAGATGGCGCAGCCGCGTGTGGTCCGGCGGGTCGGTGGCCAGCATGTGCGCGGTGAGGATATTGCTCGCATCTCCGACGTAGGCGGTACCGCCCTTTGCCTCGACCGCGTCCTTGATGAGTGACGGCGAACGAGACAGACGCGGGTCGGACAACGCCGCTCGGGCTTCGGAGTACCCGATGATCACCCAGCCCGACCAACCCTCGGGAAGTACAACACGATGCACGGGGCCACCGGCCCGCCAGCGCTCGTGGTAGGCGTGCGGGTCGGTGAAGAAGTCCTCCCCGACAACGTCAATCGCATCGGCAGCGGTCACAATCCCGACCGTACTCGCAGTTACCGCGGTCTTCCCGGGATGAAGCCGGGCGTACGGCGGATGTACTCCGCATAACCTGGGCGGTCGGCGAGATGCCGTTCGAGCAGATCCTTGCCCGACACTCGAACGAGCAAGACGGTCAGGACGATCGGCGACGCGATTCCCAGCAGAACCAAGGGCCCCGCCGTGACCGCGATGACGAACAGTCCCCACCACATGCACGCCTCGCCGAAGTAGTTCGGGTGCCGGGTGTATCGCCACAGTCCGCGGTCCATGACCTGGCCGGCATGGGCGCGGTCGAGCTTGAACGCTCGAAGCTGTGCGTCGCCGACGGCCTCGAAGAAGAATCCGACGAGCCACAACCCGACGCCGATCGCCGACCACCATGGCAACTCCCGCGTGCTGGTCGAACTCAGCTGGATCGGCAGCGAGATGAACCAGATCAGGAACCCTTGTAAGAGGTAGACGCGCGAGATGATGGCGACCACCCGCGAGCGCCGCGATTTTGCGAGAAGCGCTTCATAGCGCGGGTCTTCGCCATGGCCCAGCGACCGGACGCCCAGGTAGACCGATAGCCGCAAACCCCAGGCCGTGACCAGCACCGCGATGAGCCAGTTCCGGGCACTGTCGCCGCCGCCGAGTAGCGCGGACGTGACGGCAACCAGGGTGAATGCCAGACCCCACGCCACGTCGACGACGTTGTGGCGGCGCAGCCGTTCCCCGACGAGGAACGTCACGCCGAGGACGAACGCTACGACGGCGAGGTTGGTCAGGAGAACGACGGTCATCGCACGTGCCATTCCGGTGTCGGGGAAGGGGTGCCGCCGGGTTTGACGGCGAGGATCTGATCGACTCCCATGCGGCCGTCCTCGAAGGCAAGCGAACCGCCGACGAGGTACAGCCGCCAGACGCGCGCAACTTCCTCGCCGACCATGCCGACCACCCGATCCCAGTTGCGTTCGAAGGTGTCGTACCAGGCGTCAGCCGTACGGGCGTAATGCTCGCGAAGCGCCTGCACGTCGCGGACTTCCAGACTCGCACCCTCGATCAGTGCGACCGTCTCGCCGACCGGCCGCATGTGCATGTCCGGTGCGATGAACGCCTCGATGAACGGTCCGCCACCCGGCTTCGTCCGACGGGACATCTGCTGGATCAGAACGCGGCCACCGGGCACGAGCAGTTCCGCGATGCGCGCGGTGAAGGCGGGATAGTTCGCGGCGCCGACGTGTTCGCCCATCTCGATGGACGTGACCGAATCGAACCGGCCGTCGGGAATGTCACGGTAATCCTGTCGTCGCACCTCGACGCGATCCTGGAGTCCGCGTTCGAGGACCCGTGCAGTCACGAAATTCCGCTGCTGTTCGGACAGCGTCACGGCGATGACGTGCGCCCCGAAGTGTTCCGCCGCATGCAACGACAATGAACCCCAACCGCATCCGATGTCGAGATGCCGACTGCCGCTACGCATCCCGAGCTTGCGGCAGATCAGGTCGAGCTTGTCGCGTTGGGCGTCGGCGAGCGTGTAGTCCGGGTCGTCGGACAGCCAGTACCCGCACGAGTACGCCATCGAATCGTCGAGGATGAGCGAGTAGAAATCGTTCGACAGGTCGTAATGGTGGGCGATGGCGTCGGCGTCGCGACGCTTGCTGTTGCGGCGACCGCGTAGGTGCGCCTGACTTGCCGGCGGCTGGGGCCGCGGGCCGACGGCGCCCCAACGCGCGAACCGGATCAGCGTGCGAGCGACCTGACCGGAGCCGACCGCGTGGCCATCCGTGCGGACGGCGCCGCGGATGAGCCGGAGCCCGGCTCGCAGATCTCCCTCGACATCGATCTCACCGCAGACGTATGCCTGGGACAGTGCGAGTTCGGGCGGTGCCCAGAGCAGCCGTCGCAGCGCGCGTCGGTCCGCGATCGTGACGGTCGGCGCGATGTCCGGCCCAGCGACGGTTCCGTCCCACGCCCGAATACGGATGGGGAGAGTCCCGCCGAAGGTCGGCGCCAGCAAGTCGGCAATCGCGTGCGCAGCGCCGTGATTGCGAGTCTCGTGGGTCGCGACGGCGGTCATCGAGTGCCCGCCAAGATGAACTGCTGGACATCAATGTATCCGGCTTCGAATCCGGCGCGGGCGTAGCACAGGTAGAACTGCCACATCCGACGGAACACGTCGTCGCCGACAACCGTCGAATCGGCCGCGTCGAAGCGTTCTCGCCACAGTCGAAGCGTGGCCGCGTAGTGCGGGCCGAACTGCAGGCGGTCGGTGATCCGAAGACTGGTGTGTCTCTGGAGGGTGCGCGTGATCGCCTCGGTCGACGGGAGCAGTCCGCCGGGGAAGATGTATTTCTGGATCCACGTGTAGGTGTGGCGGGTGGCTTCGAGTCGGTCGTCGGGCATCGTGATCGCCTGCAATCCGATCTTTCCGCCCGGGGCGAGCAGTCGATCGAGCGCGGAGAAGTAGGTAGGCCATTGGTGGTAGCCGACCGCTTCGATCATCTCGACCGAAACGATCGCGTCGAACCGGCCGGTGACATCGCGGTAGTCCTGGAGGCGGACGTCGACGCGCTCGGCGAGTCCCGCCTCCGCGATCCGTCGTCGCGCGAGCGACGCCTGCTCTTCGGACAGCGTCACGGTCGTGACGTGCGCGCCGCGGCGTGCTGCCCGGATCGCGAGTTCGCCCCAGCCCGTTCCGATTTCGAGCATGCGCGTGCCCGCGCCGACACCGGCTCCGTCGAGGAGGCGGTCGATCTTCGCGTGCTGCGCCGGGAGGAGATCGATCCAGGCCGCCGTCGCCGGGTTGTCGAACAGCGCCGACGAGTAGGTCATCGTCGCGTCGAGGAACGCGGCGAACATGTCGTTGGACAGGTCGTAGTGCGCGGCGATGTCCTCTTTGGCGGCGCGACGCCAGTCGCGAGTCTCGATGGGACTGTGTCGGACCGCGAAACGGCGCAGCCGCTGCCACGAAGGAGGAATGAGAGTGGCCACGTTCGAGGCGAGAACGGTCAGCACTGAGGTGAGATCCTCGGCGTCGCGCGTGTGCCACTCACCGGCCATGAATGACTCTCCGAATCCGATGAGTCCATCGCGACCCAGACGCGCGTAGAACGCCTCGGGGCTCGTGACGATCATCGTGGGGGAGTCCGGCGATCCACCGCCCAAGGCCTCACCGCCGGGGAGTTCGATGCGCAGCGGCAGGTTCTGGACCGCGCTGCGGACCAGTGTTCGCGCGATGGAACTCCGCCAGGTGTAGCGCGGAACTCGCGAGACGTCGGGCCAGTTGGTCGTCGCGGTGACCGGCTCCGATGGCCGGCTGGTCGTCGATACGGCGAGGTCGGTCACGGGCGGACTCCTTCGGCTGGTCGGGATCTTGGATGGATTTCTAGGCGCTTGCGCCAGAGGGTGATTCCTTGGCGTCGGATGCGTGCGCTGGTCAGCAGTGCTGTGCCGACCGCAAGTGCCGCGGCGACGTTGCGGGTGGTGATCGGGACCCGTTCACCCGTGACGACTGCGACGAACGGCGGTTCGCCGCTGCGATGCAGGCTGACGCTCAACAGCAGCGATTCGGCCGGCAACGGGGAGTGGATGCGGTACTCACCGGAGACGTCGTAAAACGGCGAGACGTAGAGACGCTTGCTCGTCTCCGACTGGTCGTTCGAGTCGGGGCGTAGTAAGTACCGCTGCCGGTCGCCGTAGGTGTTGTGTACTTCGGCGATGACGGCGACCGGTTCGTCGCCGCGGTGGCAATAGAACACCGTGATCGGATTGAACGAATAGCCCAGCTGGCGGGGAGTGGTGAGCATCCGGATGGTCAACGCCGTCGCATCGATACCGGAGTTGCGCAGAAACTCGCGGACATTGCTGCTGATGGACGCGTTCGGGTCGCCGCAATAGTCGCGAGACTCGAACCGAACCACCGATCGGGCGGGCGCCGGCAGCTCGTCGAGATGGTCGACGTCGACGAGCCACCAGTAGCCGCGATAGCTGAATTCGTGCTCCACAGGGTGCCTCCGACGATGGCGAATTCGAGTGCGGTACAGCATGATCGAGCTCACCATCGGGCCCCCAGGGCACGTGCGGCGGCCAGTCCGGAGCGCGCTCCGTCTTCGTGGAAACCCCAGCCGTGGTAGGCGCCCGCAAACACCGTCCGTCCGGTGTTCAGCTCGGAAAGTCGTCGCTGCGCGGCAACCGAAGCGGGCGTGTATTGCGGATGTGCATACGACATTTCGTCGTAAACGCGAGTTGGGTCGACCACCTCGTCAGCGGCGTTGAGGCTCACGAGGAAGCGGTTCGGTGATTCGATCCGCTGCAGACGATTCATGTCGTAGGTGATGACCGGCGGCTCGTTCGCCGCGCCACAGCTCGAACTCCAGTAGTTCCAGGACGCGCGGGCCTTCCCGCTTTGCGGTAGCACGACTTCGTCCGAGTGAAGCCGCACGGAGTTCGGGGAGTATTCGAATGCCCCGAGAACCTCGTGTTCGAGTTCCGTCGCGTCGGCGAGCATCGAGAGGGCCTGATCGGGGTGGGTGGCGATGACGACGGCGTCGAAGCTCTCCGGAGCCGCGTCCGCAGTGCGGATCTCGATCCCGTCGTCCTTACGGATCACGGTCGCGACCGGGCCGTTCAGGCGGATATCCGGCAGGGCGGCGGCAATGCGGTTGACGTACTCGCGGGAGCCGCCGACGACCGTCTGCCACTGCGGTGATCCCCAGATCCGCAGCATGCCGTGGTTCTCCAGGAACGAGAACAGGTAAGCGGCCGGGTAGTCGAGCGCGATCGATTCCGGGCACGACCAGACACATGCGACGAGCGGGATGGCGAAGTGGTCGATGAAGTACGGGCTGAATCGGTGCTCGTCGAGGAATTCGCGCAACGTCTGGGTCGATGCGTTCGAAGCGGACAGCAGCGTCCGCGCCGCGCTATGGAAGCGGGGAATCTCGGGAAGCATCCGGAGGTAGCGCCGGTTTCGGCGCGTGCGCGAACTGGGAAAGAGCCCACCGATTTTTCGGGCGCCGGCGTACTCGAGCCCGCAGCCGCTGCATGTCACCGACATCGACATCTCGGTCGGTTGGGTGCGAACGCCCAACTCGTTGAACAGCCGCACGAGGGTCGGGTAGGTCGTTTCGTTCATGACGATGAAGCCCGTGTCGACGACGTCGGTACCCCCGCCCGGGCGCTCGATGACATGGGAATGGGCGTGTCCACCCAGGCGGCCGTCCGCTTCGAAGACGGTCACGTCGGCGGTGCTGCGCAACGCCCAAGCGGCGGTGAGTCCGGAGACTCCGCTGCCGATGACGGCGATTCGTGTCATGCCGATTGCCTTTCTGGTGGAGGAAGCCCGGCTGCTCCCCTCGACCAGCCGGGCCCGGTCCAACTGACTGAGCCGGAACTCATGGCTCAAACCTATGCAAAACCTATGCAGAGCGAAAGGGGAAATTTTTTCAGCCAGGAAAACAGTCGCGTTCGTAGTCGCTCGAGCGCGGCGAAGCGGTCGCCCTGAAGGCATGCCGAAGCCCCCCAGAGGGCAGGTCGGATCAGCTCTGGATCGTCAAGGACGGCAGCCGGTCGCGGCTACGTGGACGGCTTACCGATAAGTGCGTAGGAGCCGGCGATTGCATAGATTGCCGCAACGCCTCCGATGACCAGCGCGCCCTTGCCGGCTCCGTGCCGGCTCCCCAACGCCAGGGAAAGCACGTCCACCGAGTCGACGAATACTCCTGTGGCCAAACCGAATCGGCGCCCTGTCGGGTCCGATTGCAGCGCCGACGCGGCCACCGCGACCTCGCGGATGGCGAACAGTCGTGCGACTGCGTCGCCGTCGTCGGCCGCGCTGACTCCGAGGCAGCGATACACCAACCGAGGACGAACGAGGACTCCCAGCCCCGCTGCCGCGCGGGTGATGCCGAGGAACTGAACCAGCCGATCGCAGGTTGGATTCATGCTTCCCGTTCCTTTCGCCCGACCTGAACTAGTTCGGCGTCGAGGATTCGGCGGTGACCGTCGGCTGCTGCGACGATTTGCGCGCGGCCTGTGCAATGACCTGTGGGCCGGTGACGAGCGCCTTCTTCCAGGGCGTGACGCCGTCGATCTCAGTTTCGATGGAGATGCTCAGAACAGTCCGGATGAGCACGATCAACCCCAGGATCGCCGCGTCCGTGAGCGACGGCGTGGAGGTGATGGTCTTGACGATGTCCGCTGCGACCAGCAGTTCGAGCCCGAGGAGGATCGCCCCGCCCAGCGAATGGCGCAGCACGTCGAACGCGCCACTGCCGTCACTTGTTCGCTTCCAGGTCTGGGCGGCGAGGACGAAGGCGAACAGAAACCCGACAACCATCGAAAGCACACCGAGCACTTCGAAGGCCTGTGTCGTGAACTCGAAGAATCTGGGAGTTTCCATGACGGGTTCCTGTCCGGAAGAGGTTCCGCAGGGGAGACCTATGGAGAACATTTCCGCAGTGTGGCCGCCGTCGTCAAGCACCAATTCAGCTGCGTTCGAGACCGGTGTGTGCGGCTCCGACAAGGACTTTCACGACGGACCCGAGGAGGACGAGATCAAGGAGCATCTGCACACTGACGAGGAGGCGCGCGGGGTTGGTGCCGGGGATGATGTCACCGAAACCGGCCGTCGAGAAAATCGAGATGGTGAAATACAAGGCCTGGGTGTGGTCGAGGTGCTCGTTGAACGAGACGGGATTCGTGTGTGACATCGCCAGATACGTAGTGGCGAAGAGGATCAGGAAGAGGGCGATGACCGCGCCGAGAGCTTCGATCGCGCGCAACTCCGGCAGCGGGGCGTGCACGATCCGGCGGATCTGCCACACCAGTACGCCGATGAAGAGCGCGCCGCCGGTCGCCAGGCGGATGGCGGCGCCACCCTCGAGGTAGTCCTTGGCCGGCACCAGGAAATAGATTCCACCGAGCAGCATCCAGGTTGCGGCGACCGCCAGCGCGGCCCGCAGCACGGCCCGCCGCCAGCTGCGCGGATCCAGGTCGGACAATCGCCGGGCCGTCACCGCAGGTCTCGATCCAGATCGCGGTGTCCGCGAACGATGGAACTGAGAGCCCCGCAGAGCGGATCGGCCATGGGTCAATTATGGTCCGAAGTCCGGTGAGTGAGCCAGCCTCGGGAGAACGCCCGATAGCGCCGGATCTCGCCAAGCGCGACGCTGGAGGAATGAGAAAAGCCATGTCTGCTGTCGAGATCGCCACAAACGTTCGCGCTGGTCACGTCACCGCGGTCGATGTTGTTCGAGCGTCGCTTGACCGCATCGCCGAACTCGATGGAAAGCTCAACGCCTTCCAGACTGTCCTCGCCGACGAGGCGATGGCGGACGCGAAGGCCGTCGACGCGAATCCGGATCGAGCGAACCTGCCGCTGGCGGGCGTGCCGGTCGCCGTGAAGGACAACATCGCGGTCGCGGGTGCACCGCTGCGCAACGGCAGTGCCGCCACGGATGCTGCGGTCCGCACCGCCGATGACCTCGTGGTTCAGCGTCTGCGGGAAGCTGGTGCGGTCATCGTCGGCACGACGCGCATGCCCGAGCTGGCGGCATGGGCGTTCACGAGTTCCACCGCATTCGGGGTGGCGCGCAACCCGCTCGATGAGCGCCTCGACCCGGGCGGTTCGAGTGGCGGCTCTGCGGTGGCCGTGGCGTCGGGGATGGCGGCTCTCGCATTGGGCACCGACGGAGGTGGATCGATTCGGGTGCCGTCCGCCTTCTGTGGGCTCACGGGGCTCAAGCCGACGCGCGGCCGGTTGCCGTTGCCGGGGAATGCTGACGAGCACTGGTTCGGCCTGACCGTCTCGGGGCCCATTTCGTCGAACGCGACCGATGCGGCGTTGGCGTTTTCGGTGCTGGCAGCGGACCCAGGCTTGGCGACGCTTCCGGCACTGGGAAGACTCCGGATCTCGACGTCGACACATGCCGTCACGCCGTTGGCCTTTCCGGATTCACACCAGCGCCGCGCGGTCGAAATCGCTGGTGAGCGCTTCGCGTCGGCAGGCCATGAAGTGGCGTCCCAGCGCCCGCCCTACCCGATGACACTCATCCAGCAGTGGGTCCGGTTCTGGCTGGCGGGTATCGCGCAGGAGGTCGACGACCTGGGACTAGACGTTTCGAAGCTCGAGCCGCGCACGGCGGAGATGGCGAAACAGGGGCGGAAGATCCTGCGAAAGGGTGGACCGACACCGTCGTCCGACATCTGGCGCGATCGGGCACTGAACTGGTTCGGCGACATCGACGTGCTGGTCCAGCCGGTCACCGCGAAGGGACCTGGTCCGGCCGGCGCACTCAATGGTGTCGGCTACTGGAAGACCTACCTCGCATCCGCGCGATCGATTGCCTACCCGCAGCCCTGGAACCTCGCGGGATTCCCCGCGGTGACGGCGATCGTGGGGGAGTCGAACGGACTGCCGCTGGCAGTGCAGCTCGTGGGTAAGCCGGGTTCGGAGTCGATGTTGTTGGCCGCGGCCCATGAGATCGAGCAGACAAAGCCTTGACGCGTATACCCCATGGGGGTATACCAAGACCATGGATCACGCACATCATCACGACCATCACGAGATGCCTACCTCTGGGTGGCGGACCGCCATCAGCGCCACGCAACACTGCCTGACCGGCTGTGCGATCGGTGAGGTGCTGGGCATGGTGATCGGAACCGCGCTGGGACTCCACGGTGCGATCACCGTCGTGCTGGCCGTGGCCCTCGCGTTCTTCTTCGGGTACTTGCTGACGATCCGCTCAGTGCTGCGGTCCGGCGCCGGCCTCGCGGCCGCGCTGCGTATCGCTCTCGTCGCGGACACCGTCTCCATCACGGTCATGGAGATCGTCGACAACACGATCATCGTCGGCATTCCCGGCGCCATGAACGCAGGTCTGGCGAGTGCACTGTTCTGGGGCTCACTCGTGGTGTCGCTGGCGATCGCGTTCGTTGTGACGGTGCCCGTCAACAAGTGGATGATCGATCGCGGCCTCGGCCACGCGAAGGTGCACGCTATAGCGCACTGATGGTGGCGATGGCCTCGTGCAGCAGGTCGGCGTAGCGCTGCGGGTCAGGCATGCTGCTGTCCGCGGCGACGCTGACCGCCATGACGTCGCCCTGTGTGGTCAGGGCGAGGCGCGGGCTGATGATCGGTGCCGCACCGATGCAGCGAACCGGATCGCCGCACAGTGAGAGGTCGGCCGGTCCGCGGTGGTACGAGTTCAGGTTGAGGCTCGCGGTGGGTTTGGCCGGCGGACGCTTGGTCGAGGCCTTCGCGGTTAGCGCGAGAAGGAGCGGCGGGGTGGCCTCGAAGCCCTGTTGGACCGTGACAACTTCCTCGCTTTCGCAGAGGACGAGTTGGTCGCGGAGGTCCGCCCGGATCTTCGCGGCCCGCTCGCGCAGGTCGGCGATCCCCGGGTGCAGGCTGACCATCGCGCGGACGCCCGCCGTGTTCGCGGCCGAGACCGGCAGATTCGCGGTGCGAAACGATTTGGACGCGACCGGCAGGATCGCGGTGATGCCTTCAGTGGGCTCGCCGTGTTCGACCAGGTACTGCGACAGTGCCACCAAGACAGCCACCAGTGTCGTCTCGGTGACGCTGCCCAGTGTCTTGAGGTGACCGGTCGGGACGGGTCGAATATCCACGAAGTTCCGCCCGGTACCCAGCGAGTGCAGCGCGGCGCTCACGCGGGGTTCGGGCGCATTGTTCATTTCGTTGAGGCGCCGGCTGGCGGACGACGCCTTGGCGGCGGTACGCAGATCGCGGGGGAGGCGTCGCAGTCCCGCGAGCGCCGCGCGGAACCCGACCTTGTCGCTGGGGTTGCCATGGCCGGGGATTCGGGCGAAGGCGTCGTCGTCGCCGAACAACGCGCGCATCACCTGCGAGCTGCCGCCGCCGGCGGTGATGGCGTGGTTGGCCTGGTGCATCACGACCGTCGCAGTGCCCTTGATGTCCAGGGCGCCGGTCACGTTGCGGAACACCACGAGCCGCCATCCGGTCTGGTCGGCGTCGACTCCGTCGAACGAGAGTGCGGTGACTGCGGCGAGAACGTCTTGCCACGTATTGGCGGGGTTTTCGAGAATCAGCCGCTCGACGGGCTGCTCGTCGCGAACCCAATGCGGGTAGTCGAGGTTCATGGGCACCGTCCGCGCCAGTTCGCGCAGGGTGGGGATGCGTTCGGCGCGCGCCGCGATAACGTCCCGGATCTCCGCGAACGACGGGGATCCGTTGGGGGAGTCGATGACTGCTACAGGGACGACGTCGCCGGGATAGTTCGGAATCTCACCGAAGAAGTGCGATGCATCGATGGCGGCCAATACGCATGTCGACAGCTTCTCATGTGGCACGTCAGACGCCTCGCCGAAGGTTTGACCCGCGCCACTCCCAAAAAACAATCAAGCGTGCTTGATTTTGTTTGCGAACGCTGGTTTGCTGTGTCGCATGGCTGAGCTCGTAGATGTGCTCGCGGATCTCGCGGCTGAAGGCGCGGATCTCGAGAAGATTGTGACGGGACTGGATACGACCGGTTGGCACACGCCAACTCCGGCTGAGGGCTGGACGATCGCGCACCAGATTGGCCACTTGGCCTGGACAGATGACATCGCATACGTGTCGGCGACCGACCCAGAACTGTTCGTGCAGAAGCTGCAGGAGGCGATCGCCGCCGGCAACATCGAGAAGTTCGTCGACAGTGCCGCGGCGGAGTGGGCCGCCAGGCCGGACCTGCTGCAGGTCTGGCAGGACGGCCGCGACAAGCTCGCCGAGGCCCTGAAGAACGTCCCCGCTGGGACGAAGCTCACGTGGTTCGGTCCGCCGATGAGCGCGATGTCGATGGCGACCGCTCGAATGATGGAGACCTGGGCGCACGGTCAGGACGTCTACGACGCGCTCGGCATCACGCGTGAGCCGACCGACCGGCTCAAGCACGTCACGCACCTCGCGGTCCGAACGCGCAATTTCGCCTACATGGTTCGGGGCGAGACGGCTCCCGCGGCGGAGTTCCGCATCGAGCTCGTGGCGCCGAGCGGTGAGGTGTGGTCCTGGGGACCCGAAGATGCCGTCGACAAGCTGACTGGCTCCGCGCTCGACTTCTGCCTGCTCGCGACGCAGCGTCGGCACCGCGCCGACACTGACCTCGTCGGTTCGACGGACGCCGTCGAACACTGGCTTTCCATCGCGCAGGTTTTCGCTGGTCCGCCCGGTGCGGGTCGTCAGCCCGGACAGTTCTCGTAAGGACACGTGATGCTTTCCCAGAACCCTGACCTCATCCGGATCGGAAACTGTTCCGGTTTCTACGGCGACCGCATCTCCGCGATGAAGGAGATGCTCGAGGGCGGCGAACTCGACGTCCTCACCGGTGACTACCTCGCCGAGCTGACGATGCTCATCCTCGGCAAGGACCGCATGCGCGACCAGTCGCTCGGTTACGCGAAGACCTTCCTCAAGCAGGTCGAAGAATGCATGGGCCTCGCGCTCGAGAAGAACGTGCAGATCGTCGCGAACGCCGGTGGCCTCAACACCGCGGGCCTCGCGGCAAAGCTGCAGGAAGTGGCCGACAAGCTCGGACTCGCGCCCAAGATCGCGTACGTCGAGGGTGACAACATCATCGACAAGGCCGCCGACCTCGGATTCGCCGGATCGCTGACTGCCAACGCGTACCTCGGCGGGTGGGGCATCGTCGAGTGCCTCAACGCCGGCGCGGACATCGTCGTGACCGGTCGGGTCACGGACGCTGCGGTCATCGTCGGGCCCGCCGCCGCGCACTTCGGCTGGAGCCGCACCGACTACGACGCCCTCGCGGGCGCTGTCGTCGCCGGCCACATCATCGAATGCGGCACACAGGCGACCGGCGGAAACTACTCGTTCTTCACCGAGATCAACGGCGGCATGATCGGCCGTCCGGGGTTCCCGTACGCCGACATCCGCCGCGATGGATCGTTCGTCATCGGCAAGCACGAAGGTACGGGCGGCGCGGTCACGGTCGACACCGTGAAGTCGCAGCTCATGTACGAAATCCAGGGCACGCGCTACGCGAACCCGGACGTGACGACCCGCCTCGACAGCTTCTCGGTCACGCAGGAAGGGCAGGACCGCGTCCTCGTTTCCGGCGTCAAGGGCGAGGCTCCGCCGCCGCAGCTCAAGGTTTCGCTGAACTCGTTCGGCGGCTTCCGCAACGAGATGACGCTCATCCTCACCGGCCTCGACATCGAGAAGAAGGCCGAGCTCGCGATCAGTCAGTTCCGCGAGTGGCTGCCGATGCAGCCGGCGGAACTGTCGACCGAGCTCGTCCGGCTCGACCGTCCGAACGCCGAGACCGAGGAGCAGGGTTCGGCGCTGCTGCGCCTGGTCGCCCGGGACCCGGACCCCGACAAGATCGGCAAGCCGTTCTCGGCCGTCGCTGTAGAACTCGCGCTCGCCAGCTACCCTGGCTGCACGTTCACCGCGCCGCCCGGAAACGCCTCGCCGTACGGGTTCTTCACCCCGGGCTACGTCGACCGCGACAAGGTTTCGCACATTGCGGTACTGCCGGACGGAACGCGGATCGACGTCGCCAATGTCCAGGACACGCAACCGCTTGACGATGTCGTCGAGCCGTCCCTCCCCGAGTTCTCGTTCGACGGTGCCACGAAGACCGTGCCACTCGGCACGATCGCGTTGGCCCGCTCGGGCGACAAGGGCGGCAACGCGAACATCGGCGTCTGGGTCCGCACCGAGGAACAGTGGGCCTGGCTCGCGAATGAGCTGACCACCGAGAAGCTCCGGGAACTGCTTCCGGAAGCCAAGTCGCTCAACATCTCTCGCACGGTTCTGCCGAACCTGCGGGCGCTCAACTTCGTTATCGAGGGCATTCTCGGCAAGGGCGTTGCCGAGCAGGTCCGGTTCGACCCGCAAGCCAAGGGCCTTGGTGAGTGGCTGCGGTCCCGTCACATTGAAATCCCGGAGGCATTGCTCTGATGATCAACCCACCTATTTGGGAGAACAAGGAACTTCGTGCCACGGCACGGGGTTTCGCCGAGCGCGAGATCATGCCGTATATCGACCAGTGGGAAGCCGACGGCCTGCTCCCTCGTGCCCTCCACAAGAAGGCCGGCGAACTGGGCTTACTCGGCATTTCGAAGCCGGAGTCCGTGGGTGGTTCGGGTGGCTCGATGATCGAAGACACGATCATGAGCGAGGAACTCGGGTACGCCGGCGCACCCGGCGGACTGTGGGCGTCGCTGTTCACGTGTGCGATCGCGTGTCCGCACATCATCAACTCGGGCGATCAATTCCTGATCGACAAGTACGTCAAGCCGACGTTCAGTGGCGACATGATCGGCTCGCTCGCGATCACCGAGCCCGGTGGCGGCTCCGATGTCAACAACCTGCGCACGACCGCCAAGCGCGAGGGCGACCACTACATCATCAACGGCTCGAAGACGTTCATCACGTCGGGCGTGCGCGCTGACTACGTCACCACGGCGGTCCGCACCGGCGGTACCGGCGCGGGTGGAATCTCCCTGATCGTCGTCGACAAGGACACGCCGGGCTTCACCGTCTCGCGCAAGCTCGACAAGATGGGCTGGCTGTGCAGCGACACCGCTGAACTGTCGTACGTCGATGTCAAGGTCCCGGCGGAGAACCTCGTGGGTCCGGAGAACTCGGGCTTCGCCGCGATCGCGGGCGCCTTCGTCTCCGAGCGCATCGGCCTTGCGGTGCTGGCCTACTCGACCGCGCAGCGTGCACTCGACCTGACCGTCGACTGGTGTCGCAATCGCGAGACGTTCGGCAAGCCGCTGATCAAGCGTCAGCACGTGCAGATGAAGCTCGCCGATATGCAGCGCAAGGTCGACGTCGCTCGCGTCTACACGCGTTCGCTCGTCGAGCGTGCGGAAGCGGGGGAGTCGAACCTCCTTGCCGAGGTGTGCTTCGCGAAGAACACCGCCGTCGAGAACGGCGCGTGGGTCGTCAACGAGGCCGTTCAGCTTCACGGCGGGATGGGCTACATGCGCGAGTCCGAGGTCGAGCGCATCTACCGCGACTTCCGCATCATCGGCATCGGTGGCGGCACCGACGAGATCATGACCATGTTGGCTTCGAAGCTCCTGGGGTACGCGTGACCACTCTGAAGACCGCGCTGGACAAGAACAGCGCTGATTACATCGCCAACGCCGAGTCGATGAACGAGAAGCTGGCAGCTCTCGACGTCGAGTACCAAAAGAACATCGCCGGCGGCGGCCCGAAGTACGTCGAGCGCCAGCACAAGCGCGGCAAGATGACCGCGCGTGAGCGCATCGAACTGCTGCTCGACGAGGACACCCCGTTCCTCGAGCTTCTCCCGCTTGCGGGCTGGGGCAGCGAGTACCACGTCGGCGGTTCGATCATCGCCGGTATCGGCATCGTCGAGGGTGTCGAGTGCATGGTCGTCGCACCCGATTCGACGGTCAAGGGCGGCGCCATGAACGGCTTCTCGCTCAAGAAGTCGCTCCGTATCAACGACATCATCCGCGAGAACCCGATGCCGGTCATCTCGCTCACCGAGTCCGGTGGCGCCGACCTGCCGTCGCAGAAGGACGTGTTCGTTCCGGGTGGTGCGATGTTCCGCGACATCACGCAGGCCTCGGCCAACAAGATCCCGACGATCTCCCTCGTGTTCGGAAACTCGACCGCGGGTGGCGCGTACATCCCGGGTATGTCCGACTACGTCGTCATGGTCAAGGGCGGCGCGAAGGTGTTCCTCGCCGGTCCGCCGCTGGTCAAGATGGCAACCGGTGAAGAGACCGACGACGAGACCCTCGGTGGTGCGGAGATGCACGCCAAGATCTCGGGTCTCGCGGACTACCTCGCGCAGGACGAACAGGATGCGATCCGCATCGGACGCAACATCGTCAAGCGCCTGAATTGGCGGAAGAAGGGGCCGGAGCCGCGCGCCGAGGTCATCGAGCCGCTGTACGACCAGGAAGAACTGCTCGGCATCGTCCCGGGCGACCTCAAGATCCCGTTCGATCCGCGCGAGGTGATCGCCCGCGTCGTCGACGGTTCGGACTTCGACGAGTTCAAGCCTCTGTATGGCTCGGCGCTCGCGACCGGTTGGGCCGAGATCCACGGCTACAAGGTCGGCATCCTGGCCAACACCCGCGGGGTGCTGATGAGCGAGGAGTCGCAGAAGGCGACCCAGTTCATCCAGCTGTGCAATCAGATCGACACTCCGCTGATCTTCCTGCACAACACCACCGGTTACATGGTCGGTAAGGAGTACGAGCAGAAAGGCATCATCAAGCACGGTGCCCAGATGATCAACGCGGTCGCCAACTCGAAGGTCCCGGCGATCTCGGTCCTCATGGGTGCCTCGTACGGTGCCGGGCACTACGGCATGTGCGGCCGCGCGTTCAACCCGCGGTTCGTGTTCGCGTGGCCGTCTTCGAAATGCGCCGTGATGGGCGCCGCGCAGTTGGCAGGTGTCGTCAAGATCGTCGCGCGGCAGGCGCACGAGGGCCGGGGCAACGTCTGGGACGACCAAGCTGAGGCCTTCGCGTCGATGATCGCGAAGCAGACTGAGGACACGATCGAGAAGGAGTCGACCCCGATGTTCATGTCGGGTCGCCTCATGGACGACGGCATCATCGACCCCCGCGACACACGCACCGTGCTCGGCATGGCGCTGTCCGCAATCCACGTCAACCCAATCGAGGGCACCGATCGCTTCGGTGTCTTCCGGATGTGAGGCTCTCGTGATCAGTTCTGTTCTTGTCGCCAACCGCGGCGAAATCGCACGCCGAGTCTTCGCCACCTGTCGCCGGCTGGGCCTCGGTACGGTCGCCGTGTACTCGGACGCGGATGCAAAAGCGCCGTTCGTTTCCGAAGCCGACGCCGCGGTCCGTCTGCCGGGCAACACCCCGGCGGAAACCTACCTGCGTGGTGACCTCATCATCGCCGCAGCTCAGGCCGCCGGCGCCGACGCGATTCACCCCGGATACGGGTTCCTGTCCGAAAACGCCGAGTTCGCAAAGGCCGTCATCGACGCCGGTCTCGTGTGGATCGGTCCGCCGGTCAAGTCCATCGAGCAGATGGGCTCCAAGATCGAGTCCAAGAAGATGATGGACGCTGCCGGCGTTCCCGTCCTCAAGGAACTCTCGCCCGACGAGGTGACCGAGGACATGCTCCCGGTGCTCGCCAAGGCGTCGGCCGGTGGTGGCGGTCGCGGTATGCGCGTCGTCCGATCACTCGATGCGTTGGCGGGTGAGGTCGCGGGTGCGTCCCGCGAGGCCGGATCGGCATTCGGTGACGCGACCGTCTTCGTCGAGCGCTACATCGAGACCGGACGTCACATCGAGGTCCAGGTCATGGCCGACAAGCACGGCACCGTGTGGGCAGTCGGCGAGCGTGAGTGCTCGATCCAGCGTCGTCACCAGAAGGTCGTCGAAGAGGCGCCGTCGCCGCTCGTCGAGAAGATCTCGGGCATGCGGGCCGAACTGTTCAAGGCCGCCAAGCTCGCGACCGAGGCGATCGGTTACGAGGGTGCCGGCACGGTCGAGTTCCTCGCGGACGAGAAGGGCAACTTCTTCTTCCTCGAGATGAACACGCGTCTGCAGGTCGAGCATCCGGTCACCGAGATGACCACGGGTCTCGATCTCGTTCGTACCCAGATCCAGGTCGCCAACGGCGACGAGCTTCCGGCCGAGCCGCCCGCGCTGCGCGGTCACTCGATCGAGGTGCGCCTCTACGCCGAAGACCCGATGCACGATTGGCAGCCCCAGTCCGGCACCGTGCACAAGATCGAGATCCCCGGCACGATCACCGAGTTCGATCTGTTCGACCGTCCGGGCGTGCGTCTGGACACCGGCATCGAGGACGGTTCGGTCGTCGGCGTGCACTACGACCCGATGCTGTCGAAGGTCATCTCGTACGGCGAGACCCGACGCGAAGCCGCGACCATTCTGGCGAACGCGTTGTGCCGCAGCAAGATCCACGGTCTCATCACGAACCGCGACCTGCTCGTGCGCGTCCTTCGGCACGAGGCGTTCCTCGCGGGTGACACCGACACCGCGTTCTTCAACACGCATGGTCTCGACGCGTTGTCGGCACCCCTGGTCGACGCGGAGCAGGAGAAGCTGTCGATCGTCGCGGCTGCGCTGGCCGAGTCGGCGGCGAACCGTGCGGCCTCGAAGTTCGGTGGGCGGTTCCCGAGCGGCTGGCGCAACCTCCAGTCGCTTCCGCAGGTCAAGAAGTTCGACAGTCGCCACACCGGCGAGCATGTGGTCAAGTACAACTTCGACCGGAACGGAAAGATCAGCGTCGAGGGCTTGGACGGACTGGAGCTCATCTCCTTGAGCCCGAGTCGCGTCGTCCTCAACGTGAGCGGTGTGGCACGGATGTTCGACGTCGCTCGCTACGGGGACCTCGTCTGCGTCGATTCGCCGTTCGGTCCGGTGACCGTTCGTCGGCTCCCGCGCTACGAGGACCCGGCCGACCACGTCGCCGAGGGCTCGCTCCTCGCGCCGATGCCCGGTTCGGTCATTCGCCTCGGGGCTGCCGTGGGAGACACCGTCACGGCCGGTCAGCCGATCCTGTGGATGGAAGCTATGAAGATGGAGCACACCATCTCGACTCCCACCGCCGGCGTGCTGACCGAGCTCAACGTCACCATCGGCCAGCAGGTCGAGGTCGGCGCGGTTCTCGCCGTCGTGGAGGCTCCGGAAGCGGAGTAAAACTAACCGAAGATCGCGCCCCATCCCCGGGGCGCGATCTTCGTGATAGGGCGCGTGATGAAAACGCGTACCGGACGTGGCTTGTCCGACAGAATCTAGGCGTGTCGTACTCCTCCGACGAATGGATCCGGACTGCCCGCGTACTCCGCAGGGCCGGTTTTGGAGCGACCGGACCGGAGATCGACGCAGTGACGGCGGTCGGCGCGGACGCCTACATCGCTTATGTGCTCGCAACGGACCCGAGCGCGGACCCGGCCGCGAAAGCTACTCCAATTCCGGTATTCCAACAACCGCGGGCTCCTTCTTCCAGTGCGACTGCTGCGGAATATAGCTCGTTCTTTGGCATCATTAGCGCTCAGTTGGCTTCGGCTTCGAATTGGTGGGTTCGACGAATGGCGACAGCGCAGCTACCGCTGCACGAGAAGGTGACCTGGATCTGGCATGACCACTTCGCAACGTCGTCGGCGAAGGTCTTGAATGCCGCCATGATGGTGGCCCAGAACGAGACTTTCCGCTTGCTAGGCCGGGGTGATTTCAAGAACCTCGTCTACGCGATGGTGGCCGACCCCGCAATGCTCTATTGGCTAGATGGGGTGTCCAATGTTGTGCAGGCGCCAAACGAGAATTTGGCGCGCGAAATCTTGGAGCTTTTTTGCCTTGGCCACAACAATGGCTACACCGAGCACGACATTAAGGACGGTGCACGAGCGCTTACCGGATGGCAGGTCGGAGCTGATGGGCGCACACACGTTGTGCCAGCCCTCCATGACGCCAGTGTCAAGACCGTCCTAGGGAAGACCGGAAACATTAATGCACAGCAGTTCTGCGACGCGATCCTGGCAAAACATGAGTCTGCTCGGTTTATCGCGACCAAGCTGTGGCACTACTTTGCATCCGACAGCCCGCCCTCCGACGCCGTTTTGAACCGCATTATTGGTGCGTACGGACCTGGCCGCAACCTTTCCGCGGCAATGCGGATGATCCTCGCCGACGACGAGTTCTTTGCCGCGTCCGGAACGTCCGTTGTCACGCCAATCGAATGGCTAATCGGAATCGTCCGTGCCCTTCGCATACCCGTTTCTGATGACGCGGGGGTCGGCGAGGTGGCGGGCGCGTTGAGTCTGCTGCGACAGGTTCCATTTCAGCCGCCCAATGTCGGTGGCTGGCCGCGCGGGCGTTCCTGGCTGACGACGTCCGTCCTGCCGATTCGCGCTGCGATCGCCGAGTCACTGGTCAGAGTCGGCGATATTTCCATAGTCGAAAGTGCGCAGAGGACCGGGCGTACAGAGGCGGTCGGTTATCTGCTGGGGATCGGACATTGGACGGACGCAAGCCTCAGGGTTCTGAAGGGCTCGCTAAACGATCCTCGGGAGCTCGTGGTAGTTGCGTTGAATTCGCCCGAGTACCTTACGAGCTAAGGGGGAGGAATGGCACTCAGCCGACGAAACTTCCTATTCAAGGGTTGTGGGGCGGCGGCATCGGCTGGAATTGTCGGTACGGTCGCGGTGAATTGGGATGAACTATTGCGGGCCGCGCAGGACGCCCCGGCAGCATCAAAGGTGCTGGTCATTGTGACTCTGTATGGCGGAAACGATGGAATCAACACTGTCGTGCCCTACACCAGCGACGCCTATCACGATGCTCGCCCGGGATTGTCATACGCCCCGGAGAGAGTGCTGCCACTCGATTCACAGCTCGCTCTCAACCCTTCGATGCCGGGGTTGGCTGGACTGTGGAAGAAGAGACAACTTGCGATTGTGCGGGGCGTGGGGTACCCAAATCCGGACCGCAGCCACTTCCGATCAATGGACATCTGGCAGACGGCGCAACCTTCAGAGCCGGTGAGCGTCGGTTGGATCGGACGATGGCTCGACCTCACTGGTGACGACCCAATTCGGGCGGTCAATGTCGGCACCGTAGCGCCGTTGCTTGCCTTCGGTCGGCGTACGTCCGCCGCCTGTCTCGATCTTTCGATGCCTGCTCTGCCGGTCGAGCGGAAGCTAGCTCAATTCGGAAAGGCGCAAGCCGCAGACACCGAGGCTCAGGCGTTCGTGCGCGCCGCTTACCGGGCCGGCGAACAAGTGACGAATGTATTCGGAAAGTTGCGGGCGAACACTCCTCGGGATCCCATGGAGGTCACGCTCGGCCATCAACTCGAGGCGGTCGCCGCGGCAATCAAGTCAGGCGCGCCCACGCAGGTGTACTCGGTCTCTCTCGCCGGGTTCGATACGCACGCCGATGAGCTCAATCAGCAGGAAATCCTGCTCAAGAATTTCGACGAAGCAGTGACGAAATTCATCAAGGGCACCGCCGGGCGCGATGTGACGCTAATGGCCTATAGCGAATTCGGCCGTCGAGTTCGGGCTAACGCGTCACAGGGGACTGATCACGGCACTGCGGGTCCTATGTTCGTCGTCGGCAGCGGTGTCAAGGGCGGTTTCTATGGTGACGAGCCGAGCCTGACCGATCTCGTTGATGGGGACCTCAAGACAACAACTGATTTCCGCGACGTCTACGCCGAACTTCTCGAAGTGGTCGTGGGAACGGACCCGGAGCCGGTTGTCGGCAAGGGACGAAAACAGTGTGGATTCCTCGCGCGCTAACGGTTACGCCGTTCATTGGAACCGAATAGCCACCTGCCCAGCCTGAACTTTCGAACAGCTTCCGTGAGCCTGCTCGCCGCATTCAGTGCGAACCCAGCCGAGATGATCGTCGCACTCCAAACCGCCGGGACTGTCGTCAATCAGGCCATAGCCGACGACGCCCTCGAGAATCTTGCGTTGCGCCAGGAGCTGAATGGTACCGCCGTACAGTCTCGTGTCGCGTGTGGACAGTTCGCGTTGTCATTCTGGGACGTTATTCACAAGGTCCGCGTGACGAATCGAACAACGCGTTCCTGCAGGCAGTGCTTAAGATCGTAGTGCTCTAGGCGTGTCGGTTCGCCGACCGTCGTATCGTCCGCGCGACTGTTTGGGAACCTGCATTGTCTAGTCAAGAACTCGATAGTTGGAATACAAAGGAAGCCATCGCCGAGGCGATGATCCCGATCATTGGGTCGCTTTACCGCGAAAAAGGCGTGACGATTCTGCTGCACAGCCGGTCGCTGGTGAACAAGTCCGTGATCAGCATTCTGCAGACGCACCGCTTCACCCGCATGGTCACCGACGAGCTCTCGGTTCAGGACACCTTCCCGTTCCTGCAGGCTCTCGTGGACCTGGACTTGGGCAGCGCGAAGATCGACCTGGGACGACTGGTCCTGGCCTACCGCGCGGACGACAAGGGACTGTCGATTCCCGAGTTCACCGCTGACGCACTGGCCGAGGTCACCGGCGAGAACAAGAGCGAGCCGCAGGGCCCGCGCGACGTCGTCCTCTACGGATTCGGTCGCATCGGCCGTCTCGTGACCCGTCTGCTCGTCGAGAAGGCGGGCTCCGGAAACGGACTGAACATCCGCGCCGTCGTGGTGCGCAAGGGTGGCGACGGCGACCTCGCCAAGCGCGCTTCGTTGCTGCGACGCGACTCGGTCCACGGCCACTTCAAGGGCTCGATCACGGTCGACAACGAGGCCAGCACGATCACCGCCAACGGCAACGTGATCAAGTTCATCTACAGCAACGACCCCACCACGATTGACTACACCGAGTACGGGATCAACAACGCGATCCTTATCGACAACACCGGTAAGTGGCGCGATCGCGAGGGCCTCAAGCAGCACCTTCGTCCGGGTATCTCGAAGGTCCTGCTCACCGCTCCGGGCAAGGGCGACGTCCCGAACATCGTGCACGGTGTCAACCACCTGAACCAGGACGTGACGCAGGAGATCTTCTCCTGTGCGTCGTGCACGACCAACGCGATCGTCCCGCCGCTCAAGGCGATGGAGGACGGCTTCGGAATCATCCGCGGTCACGTCGAGACGGTCCACTCGTTCACCAACGACCAGAACCTGCTGGACAACTACCACAAGGCTGACCGTCGCGGCCGTGCTGCACCGTTCAACCTCGTCCTGACCGAGACCGGGGCCGCTTCCGCTGTGGCGAAGGCGCTGCCGGACCTCAAGGCCAAGATCACCGGTAACTCGGTCCGCGTACCCACGCCGGACGTGTCGATCGCGATCCTGAGCCTCACGCTCAAGCGCGAGACGAACAAGGAAGAAGTCCTCGACTACCTCCGCAAGGCCTCGCTGTTCGGACCGCTGAGCCGCAACCTCGACTACACGGCTGCGAGCGATGCGGTCTCGAGCGACTTCATCGGTTCGCGTGCTGCGTCGATCATCGACGCCAACGCGGCGATCGTCGACGGCGACCAGGCGATCCTGTACTGCTGGTACGACAACGAGTTCGGTTACTCGTGCCAGGTCGTGCGGACCGTCCAGTTCATCTCCGGCATCGAGTACCCTACGTACCCGAAGCTGGCGGAGTAAGCCGGTAGATCACGTAAGGGGCGCCACCGCTTGATCGCGGTGACGCCCCTTCTCCGTTCTGCAGCCGGTCGGCTAGCTCTCTGGAACCGGATGCTTCGGCAGCTTGCGGACCCGTGGCCGACGCTTCGGCCGGGCCGGAATCATCGACCGCATCTCTTCGAGCTTGCCGAAGCACAGCAGGCGGTCTTCGGCCTCGAGCACCTGCGACAGCTTCGGGTTGGGTAGCACCTTGATTCCGCGGTGCAACGTCAGCACGGTGATGTCTCGCTCGAGCAGTCCGGAATCACCGATCGTGTTGCCGACCACCTTCGCGTCGCTGTGGACGACGAGTTCCGCGACGCCATACCCCGTCGAGACCGAAAGGCGTTCGCGCACATCGATTTGCGGGAAGGCGACCTGATTGTCGATGTAGTCCACGATCGCCCCGGCGACGTCGAGTTTTGTCGCGGTTTCGATGCCCTCGAGGCCGGGGGAGGAGTTGACCTCCATGACCAGCGGGCCGTGGTTGCCTTCGAGCATGTCGACGCCGGCGACTTTGAGTCCCATGATCTGCGCGGCCCGGACGGCTGTCCGCTCGTACGCTTCATCGAGCTTGACTGCTTCGACGCTGCCGCCGCGATGGACGTTCGAGCGGAACTCGTCGCCCTTGGCCGTGCGGCGCATCGCTGCGACCACCCGGTCGCCCACGACGAGTGCCCGAATGTCGCGCCCCTTCGACTCCTTGACGAACCGCTGGATCAGCACGTTCTGACGAGTCGACTGCAGCGTCTCGATGATCGCCTCCGCGACCTTGAGGGACGGAGCGAGGATGACACCGATACCCTGCGTCCCCTCGAGCAGCTTGATGACGACCGGGGCGCCGCCGACCCGCTCGATCGCCGGGATCACGTCGGCGCGGTCGCGCACGAACGTCGTGGCGGGCATGCCGATGTTGTGGCGGGACAGGATCTGGAAGCAGCGCAGCTTGTCGCGCGAGTTTCCGATTCCGTTCGCCGTGTTCGGGGTGTAAACGTCCATCTGCTCGAACTGGCGCACCACAGCCGTGCCGAAGTAGGTGATGGAGTTGCCGATCCGCGGCAGGATCGCGTCGTAGTCGGACAGCTGCCGACCGCGATACTGCAGGTCAGGAAGGTCGCTGGACAGGTCGATGCCGAATCGCAGCGTGTCGAGAACCTTGACATTGTGCCCTCGATCGAGGGCTGCGGCACGAAGGCGCTTCGTGCTGTACGAACCGGGCGCGCGGGAAAGAATCGCGAGCTTCACTAGCTACTTTCTATGCTGAGGCGTATGGGACACCATTCAACCTCCGTTGCCGGATGGCGCGAATGGGTGAGCTTGCCGGACGCGAACGTCCGTTGGATCAAGGCGAAGCTCGACTCTGGGGCCCGCACGTCGTCTCTTCATGCTTTCGACATCGAGGAGTTCGAACGTGACGGCCAGCGTTGGGTGCGGTTCAGTGTGCACCCCTGGCAGCGGTCCGCACTGGACTCGCGTGAGCACGAGCTACCCGTGCACGACGTCCGTCCGGTCCGGAGTTCATCCGGGCACACAGAGACACGGTACGTCGTCGTGATGGACATCGCTCTTCTCGATCGGCGCGTGACGGCAGAAGTCACATTGGCGCGTCGCGACGAGATGGGTTTCCGCATGTTGATCGGACGAGAGGCATTACGCCAGGGATTCCTGGTGGACTCTGGTAAGTCGTACCTAGGAGGTCGGCCGAAGCGCGTGGTGCGACGGAAGAACCGGGGGATGTGATGCGGCGGGAATCGTTCCCGATCGGTGGTGTGCGGGTTCGTCCGGGTAAGGCGAAGAACGTCGAGTTGCCGATCACCCGCCTGATCACGGGCCAAGATGCATCGCTGCCGGTGCGCGTGGTGCACGGGCGCGAGGACGGTCCGGCGGTGTGGCTCGACGCCGCGATCCATGGTGACGAGATCAACGGGATCGAAGTCATCTCGCAGGTCCTCGCGGGGCTCGACCCGCGGACGCTTCGCGGAACGGTGGTCGCGGTCCCGGTGGTGAACGTGCTCGGCTTCATGATCGGGAGCCGGTACCTCCCGGATCGAAGGGACCTCAACCGGTCGTTTCCCGGATCGGCCCGCGGATCGACGGCCGCGCGAATCGCGCATCTCTTGATCGAGGAAGTCGTCTCGAAATGCGACGTCGGGATCGACCTCCACACCGGATCGGATCGCCGTACTAACCTGCCGCAGATCCGGGGTGATCTGTCTGACCCGCGAACGCGCGAACTCGCCGAAGCGTTCGGTGCGCCCGTCATGCTCGATGCGAAACTCCGCGCCGGATCGCTGCGTGCCGAGGCCCGAAAGCGGGGAGCGACGGTGCTGCTGTACGAGGCGGGAGAAGCCGGCCGATTCGACCACTGGGCGATCGAGGCCGGGGTGATCGGGGTGCGCCGTGTTCTCGCCAAACTGGGCATGATCGACGAAGACACCGTCGAGCGTGGAGCCTTGCCGGCGATGTGCACGAACAGCGGTTGGGTGCGCGCGCGACGGACCGGTCTGCTCGCCCTCGATGTCGAATTGGGTGACCTCGTCACGGAGGGCCAGCGCATCGGCGGCCTGTCCGACACGTTCGGACGCCGCGTTCGACTGGTGCACGCGGACCGGTCCGGAGTGGTGATCGGCTTGACTCGGCAACCGTCGGTCAACTCCGGAGATGCGCTCGTCCACATCGCTTCGGTTATGGAGTGAGCTCACAGCCGTTAACCTCTTGATGTGACCACCTCAGGCAACGGCGATCATTCTGAGATCCACGGATTCCGGATCGATCCGGTTCTCGCGCGTAGCTGGCTGCTCGTCAACGGAGCCCAGCCCCATCGATTCGACCGCGCGGCGAAGTCCCGTGCAGACATCGTCGTGCTCGATATCGAGGACGCGGTCGCGCCCAGTGGCAAGGCCGAAGCCCGCGCCAATGTGTGCGACTGGCTGTCCGCCGGCAATGACGGCTGGGTCCGCATCAACGGCTTCGGCACGGAGTGGTGGGCGGGAGACCTCGAAGCACTCGGGAAGGTCCCCGTCAGCGGCATCATGCTCGCGATGGTCGAGTCGGTCGACCACATCGTCGAGACCTCCAAGCGTCTCCCGGGCGTCAAGATCGTGGCACTCGTCGAGACCGCGCGCGGCATGGAGCGCATCAGCGAGATCGCCTCGGCGAAAGGCACTTTCCGCTTGGCTTTCGGTATCGGTGACTTCCGCCGTGACACCGGTTTCGGCGGCGACCCGTTGACGCTGGCGTATGCCCGGTCGCGGTTCACGATCGCCTCGACCGCTGCGGGTCTCCCACCGGCGATCGATGGGCCGACCGTCGGCTCCTCCGGTCTCCTGCTGTCCGAGGCCACCGCGGTGTCCGGTGAGTTCGGCATGACCGGCAAGATCTGTCTGTCGCCGGACCAGTGCCACCCGGTCAACGAGGGTCTGTCTCCGTCGAAGGACGAGATCGCCTGGGCCGTGGAGTTCCTCGCCGAGTTCGATCGCGATGGTGGAACCATCCGCAACGGTTCGGACCTGCCCCGTATTGCGCGTGCGAACAAGATTCTCGATCTGGCGCGGTCCTACGACCTGCCGATCGAGTACGAGGACGAGACGATCGAGCGCGACCACACCGCCGCGCCGTCGGACACGTACCACTACTAAGCGCGTCACATCGCATCCCGGAGCCTGCGGTCGGGATGGTGGTAGTGGTTGACCCGTGGTCGTTGTCGTGGGTCGATGATTTTCGGTGGTATCCAAATGGTCCTTCCGGCGGCGTTTTTCGTGGTTTGCCATTGGTGGGGTGCGGGGCCGGCCAACGGATGATGCACATCGCAGGCCGGGGCCAGTTCGTCGATGTTGGTGTGGCCTCCCTTGAGCCAGTCATCGATGGCATGGTGGGCTTGCGTGAAATAAACCCCGCGGTCGCAGCCGGGGAACGTGCAGCCACGTTCGGTCGCGGCGAGCATCAACCGTTGCCCGGCGGAGGCGATGCGGCGGGTGCGGCCGTGGTAGAGCTCGACGGGTTTGGCGTCTCCGAAGATCGTCGCGAGGAACAGTTCGGC
>JAJFUQ010000024.1 GCA_021372355.1 Nocardiaceae bacterium | reverse complement strand
AATCCGGCGTTGGCAGCGGAAGGCCAGGCAGAACGTGAGCTCGGCGAAGAGCTCAAGCGCGATGAGCGGCGCCGCACGGCGTCCCAACCGGACTGAAGTCCGACGAAAACGGTGGCGAGCACGAAGCTCGCCACCGTTTTTTCGTTTGTCAGTCCAGCGGGCGATCCGGCGGATGCTTCTCCTGCAGCGTCTCCTGCTTCGGTATCGGTTCGAGGCTTGGTGCCTCAGCCGATGAGTGGAGGGCGTCCTCCGTCCGGCTCCGGAACTTCGAGAAGAATTTTTTGAGACCCATCGCGACGTCTCCCTTCCGCACTGGCTCTACAGAGAAGAACTACCCTGGTCGGAGCGTGGGAAACGATCAACTTATGGCGTGTGCGGGGTTGAAACGTCCGGCGCGAGCGGCCTCCTCGGCGCGGATGACATGCATGATCGCGTTGATCTGCGCCAGATGTGTGAACGCTTGCGGAAAGTTGCCGAGGTGGCGCCCGGTACGGGTGTCGATCTCTTCGGCGTACAGGCCGAGAGAGCTCGCATATCCGAGAAGCCGTTCGCACAGGTGGCGGGCCCGATCGAGTTCGCCGATCTCGACGAGAGCCGAAACGAGCCAGAACGAGCAGATGGTGAACGTTCCCTCCGCTCCGGTCAGCCCGTCGTCGGTCTCTTCCACTTTGTAACGCAGAACGAGTCCGTCCTCGGTGAGTTCGTCCGCAATGGCCAGAACCGTCGCGCGGATGCGGTCGTCGGTCGGCGGGAGAAACCGAAGCAGCGGCATGAGCAGCAACGAGGCGTCCAGCGCGTCGGTGTCATAGTGCTGGGTGAAGACACCGCGCTTGTCGACCCCGTTTTCCAGGATGTCGGCTTTGATCTCCTCGGCGAGCTTGCCCCAGTCCTTGGCGTACTGCGTTTCGCCGTGCATGACGGCGAGCTTGCTGCCGCGGTCGAGCGCAACCCAGCACATCACCTTCGACGAGGTGAAGTGTTTGGGCTCTCCACGCACTTCCCAGATCCCGCAATCGGGTTCCTTCCAGTTCGCGATGGCTTCCTCGACCTGCACCTTAAGCATCGGCCACAAGGTCTCCGGGACCTGCTCACGTGACTTCACATGCAAGTACACCGAGTCGAGCATCGTGCCCCAGACATCGTGTTGACGCTGGTTGTAGGCGGCGTTACCGATCCGCACCGGTTTGGCGCCGTCGTAGCCCGACAGGTGAGTGAGTTCGAACTCGTCGAGCGTGTGCTCACCGCCGAGCCCGTACATCACCTGCATCGGGGAGGGATCGACGTCGTCATTGCGGTGGCACGCGTCGGAGATGAAGGCGAAGAAATCGTCGGCTTCGCGGTCCAGGCCGAGCGTGTAGAGACCCCACAATGCGAACGTCGAATCCCGGACCCACGCGTAGCGATAGTCCCAGTTACGTTCTCCGCCTGGAGTTTCCGGCAGAGAGGTGGTCGAGGCGGCGGTCAGCGCGCCGGTCGGGGCGTAGGTGAGCCCCTTGAGGGTGAGCGCGCTGCGCTGAAGGAACAGGCGCCACGGATGATCGGGAAACCTGCCGATGGTGATCCACTGACGCCAGCCTTCGGTCGTCATCCACATCTTGTGCGACGCTTCCTCGTACGTCTCGGGTGCGGGGAGCTCCGACCAGGACAGGGCGACGAAGCACTTTGTGCCCTCAGTCATTCGAGTGCGAGCGCGGGCTTCCCGGCCTTCGAGCCCCAGCCTGAGATCGGTGTTCAGCCGAATTGCCGGATGATCGTCCGGCTTGGTCGATGCGGCCGCGGTGGCTTCGCCGTAACCGTCGCCGGTGTAGGACCAGCGGGCCCCAGCGCGGTGGTAGTCGAATGACGGCTCACATCGAACTTCGAGCTCGACGACCCCGTTCACGCAATGCACCGTGCGCAGCAGGATGTGCTCGGCATCCCAGTCCATCGGCGTGCGCTTATGCGTCTTGGACCGGGTCTTGGTGTTGTGCCACGGGCCCAAAACGAGCGCATCCCGCACGACCAGCCAACCGGTCTCGGTCTGCCAGGTCGTCTCGAGGATCATTCCGCCGGGCAGATACCGACGCGCAGACGGAACGCTGACACCATACGGGCCGACCCGGAAGTGGCCGGCGCTGCGATCGAGGAGGGCTCCGAACACGCTGGGAGAGTCGGGGCGGGGGATGCACATCCATTCAAGCGAGCCGTTCGGTGCGATGAGGCACGTCGTCTCGCAGTCGGACAGGAACGCATACTCATCGATCGGCGGAAACGACGTGCGATGCCCGGTGGCGGGTGCCACGGATTTGCTCTGCGGTCCGTCCGGCGGCATCGCGGGTGGAGTGGTAGGCGGTGATTCGCGCTTGCGCTTTCGAGTGCCGTCACCATTGCCCTTGGGAGGCTTTATGGCTTCGTCGATCTTTTCTTCTGTGTCCGCCATAGCTCAATGTTTCCCGAGATCGGCGGTACATGCCATGCTCCGGTCGATATGCGTCGATGCGCATGCATGGCATGTGTGGCAATTCGATGACCTAGTCTGGAGCGGTGACAAGCGTCGGCGAGTGGTGGGACTCCGTCGAACTGTGGATCGCGGGCCTTCCGTTCATTCCGCAGTTCGTGCTCGTGCTCGCGGTACTGATCCCGGTGGGTTTCGGAATCGCTTGGCTTCTGGACGTTTTGGTGAATGCGGTCTTGGCCGCTCTGGGTCGGGGGTTTGAACGCTGATGCCACGCTCGCGGGTGACCCAGGCCCTGCTCGCTTTGATAGTGCTCGTCGTCATTGCGTGGTTCGTCTCGCGCTACGCGTAAACCCTCTGCTATGGTTGCCGGCGTGTCACGAGTTGCTCAGCACCCGATGCGCCAGGACCTGGCGTTCATTGGCATGAGCACGTTCGCTGTGGCCGACGTCAACTGTTGCTGTTGTCGCTAGATAGTCCTAGCGACTCAACCAGCACGGGTCTGACGTCATCTTCATGTCTTTCTGCGTCGTATTGACGCTCATTCGCCGTACCGGTTGAGCTGCACAGTTTGTTCTGCTCATGATTTCGTCTAATCACCTGCCCGGAAAGGCTCTATCCCCATGAGGATTCGTACCTCTCTCGTAGCAACAGCCATCGCGTCGATCGCCGCGGTTGGACTGACTGCTTGCTCTGGTGGTGCCAGCGACACCGTTGGTGGCCCGGCCCAGAGCAACGATGGCAGCGGCGGCGTCATCAACCTGTACTCGTACTCGATCACCAAGGGTGCTTTCGACGCAGAGGCGGCCGCGTTCAACAAGACCGACGCCGGCAAGAACGTGACCTTCCAGGCCTCGTACGGCCCGTCCGGCGACCAGTCGCGCAAGGTCGAGAAGGGTGCTGCGGCCGACTACGTTCTCTTCTCGCTGGAGCCGGACGTGACCCGCCTCGTGAAGGCCGACCTCGTCGACGCGACGTGGGCCGACGACGCCAACAAGGGCATCCCGGCCGGTTCGGTGGTGACGCTCGTGGTGCGCAAGGGCAACCCGAAGAACATCAAGGACTGGGACGACCTGCTGAAGTCGGACGTCGAGGTCGTGACCCCGAACCCGTTCAGCTCGGGCGGCGCCAAGTGGAACCTGCTCGCGCCGTACGCCGTCAAGAGTGAGGGTGGCAAGAACCCGCAGGCCGGCCTCGACTACATCAAGGACCTGGTCACCAACCACGTCAAGGTTCAGCCCAAGTCGGCACGCGAGGCCACCGAGGCGTTCCTCCAGGGACAGGGCGACGTCCTGATCAGCTACGAGGCCGAGGCGATCGCGTCGGAGAAGAACGGCGACCCCGTCGAGCACATCAACCCGGCTTCGACGTTCAAGATCGAGAACCCGGGTGCGGTCCTCAAGACCAGCAAGAACCTGGAGAAGGCAAAGGCGTTCCGCGACTTCCTGTTCTCGAAGGACGGTCAGCGCGTCTGGGCAAAGTCCGGCTTCCGCCCGGTTGACCCGTCGGTTTTGGCAGAGTTCTCGAAGGAACTGCCGAGTGTCGGCAAGCTGTGGACGATCGCGGACCTCGGCGGTTGGAAGAAGGTCAACGACGAACTGTTCGCCGAAGGCACCGGTTCGATCGCTCAGATCTACGACGCCGCCACCAAGTAACGCCTCGCTTCCTCGGGAACTGATTTCAAAAGGGAGTCATGACAATTCGTTTCAAACGGCCGAAGGTCCGCGGCACCGTGGGACCGGCCGGCATCGCCACTGCGGTGTTGTGGCTGAGCATCATCGTGTTGCTCCCACTGGCTGCTCTGACCTTCGCGTCGTTTGACGAAGGAATCACTGGGTTCTGGGACGCGATCACCGCTCCGACGGCGATCGCGGCCCTCCAGGTGACCATCGGTGTATCCGTGGTCGTGGCTTTGATCAATGCCGTGATGGGGACCCTGGTCGCCTGGGTCCTCGTTCGCGACGAGTTCCCGGGCAAGGGAATCGTCAACGCACTGATCGACCTGCCGTTCGCGCTGCCGACGATCGTCGCCAGCATCGTCCTCCTGGCTCTCTATGGACCGCAGAGCCCGGTTGACATTCATCTGAATGCGACGCGACCGGGTCTCGTGGTGGCGCTGCTGTTCGTCACGCTCCCGTTCGTCGTCCGTTCGGTCCAGCCGGTTCTGCTCGAGGTCGACCGCGACGTCGAGCAAGCGGCGGCATCACTGGGCGCCAACAACTGGACGACGTTCCGCCTGGTCATCTTTCCGGCTCTCGCGCCGGCGATCCTCGGTGGCGCCGGACTTGCGTTCGCGCGAGCGATCGGCGAGTACGGTTCGGTCGTCCTCATCGGAGGCAACATCCCGCGCATAACGCAGATGGCCTCGCAGTACATCCAGCAGCAGATCGAAATCGATCGCCCGACGAACGCTGCCGCGGTGTCGGTTGTGCTGCTCGCAGTGTCGTTCGCGGTGCTGCTGATCCTGCGTCTGGTATCCCAGCGCAGCCTGCGCCGACAGGCGGCCGCAGCATGAAGCTCTCACCGGTGACTCGTATTTCGCTGCGCACGGTGGCCCTCGGCTACTTGTTCATCCTGCTGGTGCTGCCGATCGCAGTCATCCTGTTCCGTACGTTCGAACAGGGCTTCATCGCCTTCTACGAATCGATCAGCACGCCGGCCGCCATCTCGGCGCTGAACCTGTCGCTGCTCATCGTGGCGATCGTGGTTCCGCTCAACGTGGTGTTCGGCGTGTTCACCGCCATCGCGCTCGTGCGCGGCCGATTCCCCGGACGAAACCTCATCCAAGGTGTGGTCGACCTCCCGTTCGCGGTGTCGCCGATCGTGGTAGGTGTCTCGCTGATCCTGCTGTGGGGTGCCGGCGGCTGGTTCGGCTTTTTCGAGACGTGGGGATTCAAGGTCATCTTCAGCCTGCCGGGCATGGTGATTGCGACGATCTTCGTGACGTTGCCGTTCGTCGTCCGCGAGGTCGAGCCGGTGCTCCACGAGATCGGCGAGGACCAGGAGCTTGCGGCGGCGACCCTGGGCGCCTCCAACTGGCAGACGTTCTGGCGCATCACGCTGCCGGCGATCCGCTGGGGCTTGACCTACGGAGTCGTGCTCACGATCGCCCGATCGCTCGGCGAATTCGGCGCGGTGATCATGGTGTCGTCCGGTTTCCCGGGCGTCTCCCAGACGCTCACGCTGCTCGTGCACGCACGCTATATCGATGACCACAACACCTTCGGCGCCTACTGTGCGGCAACCCTCCTCATGGGAGTCGCGCTCATCACGCTGCTCTTCATGACGGCTCTGGACCGCAAGCGTGCCAACAAATCAGGAGACTCAGAATGATCACCGTCATCGGTGCGAACAAGCACTACGGCGACTTCAAGGCGCTCGACGACGTGACCCTGGAGATCAAGCCGGGTTCGTTGACCGCCCTGCTCGGACCGTCGGGTTCGGGCAAGTCGACGCTGCTGCGCTCGATCGCGGGACTCGAGGCCCTCGACTCCGGAACCGTGGAGATCCAGGGCAAGGACGTCACCAACGTCGTACCGCAGAAGCGCGACATCGGTTTCGTCTTCCAGCACTACGCCGCGTTCAAGCACATGACGGTCCGCGACAACGTGGCGTTCGGTCTGAAGATCCGCAAGCGTCCCGCGCCGGAGATCAAGAAGAAGGTCGACGACCTGCTCGAGATCGTCGGACTCGACGGCTTCCAGCATCGCTACCCGGCGCAGCTGTCCGGTGGTCAGCGTCAGCGCATGGCGCTGGCTCGCGCACTCGCGGTCGATCCGCAGGTGTTGCTGCTCGACGAGCCGTTCGGTGCACTCGACGCCAAGGTCCGCGCGGACCTCCGGGCGTGGCTGCGTCGCCTCCATGAAGAAGTTCACGTGACGACAGTTCTCGTGACGCACGACCAGCAGGAAGCACTCGACGTCGCCGATCAGATCGCGGTCCTCAACAAGGGACGGATCGAACAGCACGGGACACCGGACGAGGTCTACGACCGCCCGGCGAACGAGTTCGTCATGTCGTTCCTCGGGGATGTCGCCAAGCTCAACGGTCACCTCGTCCGGCCCCACGACATCCGCGTGGGCCGCAACCCGAAGCTGTCGGTCGCGCAGACGGAGGGGACCGCCGAGTCCGCCGGAATCACTCGGGCGACCGTCGTTCGCGTCGTCTACCTGGGCTTCGAAGTTCGCGTCGAGCTTCGCAACGCCGCCACCGGGGAACTCTTCACGGCGCAGATCACCCGCGGTGACGCCGGTGCGCTGCAACTGCAGGAGGGCGAGACCGTCTACGCGCGTGCGGTTCGGATTCCGGCGCTCGGAGTCTGAGGTAGTTCCACGCGGATGTGCAGCCCACCCGCCGCCCGCGGGGTGAGGGTGAGGGTGCCGCCGTGGGCGTCGGTGATCGTCTTGACGATCGCCAGTCAGAGGCCGACTCCGGCGTGGTCGCTGTGAATGCGTTGGGTGCTGCGCTGGAACGGTTCGGTCAGTGTCGAGACCAGCTCGGGGCTCAAGACCTCGCCGGCGTTTTCTACGGTGAGCACGACGCTCGTCGGCTGGACCTTGGTCTTGACCCAGACGGTGCCGTAACCCTGCGCGTTGTGGACGATCGCGTTGTGCACGAGGTTCGTGGTCAGTTGCAGGAGAAGCGCGGATGACCCGACGGCCGGAGTGATGTCACCGCTGGTCTCGATGGTGACGCCATGTTTTTCGGCGAGGGGGAGAAGTGTCTCGGTGGCTTCCTCCGCCAAGAGGGACAGGTCGAGGTGTTCGCGCGTGAACGAACCCTGCTCTGCGCGGCTGACCAGTAGCAATGCCTCCGTGAGGTCGATGGCTCGGGTGTTGACGGCCTGTAATCGGTCGATGAGAGCGTCCGTGTCGCGGTCCGGATCGTTGTACGCCACCTCGAGGAGGGCCTTCGTGATGGCCAGCGGGGTGCGCAACTCGTGCGATGCGTTGGCGGCGAATCTCTGCTGTTCGGCGACGTGCGCTTCGAGCCGGGCGAGCATCGTGTCGAACGCGTCGGGCGAGTTCGCGGAACTCATCGCGGCTGCCGGGCAACTGAATTCGGTGGGATAGGGAACCATTCGCGGCATGACGGGTGGCGTCGGTGATCCGGGCGAGAGGCGCGAGCATGCGGCCGGCCAGAATCCAGCCTCCCGCCAGGCCGAACAACAGCAGAAAACCCAGCATCCAGACCACCTTGGGCACGAACGCGCGCTCGAGGTCGCCACGGTTGGGAATCCATCCGCTCGGACCGAGGATCACGTCGTTGTCCGGGACATACCGCAGGAGGAAGACCCAGACGACCGCGAGCAACAGGACTCCGGCGACCATGAGAAATCCGGCGTAGCTGAGGGTGAGTTTGAGCCGAACGCTCAACCCGGGATCTCTATGCATCGGTATCTCCGGTGTCGATGCGGTAGCCCACACCGGGCACTGTGGCGATGATCCACGGCTCGCCGAGGCGCTTACGCAGTGCCGAGACGGTGATGCGCACGGCGTTGGTGAATGGGTCGGCGTTCTCGTCCCAGGCGCGTTCCAGAAGGTCTTCCGCGCTGACGACACCGCCTTCGGCTGCGGTCAGGACTTCCAGCACCGCGAACTGCTTCCTGGTCAACGCCACGAAGCGTCCGTCCCGATAGACCTCGCGACGGAACGGATCGAGTCGCAGACCGGCGAGTTCGCGCACCGGAGGGCGGCTGTACGCCCGTCGGCGGTCGAGCGCGCGCAGTCGGAGGACGAGTTCTTGGAGTTCGAATGGTTTTGTCAGGTAGTCGTCGGCGCCGAGTTCGAATCCCGACGCCTTGTCGTCGAGGCGGTCGGCGGCGGTGAGCATGAGGATCGGCATGCCGCTGCGGGAGGCGACGATGCGCTTGGCGATCTCATCACCGGAGGGCCCGGGGATGTCGCGGTCGAGAACGGCGATGTCGTAGGTGTTGATGCTCAGTAGTTCGAGCGCGGTGTCGCCGTCGCCAGCGATGTCGGACGCGATCGCGGCCAGGCGCAGTCCGTCGCGGATGGCCTCCGCCAGATAGGGCTCGTCCTCGACGATCATCACACGCACTTCTTCGATGCTACGAGGCAGCGCATATCCTCGGCGTATCGAAATCTGCATACGGGCTGGCAACATCGTGCTGCCTTGACTGGTCGTATGTCTCAATCTCGACCATTAGCTCGGTGGCTGCTGGGTGTCGGCGTTCTCGTTTCCATCGCCGCGTGCACGTATCAGTTGCCGCAGTCCTACACCGCGTCATCCATCTCGTACGTCCTTCATGGCCCGGCGGGGCAGGCAGACGGTGTCGTTTCCGGCAGCGTCACGGTCTTCGATGATTCAGCGCCTGCCGTGGGGAACCTCGACGCGGATCTCCTCGACGCGCTTCGACGCGCGTCCGCCGATGCTGGAATCACGTTCACTGTCAGCAGCGGCTGGCGTTCCGCGGAGTACCAGAATCAACTCCTCCGTGAGGCGGTCGCCACCTACGGATCGGAAGCCGAGGCCGCCCGGTGGGTGGCGACCGCGGCCACGTCTCAACACGTGAAGGGCGCGGCGATCGACATCGCCAATTCGGATGCGACAGTCTGGCTCTCCCAGCACGGCGCCGAATACGGGCTGTGCCAGATCTACGAGAACGAACCGTGGCACTTCGAATTGCGTCCCGGTGCGATGACGTCCGGTTGTCCTCAGATGTATGCCGACCCCACGCAGGACCCGAGGATGCAGCAGTGATCGACACGCATCCGGAGGTTCACGTCGACCGTCGCCCGAAGCGGGGCTGGGGGATCGCGGTGTCGGCGTTCGCGCTCGGACTGCTCTTGTGGCGGCATGCGGAGATCCCGCAGATCGGGAATCTCGGCAGCCTGGTCGAAAGCTTCCTGCCCTGGTTCGGCCTGTTGATTCCGGTGTTGCTGGTGGGTGTTCTCCGGCGCCGATCCGTCGTGGCGGGGGTTGCGGTGGTTGTCCCGATAGTGTTGTGGGCCAGTCTCTTTGGTGGAGTT
>JAJFUQ010000020.1 GCA_021372355.1 Nocardiaceae bacterium | reverse complement strand
TCTACCGTCGCGAAGTACTGCGCATTCCAGCCGAGAACGCGGCGTAGGTTCTGCCACCAGCGATCGACCAGGGCTGCGAAATGAACTGCATCGCGAGCAGCGCGCCGGTAGTCGTAGCTGCTCGGGTCGACCGGCGTCCCGTCGTCACAAACGCGTCCGTAGCTGTCGCACGTGAGCGTGATGAACATCGAGGGCCGGAACCGGCCGGCGAACTCTCGTCCGACCGTCGTCTTGGCGACCTTCTTGCGCGGCAGGTTCGGTGAATCCTGCCGCCGCTTCGTCGACCGGCTCTTCGCTCGTTTGGCCGTTCCGTCGGGATCGGGAAGCTTTCCGCGGACACCGAGGGCCCGCAGCCGGGTGTCGACTTCGGTGATCCGGTCGCGGATCGCGGCTTTGGCTTCCTTGTCGAGTGCCTGGCGGTACTCCTCGACGAGATCGGCACGTGTGGTGGCGAGGTCCTTCTCCTCGTCGGAGGGTTTACGTGCCTCGACGATCGGTTCGGTTTCGGCGTGCCAGCCCTCTCTGCATTGCGTCATCCGAAGTGCCTTGGACTTACGGGCGCAGGTCGGGCAGACCGATTCGATCGTGTTCCCACAAGGGGTGCCGACATAAGAGACGGCACCACTCGAAGAATCCTTCACATGCATGATCACCGGACGCACACACACCTTGTGCTGCTCAGCGGCCGCAACAGCAACGGCATCGGCATTCGGGTGGGAGAGCCGCTCTGCACGGCTGCCGATGCGCGGTGCGGTGATCACGCTGCCGCCTTTGCGGAAGCCGGCTTCGCGTTGCCGGACTGCTTGATGTCGGACGCGAGGTAGAGGAAGCCCTGGTATTCGAACTCGCCCTGGCCCATGACCTTCGGTTGGGCGGTCAGGCCTTCCAATTCGACGGGCCGGACGCCGGGAATCAACTCCGGGGCAGCAGGAACCGGCTGAACTTCGGCGAGGAAGAACAGGTCGAACGAGGCACGCTTGGACTTCTTCTCGGCAGGGTCCAGAACCGCCGCCTTCCAGATCCGAAGGCCAGTGATCTCGTCTATCCGCTGGTGAGCGGGCTTGGTGCGGTTGGGCTGGAATTCGGTGTGGGGTCCGATGTCGCCAAAGAGGACGAGCCCCAGGGGAAAGGCCTCGCCGAACGGGACGGGGAAGCGTTGGTCGCGGGGAAGTGCCACGGTGTGTCCTCTCAGTGAGTGGCTCTGTGTTCTTGAGCCAAGATCACTGTGCCGGGACACACAGGGACGTTTTAACCACCTTTCGGGGACACTTTAGGACGTTTTAATTCGAAAATTCGTCCCTCAGAGCCGGTTCATCGATTGGCTTGAGTTGAACCGTGATGTTGAGGTTGTCTGTCGGCTGTACCAATTTCAAAGTCAGCGCCCTGTGGTCCAAACGATGGACTATCGGTGTCACCATCGTGCGGTCATGCAGTCTAAGACGATCGTCGGGGCACTACAGACGAAGGTGATTGGCGTTGATTTGCGGCACGAGTTGTCGACAATCACTGCTTTGGAGTTGATCGCCGACGAACAGGTGTCGGCATACGGTCTTGATCTCAAGGGGTCAGCGCATCGTCAGGATACGAGCCAGTCGACCTGATGCGCGCGAATTGGATTAGCCCCAGAAGATCGGGTCTTTGCTGTGCTCGAGGTGGTCGAGCAGGTCTTGGATGTTGCGGCTTGGCCCAAGGAATGGGTAGCGGTGGAACTTAAGGTTCCGGTCGCGCCAGTACAGCGTCCATAATTGGGTCGTTTTCGTGTAGTGCAGGCGGGCGATCGGAAATCTTGTCCACTCCGGGCCGGCGTCTTCATGCCAGGGTGGCCGGCATTCACAGATCGTCAGGTACCTGGTGGCGACGTCGCATTCGATGCGCAGCTCGGCACGCACGTGATCGGGCACTTGCCGCGCACACCAGCGTTTAACTCGCGTGACGTCGAGTTCGGGGAGCCCACCAGTGCCCATGCCTGTCATGATCGCAGCCGCCACGACCGTTGCGGGCAGACTCACATCGCCGCGTCCAGCGGTGCACCGGCGTGGATCATCTCTGCCGGAGTGGCCCACCCGAGTACGCGACGGGGACGATGGTTGAGCTTGTCGGCGATTCGATCGAGTTCGTCCTGGCTGTAAACGCGCAGGTCAGCGTTCTTGTGCAGATACTGGCGCAGCAGTCTATTCGTGTTTTCGTTGGTGCCGCGCTGCCAGGGATGGTGTGGGTCGCAAAAGTACACGGGCAGATCAAGTGCGGCGGTGATGCTCGCATGCGCGGCCATTTCGCGACCACGATCCCAGGTGAGAGTCCGCCTCATCTGAGCAGGCAGTTTGCTCAACTGTGCAATCAATGCCGAGGCAACCGCGTCGGCCTTGTATCCGTCGGGCAAGGCGACCACGATCGTGTACCGGCTGGCGCGATCGACCAAGGTTGCCACCGCCGACGGGCGGCAGCCGTAGACGAGGTCACCCTCCAGGTGCCCGAGCACCTCGCGACCGTCGGCTTCTGCGGGACGCTCGTGAATACGCACCATGTTCCGGATACGGCCCGCCCCGTGCGTGGACTTCTTCCCCCGGGGCTGACGGATCGGACGATCACTCCGCAGATGGTGAAACATTGTGTCGTCAAAGACTTTCCGCGACGGGGTGTAAAGGTCCCGGTAGATCGTCTCGTGCGAGATCCACATATCGGGATCATCGGGGTGCAGCATGCGCAACCACTGTGCGATCTGCTGCGGCGACCAATCATCGGTGAGTTTGGCCAACACCAACTCTCGCAACTCAAGCCGGGTCGCGAGCTTGCCTTGCTTCGGGCGGCGAGCCCGCGCGTACGCCGCGGAATCTGCCTCGACTGCGCGGTAGGTGCCGTGACCGCCGTTTCGAGCGATCTCCCGCGATACCGTCGAGGATGGTCTGCCGATCTGGCTGGCAATCGTTCGTGCCGACATTCCTGCCGCGAGGCCACGGGAGATCTCTTCACGCTCGCCTGCGGTGAGATGACCTGTCCGCCGCTGCTGCACGACCGGAGGGAAACCTCCAGCCACACGCAGAAACCGACGAGTTCGAGGTAATGACTCACCGACCTGGCGGCCGATCTCGGAGACCGAGGCACCGCTGCGCCACAGCTTCCAGGTCAGCTCACGCTGCTCGACACTGAACTCCCGTAGGCGACTAGCCACCAGAACCTCCACCAGCACATCATCAATGACCAGGACTGATGCACTGACCTATTGAGATCAAGGTCGTTTGCCGGCAGTGGCGTTTCGAACGCTCTGGATGATGATCCGCGCGAGCCATTGAACGATGCATCGAGCGGTCAGATTCGGCCGAGCATATTCGGTTCGGTCGTATTCGCTAGCCGCCGACGCTGTATGCATCGGAGTGACTCGTTCCCGAAGGGTGGGTAGCTCGCGACCGCAGGGCAATGGACTGCGATCGACGAATACATCGATAACCGCCTGAAGTGGAATGATGTTCTGCTTCGTAGGTCGGGAATCATTCCTGCACTGCATCATCATCTGATGGAGTCGATCGTTGCCGTTCCTGCGCTGCGCTTCGGCGAAGTGGTCCATGACATCGGGGATTTGGTCCTGGTCGGAATGTTAACGGGCATGTGGCAATCGTTTGAGCGCGATGTCGCGCACGGTATGGCGTTGGACGCCGCTGACGGATCTCTTATCTCTCGTGGCGACATCGAGTCGGCACTCACCGCGTTTCGCTACGAGCGGTCCCTCATTTCTGCGGCGGATTTGAGAGATTGGCTCGCCAAACGGAGGGTTCCGGTTACTGACTTGGTTGCGGTTATCCGTCGGCGCCTGCTGCGCGAACGTGGAGAGGTCGCCGTTTATCACGCACCGCCGGCAGAGCAGGTGATCGCGGCGATGCGTGCGGAGGCTATTTGTGGTGGCGTGCTCAAGCAGTGTCTTGGTGTGTTGCGAGATTGGCACGCTGGCGCGGCAGCTCTGTGTCCTGACCAAGTGCGGCGCGAGGATGATCCACACGGGTCCGCTCGTATCGAGGGTGTCGCAAGCCTGGCGCTAACGAATGCGGCTTCGGGCCTCTCCTCCCTTGGTCGGGAGGCCGTGCGGCGACGAATCAGTTTCCTTGATTCCCTCCGTTCGAAGCACGACGCGGCCTGCTCGCTCGCGCTACTCGATACCGACATCGTCGAAAGGCTTCACGAGCGGCGGCTCGAGTGGACATCAGTGCGCGGCCTTGAATTGGGTTTCGCGCGAGAAGGTGCGGCTCGCGAAGCGTGCATTCAGGTTGCGCTGGAAGGCAAGACTTTCGCCGATTTTGGGGCTGTGGCACTAGAACCGCCGGTGAAACGAGTGATGGTACTTGGCGCAGCTCCGCGCGACATTCAAGCGGAGTTGCTTGCTGCCGCGCCGGGGGGAGTGGTCGGACCCTGGCAAAACGGCGGGCTGTGGCGGGTGCTGCAACTCGACGATCGATCATCGCCGACACTAGCGGATGAGACCGTTGTCGAACGGGCCCGAGCCGAACTACGAAGAGAGCTTCTCGATCGGCATGCTGCAGGCAAAGCGACGGAGATGACAGCGCTGTGAATCCTGACCACCGAGCCGGGCCCGCGCACTTTCTCCAAGCCCCGCCGCTGTTCGATAGCGTGCACCCCGCTGAACGCGATCTAGTCTTGGCTTGCTTCGTACCCGTCACGTTCGAATTCGGCGAGACGCTAGTGACAACGCCCGATTCTGCCCACCACTTATACTCGATTGTGGCCGGCCGGGTGCGGCTGGTGGCCACCTCCACGGACGGTACAGAGCTTTCTGTTGAGTTACTCGAACCCGGCGACACGTTTGGTGGGCTCGACGTTGGTGAAGAAACCCCTGCCGTTTCGACGATTCGCGCCGCGAGCCGCGTTGAAGCATTGCGACTCGATGCCAGCGTCTTTCGAGCGCTAGTTCAGCGTTACCCGCAACTGTGCGACCATCCCACGTTTCACTCCCTCTCCCTCAGTCGAGCGGATCAACTGCGTCTTCACCCTGTTTTCGCTGGATTGGGTGCGGATGCGGCGGCAGAGCTGGCCGCCCAAATGAGTGAGATCGCGCTCGAATCCGGCGGGGTGCTGCTCGACCATAACGAGCCACGGCAGGGCTTGTATCTCGTGATCCATGGTCGCCTTACAGCGCGGGATGTCACTGGCGAGACCTATTCCATGCATGTGGGTGATCTGTTCGAGGTGAAGGACTCCGACAGCCGGCAACCCCGCATCGTCGCGGTCGAGACCTGCGCTCTGCTTCATCTCGACAAGTCGGATTTCGAACGTTTGTGCAACCAGCACCCCAGCATTGCCGCACGGCTCAAACGTCGCCGCACGCTGGTTTCGGGCCGACGGACCGTCGCCGACGGAAACCATGCGGAAACTCTCGGAACGGCGCCGATGGACTTGCCGCCGGTGAACGACGAGACGTTGCTCGCGCGCAGCGTCGGCCGGGATTCCGGGCCATTCATCATTCGCAACGTACAGCGTAGATGGTGGCGATCGCATACCGGGCCGGTCATCCGCCAGATCGACTCCACGGACTGCGGTGCTGCATGTGTGGCCACTCTCTGCCGCCTGTACGGCCACAATGTCTCACTTCCCGCCATCCGTGCAGCGGTTGGAGTCGCGGCCGACGGGACAAGCCTGAATGGAATCGTCGAGGGCGGTTCTCAAATCGGGATCGAGTTCAAGGCAATAAAGTCCTCGCCGGATCAGCTCCCGAATTTGCCCGCGCCATTGATCCTTCACTGGGGTGGAAACCACTGGGTTGTATTGCAGCAGTTTCGGAATGGAAGGGCGACTTTAGCTGACCCCGCGCGCGGACGCCGTGTCGTGACCGAAGCCGAGATTGCCACGGAATGGACCGGTTACGCCGCACTTCCAACACCCACTGAAAGGCTTGCAAACGCTCCGCGTGGTGGCCTGATGCTCGCATGGCTTGCACCATTCATCCGCCCTTACCGCGGTGTGCTCACGCTCGCACTCGTTCTGGCCGTGCTGGCGACTGGGCTTCAAACGTTGTTGCCGGTACTAACGCAACTAGTCGTCGATGAGTTACTCGCGCGTGGCAGTGCGGGCCGAATCTCTCTCATCGTCGGTGCGATGCAGCTGGGACTGTTGGGTGCGGTCGGTGCCACGATTCTCCAGCGGCGGATTCTTGCCAAGGTTGCGACGACAGTTGATGGACGGGCGCTCGATCACGTAGCGGGCAGAATGCTTCGGCTTCCACTTGCTTACTTCCAGACCCGGCGAACCGCCGACATTCAGCGCCGGTTGGCCAGTATGCGCGAAGTTCGTCGCGTTCTCGTGGAGGATGGCGTCGTCGCGTTGACAGCGGTATTTCAGCTCGCGGTCGTGTTCGTGGCACTCGTCGTGTATTCCTGGCAGATCGGTTTGTTGTTCCTGGCGGTTTCGCCGCTTTACTTGCTCCTCATGCGCTACTCGCAGCAGAGGCTCAAGCCGGCCCTGGATGCACTCGAGGAGTCTTTCGGTCGCTACGAATCCCGACAGCTGGACTCGATCAAGGGTATTGAGGTCCTCAAGCTGTCGGCTGTCGAGGACGGTTTCCGCCAGTCACTTGCGGCCGATTTTGACGCGCTCGCCGACAAGGCATACCGCCGTGATGTCACAGCACTGGTTTACGACGGTCTCGTCTCGCTCGTCACTCTCGCGATCGTCGCGCTCTTCGTGTGGGTGGGCGCCCTTCTCGTGATCAGTGGCGACCTCAGTGTGGGGGAGTTCGTTGCCGTGAATTCCCTCGTCTTGCTAGCTAACGCGCCGCTGCGGATTCTGTTGTCGCTGTGGGATGAGCTACAGCTGGTCAGTGTGCAGCTCGGGCGGTTGCAGGACGTGCGCGAGAATGCGCCCGAGCAGGCCTCCGACGCGGAGTTGCAACCTGTTCATGCGGTAGACGGTCACGTCCAACTTCGCAACGTCGGCTTTCACCACGCGCACACACCATCGGAAAGTATTCTTCGCGGAATTTCACTTGACGTACCCGCCGGTTCGACGGTCGCGCTGGTTGGCCGATCCGGCTCAGGCAAGTCGACGCTCCTGCGCTGCCTGGCCGGGCTCCTGACCCCATCATCTGGGTCGATCGAGTACGACGGTATCGACCTACAAAAACTCGACCTGTACAGCCTTCGCAGCAAGATCGGATTCGCGCCGCAGGAGTCCTACATGTTCGAAGGGACGATTCTCGACAACATTGCCTTCGGGCGTGGGGTCCCAGATCAGGATCGTGTACGCGAGGCGGCTGCCATCGCCAACGCTGCCGCGTTCATTGAGCGACTTCCCCTCGGCTACGAAACGCGGATCGGCGAATCGGGGCTACGCCTTTCGACCGGCGAGCAGCAGCGCCTGTCGATTGCGCGCGCGCTCTATGGGCGACCCTCCGTCTTGTTCTTGGACGAGCCAACCGCGGCCCTCGACAGCGAAGCAGAGCGCGCCGTAAAGGAAGGAATCAACCGCCTACGGCGCACCCGGACGACCTTCATCGCTGCGCACCGCCTGAGCACTATCCGAGATGCCGACATCATCTGTGTCCTGGATGGCGGACGGATCGTCGAGCGAGGCACGCACGATGAACTCGTCGCTCGAGGTGGTCTGTACGCGCATCTACGTAGCGGACAATTAGCCGACGAGGCATGAATCCGCGCTCCTTGTGCGCACGAATTGTCCTAACGTTCTTCTGGTGACAACACAGCCGCTCACCAAGACTGTCGACGACTCATTAGGTCTGTTCGCATGATTCCAGGCGAACCCGGCGTCAGCCGGCGTCGGCTCGAACCGGTATGGGACCTGCGTTCGTCAGATGCGGCCCTGTTCGCGCGGCTCGCGAAGCGGGAGCCGACCTTCTCTGCACTGTGCGATGAGATTGCCACATCGTGTCTGGTTGCCGGGACCACGCAGCCATTTTCGGGTGAGGCATATACACGTCCAATAGGCCATACGCGTTCGTTCTATCTCCGGCTAAGTGCCGGCGTTCTCGTGTTCAAGGGCACCGAGCCGATGAGCTCCGACTACCGAACCGTCTTCGAAGAGGCGTGGGAGAAACGCCCGGTGAACGGTCTCTCGGCGATGGACCACTTCGTACTGATAGAGGACGAAGTGTACCTAGCCCTGACGGAGCGAGCGGCCCGCAACGGAGCCACTCGCACGCACGCGTGGGTAACCGCGTACGCGGCTCGGTACGGCGAAATACCCCAGACACCGGTGCCGGTAATGGTGCTGCGGCTTCCACAGGAAACGTCGGCCGCGTTCGCTGCGGATCTGCAGCCATTCTTGACTGACCGACCGCAGCATTCCGCTCGCAGGCGCGTCGAAGAGCTCGTTGCGAACGGGCTTGCCACTTACGTCTACTACTATCCCGGAGACCCGACCCGGCTCGCCCATGCGCTAGGCGACTTCCCAGGCTCGTTTGAGGTAGGCGCGTCGAGCCCGCAGCGCACTACATTCAATCTCGATCGTGCGGTCGAGGCGTGGATACAACTGTTCGCGCGGATGCTTGTCGTTGGATTCGTTCCGACGACGCAAATCCACACCGGCAATTGCCTCCAGGCTCAAAACGTCGCAGTCGACGGCGGAATGTGCGACATCGACTCGGTCGAGCCGCTGGTTGCCCTCCGTACCACACGCGACTTCGCGGCCGCGATCATGTACTCACTGGAAGAATTCACCAACACCGTGTCGGACGCGCTCGGGCTCCCGGCGAGCTGGGTCGGACCACACCTTTGGCAGGAGATCCGTTCGCTTGCAATCGCGGCCGCGGAAACTGGACCCTGCGACGAGCGTGTACTGAAACTCTTCGGGCTCAACGGTTTTGATGCACTGCGACTGCTCGCGCGCAGCGCACGGTGAGGTTACGTGCCTTCACCCACCGCACGTTCGAGATGGCGTAGGCGAGTATCCAGTTCTTTGATCGCTTCAATGATGGGGGCAATCAAAGCCTCATTCGAAACGGCGATGGTGCCATCGGCGTTGGTGATGATCGCAGCGGGAAAGACTGCGGCGATGCGCTCCACATCAAGCTGGGTAGAGACTGTCGGCGTTGCCGCGCCGGCAATGCTCCGCGCGGCCGACCTTTCCGGCTGCTCCATAACTGTCTCCACTCGTTCGACGCGAGCTTCCAACTCGGCTATTGCCGTCATGACCGGACTGTACAGGCCGACGTAGTCAACCTTGAGATATTCACCCTCGCGGACCACGAGCTCTGGAAACACAGCCTGAACATCCTGCGCGATAACACCAGCACCGGGCTGCTCGTGGGCTGCGGAAGGTGCATCGTCGCGCCACTGCCACGTCACACCACGCAGACGCCGAATTCGAGAGACAGCGCTGCTGCTCTCGAATTCGGGTGACTGGGTGATCACATCCGGGCCAGCGGGTTGTCGACGACCCGGACCGCCATCTTCAGTCGACGGTCAGAGAAGCGACGACGGTCTCCGGGATTCCCGCCTTTGACAATGCGGCGGTCCGCGGGTCGAACTTCGAGATCAGCGATCTCGAACTCCTCCACCTTCGGCGCAAAAGTGCGCATTTCGGGGTTGTTAGCTGTCGTTGACTCATACATCGCTGGGCTCCGTTCGCTTGGTGGCGTTCCTGAGAAGGCCTGTGCAAATAGCTTGCATCGGTAGCTGTTGGGGTGACTGAGTAGTTCACTACTCAATTTTCGGCGCAGGCGTTCGCCCACCATCGTGCGCGATAACTGTCTTTGCGGAATTGGCTGGTAGTCCGTTTGGTAGCCGCCAGCGAACGGGCTGATTACGCTCTTGGCGTCGGCGTTTTTTAATCCAATGGGCGGTGTGATGTCGTCGGGCCCTCAGCGTGAAGCTCTCCCGACCGCGCGGCACGAAGTCTGTCGTTTCATTGGTCGTGCCGATGAGTTCCGTCGGATCGTGGAGTTGCTGCGGCGCGGCCAGAGTGTGGCGATCACCGGTCAGGCGGGCGTGGGCAAAAGTCGGTTGGCTCGCGAGATCGCCCGTGCGCTTGATCGGCACGTCCAAGTGCAGTGGGTGACGGCGACGGGTTCGGCGCGTGGAATCGCGTTGGGCGCGTTCTCGGCGTGGGTGCCGTCGGACGGCGCGGACCCGGTTTTGGTCGTCCAGCGGGTGATCAGTGCTCTATTGATGGCCGAGACCGGGGCACCGGTAGTCGTCGTGATCGACGATGCGCATCTCCTGGACGACACGTCGGCGTTCGTTGCCTATCAGCTCGTGCACCGAAATCTGGCGCGTGTGCTGATGACGATCCGCGCGGATGAGACTTTGCCGGCGTCGATCGCCGACCTGCTGAGAGACCGCTCGATCGATCGCCTCGAGCTGGCTCCCCTCGCCGAGGAGTACAGCGCCAACCTGGCGGCCGAGGTTCTCGGAGCTCCCGTGAACACGCCGAGCGCGCAACGAATCTGGCGCCTCACCAAGGGAAATGCTCTTCTCATGATTCATTTGCTCGACCAGGAACGTGAATCGGGTCGGCTGCGACGCGACGACACGTGTTGGCGTTGGGACGGGCAGCTTTCGATTTCGCCGTCGTTGCGGGACTTGATCGGCCGGCAGATGGGGGATCTGCGGCCCGAAATCGCTGATGTGGTCGACCTTCTTGCTGTCGCGGAACCGTTGCCGTTGCGGGTCCTGCGTGAGCTGGTTAACGGGGAGGCGGTGGAGGAATGCGAGCAGGCTGGACTCGTCGTCGTCGCGAGCGATGGCGCGGCAGTGAGTCTCGCGCATCCGCTGTATGGCGAGGTTCGTCGCGCGCATGCCGGGAATGCTCGCCTGCGCAGACTTCGTGGCATGGTGGTGGGGACGTTGCCAGGTTTAGGCAACCGTGACGTGTTGCGGCGTGCGGTGTTGTCCCTGGACTCCGACCTCGAACCCGACCCGGACGAAATGTTGAAAGCTGCGGAGATCGCGCAGTGGCACGTCGACGGGCCGTTGGCGCTTCGGCTACTCCACGTCGCCGTGCAGCACGGCGCCGGCTGGCGGGCAAAGGTCGCACTTGCCTATCAGCTCGCCGATATGGGACGCGCAGAGGTCGTAGCGGTTCTCGCAGATTTGGAATCTGAAGAACTTCCCGAAGAGGGACAGATCATTCTTGCCTTCATCCACGCTGTCACCGCGGCAATACTTGGTGACACCCGACTTGCCGAGCAAATAACTGATGAAGCCTCGCGGCGATTTCCACAGCCGGAGGCAAGGCCGGTCTTCAGTGCGGTGCGGGCGTTTCTGGAGATGAGTAGTGGCGAAGCAAAGGCCGTGGCGTTTGCGGACGTCACGCTCAAATCGGGCACTACGGGCTATCCAGCCGCTTTCGCATGGCTCGCAAAGGTTGCAATCCTCGGCGAGAACGGACGGGTCAGCGCGATGAATGCCGCGGCTGAACAGTTTTCGGCAACGTTCCAGCGTTCCGTTTCAACTGCGAGTGCCCGGTATTTCGTCACGACGCACCACCAGTGGGGCCTTGAACTCGCGGGGTGCATTGCCCAAGCGCACCAGATGGTGGAGGAACTCGCAGATTCAGCAGAGAGTAGGTATGCGCAGCTTATGCTCGACCTTTCAGCGGCTCGCGTTGCGTTCGCGCAGGGGTATGCGGCGGACACTGCGCGGCGGCTTGCACAGGCGCTCGCCGATGCGGAGCCAGGGTTTGAGCGGCGGGTGGCCTACACGTTTCGCGGAATACTCGTCGCCGCTGCCGCGATAAGCGGCGATTGCGAAACGGCGGCCAGAGTGCTGAAGGTGACGGAAGCTTCCCGGCATCCGGTGACAGCATTCTTTGATCCGCAGGTGTTCCTAGCGCGGGCCTGGTTGTTGGCATGTGAGGGTGCGGTGACGCCAGCGGTGGAGGAGGCCCGGGCCGGTGCCGCATTCGCCGCCCGCCGTGGACAGTTTGCGCAGGAAGTCGTGTGTCTCCAGGTCGCGACGAGGTTAGGGGATACGTCGGCGGGGGCACGGTTGGCGGAATTGGCTAAAACTGTTGAGGGCCCGCGGGTGCATGCTGCGGCCATTCACGCTCAAGCGTTAAGAAGCAAAGATTTCGCTGGGCTGATAAAGGCGTCTGATCAGTATGCCGACATGGGGGACATGCTGTCGGCGGTTGATGCGGCTGCGCAGGCGTCGACGTTGGCGTGGTCGAAAGGGTTGACGGGTTCGGCGTTGACGGCGTCGGCTCGTGCGCGGGAGTTGGCGAAGCCGTTGGGGCCGATTCATACACCGGCGTTCACGGCGATGTCGGTTCCGCCGGTGTTGACCGGGCGTGAGCGTGAGGTGGCGATGTTGGTGGCACAGGGTTTGTCGAATCGGGAGATTGCGGATCGTTTGGTGATGTCGGTGCGCACGGTGGAGGGGCACGTGTTGCGTGCGTCGAATAAGTGTGGGGTTCGGGATCGGTCCGACCTGGGTCAGATCATGCGCGGCGAAATGGAGTGAGGCATGTCGCCTGTACCTATTCGCGGAGCGCTTCTAACCACGCGGCAGGAAGTGTGTCGTTTCGTGGGTCGTGACGATGAGATACACCGGATTGTCGGATTATTGCGGCGCGGTAGGGGTGTCGTGATCACCGGACCGGCGGGGGTTGGCAAAAGCCGACTCGGCAGAGAGATTGCTCGTGAATTGTCGAGACATGCAACGGTGCAATGGGTTTCGGCGACCGGTTCAGCGCGTGGAATTACCTTGGGTGCCTTCGCGACGTTGCTCTCGGCGGAAAATGCCGACCCCGTTCATCTAGTCCACACGGTGATCCATGCCGTGACGGACGCATCAGGGCCGATCGTCGTGGTGGTGGACGATGCGCACCTGCTAGACGACACGTCGGCTTTTGTCGTGCACCAACTAGTACACCGGAATCTGGCTCGCGTGCTGCTCACAGCGCGTTCGGGTGAAGCTTCACCGGCATCTATCGCTTCGTTGTGGAGAGACCGACTGATTGATCGGTTCGAGCTCTCGCCGCTGTCCGAAGACCCCAGTTCAGATTTGGTGTCAGCGGTTCTCGGATCGCCGTTGGACCCTGCGAGTGCACAGCGTATGTGGAATCTGACACTGGGCAATGCGCTGCTCATGATTCATCTGCTCGAGCAGGAGCGCGAGGCCGGGCACCTGCGCTTCGTTGATGGCACCTGGCGCTGGATTGGCGAACTCGGGATTTCGCCTTCGTTGCTGGATCTGATTGGCCACCACATGGGGGAACTGCGGCGGGAACTCGCTGACGTCGTCGATATTCTCGCAGTTGCCGAACCGCTGTCCTTAGAGGTGATGCAGAAACTGGTTGGTCGCGAGGCGGTCGAGGAAGCGGAGCATGCTGGGCTCGTCGTCGTGACGGGCGATGGTGCGGCGGTGAGTCTCGCGCATCCGCTGTACGGCGAAGTCCGCCGTGCGCAAGCCGGGAATGTGCGGCTTCGACGACTCCGCGGTTCGGTCGCGTCGGTGATGGTCGTGAAACCGGACAACGCTCACGATCGTTTGCGACGCGCGATGCTGACGCTCGATTCCGATCTGGAACCCGAGCCGGACGAGATGGCGGCCGCTGCCGAGATCGCGCAGTGGCATCTCGACGGTTCCCTGGCGCTCCGACTTCTCGACGCTGCGATCGCGAACGGCGCAGGATGGCGGGTCAAGATCGCCCGGGCGTGGCTGCTCGCGGACATGGGCGCTCCGTCGGCGATCTCGTACTTCGCCGAGCTTCGGGACGAGGATATGCCGCGCGAAGGGCAGGTGAGTCTGGCGTTCGTACGTGCGTGGGCTGCGCGGCGAGGCAGCGGTGATCCGAAAGCGATCGACCGCCTCATTGACGAAGCCATGCGCGACAACTCCGACCCTGAGTCGGTGGCCGTGTTCAGCGCGTTGCGAGCACAAGCCGCGATGTCTAGAGGTGATCCGACGGCCCTCGAGTTGGCCGAAGTCACGCTGAGCTATCCGGGGGTCCCTACGTTTGCTGCCGCGCTCGCTGCCATCTCAAAGCTCACGGCACTCGGCGAGCTCGGTCGGGTAAGCGAGATGCTTGCATTCGCGGGTCCGACGATCGAGCTCTGCCAACGTTGGGCGGCGACGTCCCACACGAGGTTCTTCCCAACCCAGGCGCATGCTTGGGCACTCGAACTAGCCGGCTGCATCCGAGAGGCGCGAGCCGCGGTCGACAAGACCTGGAATGTGGCCGACAGTGGTTTTGCACAATTGCTCTTGGGCCTCCCGAAGGCGCGTGTGCTGTACGCGGAGGGATATGCCGCCCAAAATGCACAACAGGTCTCGGACATCATTCGGGCTGCTGGTCTGGAGTCCAGTAGGTCGGCAATTGCCCACACGTATCGGTTTTGGGTCGCGGAAGCCTCAGCAATCAGCGGTGACCGGGCAACAGCTGCAAAAGCGCTGCGGCAAGTAGAGGCCTCTCCGTGTCGACGCCGCCTGAAAACTGACCCCGTATCGCCGGTTGAATTCTGACCCCTCCGAGACCCTGTTCTCAGGTCGAGGGCAGGAGATGCGGAGTGTTGTCAGTGGAGGATTGGGCTGAGATCCGCCGTTTGCATCGCGCAGAAGGCATGCCGATCAAAACGATCGCCAGGACGCTGTCGATCTCGAAGAACACGGTGAAAGCGGCGTTGACGGCGCCCGGACCGCCGAAGTATGAACGCAAACCGTCAGGATCTGCGGTCGATGCGTATGAGAAGTCGATCCGGGAACAGTTGACGGCGGTGCCGACGATGCCGGCAACGGTGATCGCCGAACGGGTCGGGTGGGACCGCGGGATCACGGTGTTCCGGGACCGGGTTCGGGAACTGCGACCGGCGTATCTTCCGCCTGACCCGGCGTCGCGAACCCTGTATGAGCCGGGTGAGTTGGCGCAGTTCGATTTCTGGTTCCCGCCGGTACAGATCCCGGTCGGGTTCGGCCAGTACCGCACCCCGAAGCGGCTGCCGGTGATGACCACCGTGTCGGGTTATTCACGCACCGCCGCCGGCGTCCTGATTCCCTCGCGCGAAGCCCAGGACCTGTACTGCGGCTGGTGGGAACTGGTGAACCGGCTCGGCGGTGTACCGAAAACGCTGGTCTGGGATGGTGAAGGCGCCGTCGGTCGGTGGCGGGCCCGAAACCCTCTACTTACCGCCGACTGTCAGGCGTTCCGCGGAACGCTGGGCGCGAAAGTGGTGATCTGTAAACCCGCTGATCCCGAGGCCAAAGGCATGCTCGAACGCCTGCATGACTACCTCGAACGCTCGTTCCTGCCCGGCCGCAGCTTTGACTCGCCCGCGGATTTCAACACCCAGCTCACGGCGTTCTTTGTCAAGGCCAACGCACGGCGGATGCGGGTGCTGGGCTGCGCCCCGAACGATCGGATTACTGCGGATCGAGCAGCGATGATGACGCTGCCGCCGGTCGCGCCGCAGGTCGGTTGGCGCCGCTCGCAACGCCTCCCGCGGGACTTCTACATCCGGATCGATTCCAACGATTACTCGGTGCATCCCGGGGTGATCGGGCGACGCATCGACATCCACGCCGACCTGCACCGGGTTCGCGTGTTCTGCGACGGGGTGGTCGTGGCTGATCACGCCCGGATCTGGGCCCAGCACCAAACCATCACCGACCCGGCACACAGCACGGCAGCGGCAACGTTGCGTCGCGGCCGCGGCGAGTTACTCCGAACGGTGACGAACGATCCGCTACTCGAGCAGGTCGAGACCCGTCCGCTCGGGGTGTACGACAGCCTGCTCGGACTCGACGAGAAGGCCATCTGATGCCCGCCGCAACAGGCAAAACCAGCCGTGATGTCGCCTCCGAACTGGCGTTTCTGACCCGCGCGTTGAAGGCACCCACGCTGCGGGACAGTATCGAGCGTCTCGCCGAACGAGCACGTGCGGAGTCGTGGCCGTACGAGGAGTTCCTCGCAGCGTGCCTCCAACGTGAGGTCGCCGCGAGGGAAGCTCACGGTGGTGAAGGACGCATCCGCGCAGCCCGTTTCCCAGCACGTAAGTCGTTGGAAGAGTTCGACTTCGAACATGCACGGGCCTTGAAGCGAGAAACGATTGCCCACTTGGGCACCCTCGATTTCGTCACGGCGAAAGAGAACGTGCTCCTGCTCGGACCGCCCGGAACCGGTAAGACACATTTGGCGACCGGGCTCGCGATCCGCGCCTGCCAGGCCGGGCATCGGGTCTTATTCGCCACCGCCAGCGAGTGGGTCGACCGGCTCGCCGACGCCCACCACACCGGCAACCTGCAGGCCGAGCTACGCAAACTCGCCCGCTACCCCGTCCTGGTGATCGACGAAGTCGGGTACATCCCGTTCGAGGCCGAGGCGGCGAACCTGTTCTTCCAGCTCGTGTCCTCACGCTACGAGCGCGCCAGTCTCATCGTGACCAGTAACAAGGCCTTCGGCCGGTGGGGCGAGGTATTCGGCGACGACACCGTCGCTGCCGCGATGATCGACCGGCTCGTCCACCACGCCGAAGTGATCGCCCTCAAAGGCGATTCGTACCGGCTCAAGAACCGGGAGCTGGGCCGCGTCCCCGCCGCCCGAACCGAGGAAAGCTAACCATCAGGGGGTCAGTTTTCAACCGATGAAAAGGGGTCAGTTTTCAGCCGCCGTTGACATCTTGTCCTTCGGCCGACGGATCCTCAGCGTCTGCGATCTGCACGTCACAGGAGGAAGCGCCTTCTGACGCGGGAACCCGGCAGGGGCGACACGATGAACGGAGGACCGCCGGTCACGGTCGTCGCATTCGTCGGCATGCC
>JAJFUQ010000006.1 GCA_021372355.1 Nocardiaceae bacterium | reverse complement strand
TCGAGATCACCTCGTCCACGGTGTTCGGCGCCAAGTTCGTCCAACTTGATGCTCCTAAGGATCCGTCGCCGGAGACCCTTCGAGGGCATCAGGTATTGCAGGGCGAGCACGTCACCGTTGAGATCAACACCGTCTTCCAGCAATTGGTGAACGTCCTCGACGCCGTCGATCCAGCCAAACTCAATGAGACGCTCGGCGCAATCGCCCAGGCTTTTGACGGCCGAGGTGAGAAGCTGGGCCAGACCGCCGTTGACCTCAACGCACTACTCGCAAAACTGGAGCCGAGTCTGCCAACCCTCGCGCACGAGATCCAAACCGCGGTACCTGTCTTCACCGCGTATGCTGACGCGTCGCCGGACCTGCTGCAAATTCTGCAAAGCACAACAGATTTCGGCAACACAATCGTCGACCAGCAGCGAAATCTGGACCGTATGTTGCTCAGTGTCACCGGACTCGCTCAATCGGGCAACGACGTGATCGGGGGTAACCGCAAAGCGCTGACGGACACCCTCCACGTACTTCTCCCTACCACCGATCTTGTGAGCCGCTACCGAAAGTCGTTGTGGTGCGGCCTTGGTGGGCTAATCCCCTTCGCCAAGTCCAACCCGCAATTCGCGGGTATCATCACCTCGTCCGGCATCACGCTCGGGGTGGAAAGATACCGCTACCCCGGGGACTTGCCGAAAGTTGCCGCAAGCACGGGTGGCAGGGATTATTGTCAGGAACTGGGTTTACCCGAGGTGCCACCCGAATTCGTTACTCCGCTCATCATCAGCGACATCGGTACCAATCCGACCAATTACGGGAATGGCGGCATTCTGCTGAATTCAGAGGGGCTCAAGAATTGGTTGTTCGGCCCGCTTGACGGACCGCCACGCAACACCGCACAGGTTGGGATGCCGGGATGACGAGATCGGCAGGTACGCCCATCAAGTTCGGGGTCTTCGCGATCGTCATGGCCCTCTTGACAACCTTCCTGTTCTTGGTGTTCAGCGACGCCAGGACCGGTGCCACGAATCAGTATTCGGCGGTATTCAAGGATGCGTCCCGCCTGGAATCCGGAGATACCGTGAGGATTGCAGGTATCCGGGTAGGCACGGTGCGGGACGTATCCCTGCTGTCGGACCGTAATGTGCTGGCCACCTTCGATACGGAGCGCAGTACGCTGTTGACAACCGGGACGAAAGCCGCGATCCGGTACCTCAATCTCGTCGGTGACCGCTATCTGGAGCTCATAGACAGTCCTGACTCAACACGCATTCTCCCGAGCGGTTCTCAGATACCTCTGACGCGAACAGCGCCCGCCCTTGACCTCGACCTGTTGCTCGGGGGTCTCAAGCCCGTCATAAGAGGGCTGAATCCGCAAGACGTGAACGCCCTGAGCGCATCGTTGGTGCAGATCCTCCAGGGACAGGGTGGCACACTCGATTCTCTTTTCTCGAAGACTTCATCACTGACCAGCACTCTTGCGGACAACTCGGCAGTCATCGAGTCGTTGATCGAAGACATGCGGGCCGTCCTACAGACGCTGTCGAGAGACGGCGAAGAATTCTCAGGAAGCATCGATCGACTTGAACAACTTGTGAAGGGACTCGCGGCGGACAAAGATCCGATTGGAACCGCCGTCGACGCGCTGGACAAGGGTACGGCCTCCTTGGCGGACTTACTCGGCCGTGGTCGAGCGCCACTTGCCGGCACGATAAACGAATTGAACAGACTCGCTCCGCTGGTAGACACGGATCTCGCGAGGCTTGACGCCACGATTCAACGTCTGCCCTTCATCTACCGCAAGCTTGCCCGAGTCGGCTCCTACGGGGCCTTCTTCCCTTACTACCTATGCGGTATCACGTTCCGGGCGAGCGATCTCGAAGGACGCACCGTGGTGTTCCCCTGGATCAAGCAAGAGACAGGAAGGTGTGTGGACAAGTAGATGCTCAAGTATCGCGGATCACGGCTCGTCCGAACCGGCACCATTGGTGTGATCCTCTTAGTCCTTGTCATCGCCGTTGGACTCCAGCCGGAGCGCCTGCTGCAGTGGGCAACAGCCATTCGCTACCATGCGCTGTTCACCGAGGCAGGCGGTCTCGCCGTCGGTAACGACGTGACACTGTCGGGGATCAAGGTCGGTAGCGTGTCGTCCATAGAACTGGCCAATGGTGATGCGCTGGTTGGCTTCACTGTCGACGCCAGATATGCTCTGGGCTCCACCACTGCTGCTCACATCCGCACCGGCACGCTGCTGGGCGAGCGCGTCTTGGCGTTAGAGTCGGAGGGCAGTGGTGCGTTGGACCCTCAGTCGGCAATACCCACTTCTCGCACTTCATCACCATATTCACTGACCGACGCGGTCAGCGAGCTGACCGCCAACACCGCTGACACGAATACAGACTTGCTCAACCAGTCGCTGGATACGCTGTCGGCGACTCTTGACCAAATAGCCCCGCAGTTGGGACCGACCTTCGACGGCCTGTCTCGCCTGTCTCGTTCACTGAACAGTCGCGATGAGTCACTGGCGGAGCTATTGAGAACGGCCGGCGATGTCACGCAGATCTTCTCCGAGCGAAGCCAGAAGATAAACTCGCTGCTGTTGAACGCCAACGATTTCGTGGCCGTCTTGAACGATCGTCGATTCGCGATCACGCGGCTTTTATCGAGTATCTCAGCAGTATCCAAGCAACTGACCGGGGTGGTCGGTGATAACGAAGCCAAGTTGGCCCCGGCCCTGAAGCACCTCAACACAGTGACGGCAATGCTGGAGAAGAACAGGGATAGCCTCACCAAAATGCTTCCTGGCGCAGCCAAGTACTACCTGACGCAGGGTGAGATCGTGGCCAATGGCGCTTACTACAACGCGCTGATACCGAATATTTTGCCGGCTCAGATTCTGCAGCCGTTCCTCGACTACGCGTTCGGGTTCCGCCGAGGCGTCAATGCAGGACAGCCGCCGGACACCGCCGGTCCACGCGCCGAGATTCCATTCCCCGTCAACGGCATCCCTCAGCCAGGAGATCTTCCCGATGATGGCAACCCGTAAGCGTCTGGTTGCCATCACGGCGACTTTTCTGTGCCTGCTTGTCGTTCTGGGTGCGGCATTTCTTGTGCGGCAGAAGTATTTCGGGCCGATCACCATAAGAGTTAACTTTCCCACGGCCACAGCGATCTATGCCGGCGACGACGTGCGGGTCTCCGGCGTCAAGGTCGGGACCATTGACTCGATCGAACCCGAGGGCACCCAAACGACGGTGACCCTCAAGGTCGACAGAGATGTGCCGATTCCAGCCGAGGCCAAAGCCGTGATCGTTGCTCAGAACCTCGTTGCGGCCAGATACGTTCAGCTCACCCCAGCCTATCGTGCAGGTTCGGGAGCGAAGATGCGTGACGGCGATGTAATACCGCGGGAGCGCACGGCGGTTCCGGTCGAGTGGGACGAAGTGAAGACAGAACTGACGCGGCTGGCGACGGCTCTGGGACCCAAGGCGGGTGTCTCCGGCACCTCGATTTCGAGGTTCGTCGATAGCGCCGCAAATGCCATGGACGGCAACGGCGACAAGCTGCGCCAAACGATCGCGCAAATGTCTGGGGCAGCAAGGATTTTCGCCGAGGGCAGCGGCAATATCGCAGACATAATCAAAAACCTTCAGACCTTTGTGTCTGCTTTGAAAGACAGTAAGGAACAAATAGTTCTCTTCGAGGATCGCCTCGCGAGCCTTACCAGCGTCGTCAATGACAGCAGATCTGACCTGGACGCAGCCCTGTCCGAGCTCTCGACCGCGGTGGGCGAGGTGCAGCGTTTCGTTGCTGGCAGCCGGGACCAAGCCTCTGAGCAGATCCAACACCTGGCCAACCTCACGCAAATCCTCGTCGACAACCGACTTGCCTTCGAAAACGTGCTGCATATCGTTCCGAATGCGATCGGGAACTACAACAACATCTATTACCCAAACGGTGGTTCAGTCAGCGGCGCCTTCTCGGTGTCGAACTTCTCGAACCCTGTATGGTTCATTTGCGGAATGATCGGTGGCGTTGCGAACACCACCGCTCCCGAGACGGCGAAACTATGCGCTCAGTATCTTGGGCCGGCACTGCGATTGCTGAATTTCAACGGGCTGCCATTCCCGATCAACCCGTACCTGCGCCCGGCCGTGAACCCGCAGAAAGCAATCTTCACCGACCCTAAATTGGCACCGGGCGGAGCCGGTCCGGGTAATCCGCCGGAGCCTCCGCCAGCGGTGTCGGCTTACACCGGCGCCGGGGACATTCCGCCGCCACCCGGTTGGGGCGCACCCGCCGGTCCGCCAGGTATTTATCGACCCGGTGGTGACGGGCCCGCGACGCCCTCGCCTCCCCTGTTTCCCGGGGCTCCGCTTCCCGCGCCGCCGAATGTGCTGTCCAATATTCCTCCTGCACCGCAGACGGTCGAAGGTTTGCTGTTGCCACCGACGCCGGTGTCGACACCGACACCTCTTGCTCCTAACCCACCGCTGCTGCCGGCGGAAGGAAACCCGGCGCCATGAGCCGTTTACATTCTGTCCGCCGCCTCTTCGTGTTTGGTTGTGCGTCACTCCTCTTGGCCGGCTGCAGCTTCGGTGGTGTTAATTCACTACCCCTGCCAGGAGCCGTCGGACGTGGTTCGGACGCGGTGACGTACAACGTCGAGATCGCGAATGTTGCCACTCTGGAGTCCAATTCGCCTGTACTCGTCGATGATGTTGTTGTCGGTAGCGTCGGTAAAATGACCGTTCGAGACTGGCACGCCGAGGTTCAGGTCTCCCTCAAGCCTGAGGTCGTGGTCCCCGCAAACGCAGTTGCCACGATAGGCCAAACCAGTCTCTTGGGGTCAATGCACCTCGCCCTCAACCCGCCCCTGGGTAAAGATCCTGCGGGTCGCCTGCAGCCCGGCGCAACGATTCCGCTCAGCGCCTCATCGACATACCCGTCCACCGAACGCACGCTGTCCTCATTGTCGACAGTCGTCAACGGTGGTGGGCTCGGGCAAATCGGGGACGTCATCCATAATTTCAACACCGCTTTGTCGGGGCGTGAACCGCAATTCCGGGAGCTCTTGAACCGATTGAACAACTTCGTCGGTGTTCTAGACGCGCAACGCGACAACATCGTCGACGCTATGCAGCAACTGAGGCGGGTGGCCAACACATTCGCCGGACAGCGAGATGTCATAGATCGAGCGCTCAAGGAGATCCCTCCGGCCCTTGACGTCTTGATAAAAGAGCGTCCCACGCTGACCACCATGTTGAACAAGCTCGGACAGTTCAGCGACACCACAAACACTCTGGTGAACGATGCGGGTGACGATTTGGTCAAGAACCTAACGAATCTCGGTCCTATACTCGGCGCTCTCGCAGACATCGGACCAGACCTAAATCTCGCTTTGCTCTGGGCGACGGCGTTTCCCTATGGTCCCGCGTTCGCCGACAACATCGCGCGCGGTGACTACATCAATCTCTATGCGGTCTTCGACCTGACTTATCCCCGCCTGAAGAAGACGCTGCTGCTCGGAACTAGATGGGGCGACGAAAACGCGAAACTCATTCCGGCGCCGGGTGATCCGTATTATTTCAATTACAGCTACGATCCACTCAAAATCGGCGTGTCACCTCCGCCGTCAGAGGCGCCGCCACCTGCGCCCAACAGCGCACCCGGGCAGGGAATGCCTTCAGTGAGTGGTCCGTTACTCCCTGTGGTTCCCCCACCACCGGCGGCGCCGTGGTTGCCGCAGTCACAACCGATCACCGGGACGCAGATCTTCGCTGGCCCTTACCAGCTGCACGATCCTGCGACCGCGCCGCCGCCGATTACTCCACAGGCCGGTCTTCCATCGTCGAACGGAGGTCGGTGATGCTCACCCGATTCATTCGAACGCAATTGATCATCTTTTCGGTTGCCTCGATAGTCGGTGTCTTCGTGATGGCTTTCGTTTACATGCGAGTTCCCACCTTGTTGGGTATCGGCCGATCGATGGTGACTCTGGAATTGCCGGCCACAGGTGGCTTGTATAGGTTCAGCAATGTCACCTACCGCGGGGTTCAAGTGGGTAAAGTCACGGCAGTGCGGTTGACGCCCAGTGGGGCGGAAGCGACGCTGTCGTTGAGTTCCTCGACCAAAATCCCCGCTGATCTCCAAGCTGAGGTCCGCAGTGTGTCCGCAGTCGGCGAACAGTACGTCGACCTCAGACCCAGGACGGATACGGGGCCTTATCTGCGGGACGGTTCGCGAATTCCAGTATCCGATACCACGATCCCACAGCAGGTCGGACCGATGCTTGACCAACTCGGTGCATTGATTGACAGCCTGCCAAAGGAAAGAATTCCTGACCTTCTCGATGAGACATTCGCTGCCTTCAATGGAGCAGGGCCAGAGTTGGGCTCGCTGCTGGATTCGGGCTCGAAGCTTTCGGAAGTTGGCAACGCGGTGTCTGACCAGACACGAACATTGGTCGACGACAGCCAGCCACTCCTTGACTCTCAAGCTGAAACTGCCGACGCGATACGCAGGTGGGCGCGCAGTCTCTCCGGAATATCACAACAATTGGTCGAGAACGATCCCGACATAAGGTCATTGCTGCAGCGTGGGCCTGGCTTCGCAGACGAGGTCACTGGATTGTTGGATCAAATCAAGCCGACATTACCCATACTTCTTGCGAATCTCACCACGGTGGGACAGATTCTGGTGACCTACAATCCGTCCATCGAGCAACTGTTGGTGTTGGTCCCCGGCGTGGTTTCCGCCCAACAGGCGTTTGGTCTACCGAAAAACAATCCCACCGGCCTACCGTCTGGCGACTTCGCGCTGACGGTCTCCGACCCGAATCCGTGCACCGTGGGATTCTTGCCGCCTTCGCAGTGGAGAGCGCCCGAGGACGAGACGGTTGTCGACACACCGGATAATTTGTACTGCAAGCTACCGCAGGATTCGCCGATCCTTGTTCGGGGAGCGCGGAACTATCCGTGTATGGGGCACCCTGGAAAACGAGCTCCCACAGTCGAGTTGTGTAACGATCCAAAGGGTTTCACGCCGACGTCCATTCGCGAACACCTGACGGGGCCGTACCCATTTGACCCGAATCTGGTCAAAAACGGGTTACCACCCGATGACCGGGTCGATTTCCAAGAGCGAATTTACGCGCCCATCGAGGGTACGCCACTACCGCCCGGCGCAAGCCCTGCCGGGACGCCGCCGCCTGCTCAGCCGCCGGCGGAAGGTCCTGTGCCGGGGGCGGTAGGGTACCCACCCAAACAAGCGGGCGTCGCCCTGCCGGTTCCTTCACCCGCGCCGGCTGCCCCAGAGTTGTCGAACCCGCCGACACCCGTCGCGCCGAGTTCCTTTACCGGCAGCGTCCCCGCCGGGGGGCCATCGATGGCTACGGCGTCTTACGACACGCGGACCGGACAGTATCTCGCGCCGGATGGACAGCTGCAGAAGATCGTCAATCCCCTAGGGGGGGATGCTCCGAAATCGTGGAAGGATCTTTTGCCGATCTGATCATCGGCGGCTCTGAGCGAACTCGATACGCCGTCCGAAGACTTTGACGTTCCTTCGACGGGCCTTGCCCCCATGTAGTGGACACGGGATTTGTGGTTATGCGGCTCTTCGCAGTTAGCAGTGGCATTGGTGCCGGCTGGGTGTGACTCGCCGTGATCGGCGGGTGCAGGCCCACCGTACGCGGCGGCGTTGGTTGTCGG
>JAJFUQ010000175.1 GCA_021372355.1 Nocardiaceae bacterium | reverse complement strand
ACCCGCCCCGACAACTACGGACCCAGCACGCCTCCGAGCCCGCCACCCACAGCACCGAAACTGTCAGCGCTACCGCGTAACATCACCCACCGAAGCAAGAACCTGCGCCCGCCCGTTTACACCGGAATCTGGACGCCACCCGAGTTCGCCAAGTCTGCGTCTACGACGATCGAGGCACCGGTTGCGCGCCGATTGCGTAACTCCCTTGGCACAGTAACCCCAACCACGACGGCAGCAGCCCGAGCCGAGGACCGCCGACCCGCACCCGACGCCGCCATCACATCCGGCCCCCGACGAGTGCGATCGCCGGAACTGCGACGCAGAACCTCGAAATTCACCTCCCCCGATGCCTTGGAACTCTACAAGCGTTACAGGCTCCTCTCTACTTCGGAGAAGGCGGGCGAGGCGATCGGCGATCTATTTCGGGAGTTTGAAGATAAATTCGGACTCACACGGAAGGTACTGCGCAACGTGGTTGCCAGCGAGAAGCTGCAGAAGCGAATGGCGCAAGGGGAACGACGCGCAGCGATACGTGACTCGGTGTTGGGTAAACGGCGAAGCCCTTCGGGCGCTGCGCAGTCCACGGTCAAGGGGCCGCGCGGCGCAAGTGCGAACGCGCGACCGCGCGACCGTATCGAGGGTCTGCCGTCGCTCGTCGACAGGATGGATCCGGCGGCTGTTGCGTGCATCGTTGCCAACAACATCGAGGGCGACATCGACCAGGAAGCGATCGCCATCTATCTGCAGCAACTTGTCCCCGAAAGACAGGGTGGGTATGGCTACCTCACCTGGCGATACTCAGCAGCCGACCTGAGCCCGGAAACTGAGCCGAAACTGCCTACCGCCCAGGAGGATCTCGTCGCGCTTGCCGTAGTCCTAGACCAGGAAAAGCAACGCCTTGACGGCCTGGTACGCGCTCACGGGCCAGTCCTCGAAAAACCGCGACTTGCGAAACGGGGCGTGGACAGCGAATTCCGGGAGCTCATTGACGATGATGACATTGGTCGCTCAGCCGCTGACGAATTGCGCCGCGCAAGAGCTGCTTTCGACTTTCTCCGCCGTGCTGTTGTCCTCACTATTGCATGCCCCGAGTATGACGGACGACTGTGGGACATGCTCGAACTGCTTCAGCCACCATCCGTGGAGAGTCTCGTTGAAACCACTCCGCAACTGGAGAGAGCGATACGGCGGCTCACCACCTTCATCGGCGCCGTACAGAGGCTCTTGGCGACAGATCAAGCGAATCTTGGAGACTTTTACCGAAATTCACACGACCAGTTACTTGCGCTACAGGACAGGCGATACGAGTTCTTGCGCCCATTCCGAGACGCCACGAGTGCGCTTGGGCTATCCTCGCGGCAGCCGACCGCCGATCTGGGTTTTGCGATACTCCCCCAGGGTGAGCAACTCCGCGCGTTCCTCGGCGAGATACGTTCCTCCCAAACATTTTTTGGTCGCCGCGTCGATGAACACCGTCTCGCTGTCCTGGAGGAGCTGCAGAACCATTTCGGGATCGATCGATGCACCTGGCATCGCGGGAACGAGTCCTCGGGCGGCATCGACAACCGGTACCTGATATTGGCTATCAGCTCAACCGTCGGAATTGGAGAGGACGCAGTAGCGATCAGCCCGTTGGCCGGCCGACACGCGACCTACATCGTGCGCCACGATTGCGTCGAAGCGGACTGGCGAACTCTTTTCTCCCATCCCAAATTCGAGGCACGCCTTCAAGGTGCGCGGAAGCTGCTCTTCACCCCGCGCAACCGTCACGTCGACCAGTACCTCAGGATGCGTGACAAGATCATCAGACTCCTGGAGTGCGATCCTCGTGAGTTCCGCCGCCGCACCGCCGGTCGGCGACGGCCCACGCTATCGCGCGGCGGCGCAAAGCGGCCCGGCCGTCGCGGCATGGGGCCATCGTCGTCCCCCGGCATCACGTGACGCGTGCTCGGCCCAACGACACTCTCGACTCGCCATATCCGCCGTAACTACTGAGAACCTTTGGGTGACGAATCGCGTCGTCGACGAATGCATCCCAATCTGGTGACTCTGTGTCGAGCAATCCCCTTGCACGGACGACTGGAGTCACCTCGATAATGGCGAAATGCGCGTCGCCGACGCACCTCGTGCCAGCAATGGCACGCCGTCACCGATAGCGAAACGCGTTGAACCACAGTGTAAGCAGTCTGGCGACTTTACTGGGCGGTGTTCGACGGCGTCGTCGGTGAGAGGGTGATACTCGACCCAATGATCGGCTCCTACGGTCGAATCTACCAGGCCCCCGACCATCATGAGCCAGTCATCGACCGCGCGCGCTGCGGCGACCGTGTTGAGCGTAATCACGCTCGGGGCATAGACATTCTCATCGTCGATATAGCGCTGCCGGCGACGTTGGACTTCCCCTGTGGCTTCCTCAGTCAAGCGCGAGGCAGAAATCAGGCCGTTGCACTGCAGGCAACCGCTACCGGGGTTGCTCATCCGCGACACGGAGAAAATGTCGGCGACCTGGCCACTGACGACCGAAACCTTGGCGCCGACTTGCGTATTGGGGATCAGGTACTGATGGCTGATCGAGTTGACCACCCGCCGGGCGAGCGCCGAGTCGGCAGCAAGGAAAATATGATCACAGTCGGTCAACAGCGCCGCAACGTCAGCGTCGACGACCGAACGCGCAACCGCGGTGATTCGGATGCCACGAGAGGCTTGGCGGGCGACTCTCGCAGCAATCTTCACCTTTGGCGTTGAGATGCGGGCTCCGAGATCTCGCATCCACTGCAGTCGCGTGCTTCCCTGAAGCCAGGACATCGCGTCGAGTCGGCGAGCACCGACGACCCTCGGAAGATTCGTCGGGTCGAGCCGGTCAGGGTCGATGAACACCAGATGCCCTACCCCGAGGCGGGCGAGGTATTCAGCGATGAGCGATCCAGCCCCGCCGAGCCCGACGACAGCCACCTTCGACTGCCCAAGAAGCGCCTGACCGCGATCACCGAAGACCCGCGTTTGACGGTCGTAGGTCGGATCTGCAATCTGGGCGGGGATGGGCTCGGGGGTAATAGTGAGCTGCGGTCGCCCCATCACGCGCAGGTGGGTAAGCGCGTGACGCTGCCCGTCGCTCGTCCAGATATCGCCGGCAACGGCACTCTCGGCGAACACCAGCGCTCCCACCGGGGCGCCCCCGTTGATATCGAGCAGTGCCGGATAGCCACGTTCATGGGACGCCATATCAGTGCCTGAGAAGGCTACTCGGTCGCGGCCCCCGTGGTTGTGCACCGCGAGGTAGGCCAACCCTTGTTGTGCGCAGGCGTCGATGGCATCGGCGACGAAGCCCGCGGCTAGCTTCCGGTAGCCGCGGGTTCCTTCGACGTAGTCGACGCCGTCCACCGCGACCACCACGTCGCGGACCAGCAGTCGGGTGCCCCGCGCGCTTCGCGCGATACCGCATTGCAGCACGGCGCCGTGCTCGTCACCGTCACCGTCACCGTCACCGTCACCGTCACCGTCACCGTCACCAGGAAACAGATGATTCCGCAGGACATTCCACTGCCCTGCGGTGATCACCACTGACCAAGGCGCGTCTACCGTTCGTTGAGCCATTTGAGCACCTTCAGGACTTTGGTCGTGGCCGTGTCGACGGCGGGGTTGAGCCGATTGCTCTTCCGAGACAACTGCATTCCCGGGTCCCCGGCGGGCCCCCACGTGGTTGGCGAGAACCCTTCGCCGAGGGCGGCGCCGTCCGTGCGCTTCAAATCCGGTCGCACGAAATGCGGATAAACGTCGGCCTCCGGATAGGCGAACGTGATGAGGAAGGCGATCCAAGAGCTGTCCTGTGTGTAGTTGGAGCTGAGTGGGATCGGGTCGATGACCACCCACGCGCCGCCGGCACCGTCGCCGGTGACGGTGACGGTGGACCCGGCGAACGTCTCTTGGATCTCTTGAACCGCGCCTGCGACGGCCGGACTGATCGGCGTGGTCGTCACGAGTTGTCATCCCCGTCGACGGCGCGGAACTCGTCGTCGTTGTGGACCCGGATCTGCTCGTCGTCGCCGACCTGGTCGAATTTTGCACCGGTCTTGCGGTACAGCAGGAAGTCCAGCTGGATCGGCACATCCTGAGCGATGGCGGCCTCCTTGATCGACATGCCGGTCTGTCGGGCGCCGCGCAGGGTCACCGTGTGCTTCCGGTTGACGATGACGTGCAGCTCTTTCTTCGGCAGCTCCTTCGTGAAGAAGCGGTCCCCGTCGGCGATGTGGACGATCTCGCCGGCCTTGATCGGATCGTCGAGGTCGTCGGGAATGTCCTTCCAGATGCCGTAGTCGTCGACGATCGGCGGAGTAGGCAAGTTGCGCAACTGGGTTTCGGTGAGCGCGGCGGTGCGCACCTGGTACGGGATCTTGTCGATGTAGATGGTGCGGGGTCGGTCGGTGTAGAAGCGCATGTTTTCCTCGATGGCCACGACCTCGGTCGGGGCGATCGGCTCATCTTGTGCGTCGGCGATGTCGAGCCACACGTTGTCGGCGGGCGGCGTGACGAGCGCGGCGAGCTGGGCGCCGGTAAGGCGCCGGTGCTTGACCGTGACTGGTTCACCGTCGATGTAGACCTGGATGTTGTCCTGGGGCGCCACAGCGGGCTCCTTTCCACTCTTCCTGGTTGCAGGCATTCGCCTGTTCAACAGTTAGAGACGGGACAACGTCGAAATCGTCCAGAACAACCGTGCGCGTGGTGCGGTCGTCAGCTCGCGCAATCCCGGCATACCGTGGAGCCGGTAGTGAATTGGCCGGGGTGCTGGCGCAGAAAGCACTGCGTGCAGGTCTTCTCGGCGCAGGCGGTGCAGCCGCAATGGCCTGATGGGCAGCGAGGTTGCTCGCAGCGGCCGCAGACAGCCTCTGCGACAAACTCCTGGTGACAGTGTTCGCATTCATCCCAGGCGTCGGGAGCCTGGTCGGCCGTGCTATCTCGGGGCGGTGAGAACGTCAGCCACGGCGCCCCGTAGGAGACCATCGTCAGGAACAGCCGATCTCCCGCCCAAGCCGCTTGGCCGTACAGCAGGTCGGAGGTGTGGCCATCGCGGTACCAGATCTGTGCGTCGTCGCGAGTGACCACACGACCGTCTCGATCCGCACGCATCGCCGCCTGGACAAGGGCGTTGGCGGACTGGTCGCTGCCCCGCGCCGGCGGAAACAATCCGCCGCATGCGGCGGCGAAGGTGACGATGCCGTCGCCGTCGAGCACGGCGACCACCCCAGCTGATTCGAGCCGTCCGACGAGGCGGACACAGATCGCCGCGCGGGAGGCATTGGAGGCTGCGAACAACCCAGTTGCCGTGCTGACCGTGGGCCCAGAACCGTGGATGTGCGCATCGACGAGATCATCGGGCAGCAACATGCGCGCAGCAAACGCATCGCAGCTCGCATCCTCGAACGCCTCAGGCTCACGGTGCTCGACGATTGCAGTGCCGAGGGCGATGTCGGTCTTCTGGATGTGGTGGCCGAGTTCGTGTAGCCGCGTGAATTGCTGGCGCCGCCATGACATCGACTGTGTCACGATCAGCGTCGGCGGATCCCATCGATACCCACCGGCGACGGAGCAACCCAGTTGGGAATCGTGAGGCACGAACTCTGGAACGCGCAGCACGGTGAGATCGTCGCGGCTTTCCAGCGCAGCAAACGCATCACGCGTCAAATCATCTCGACTGCCGCCCCACGCTTACCACACACGCACCATTGCGTCGACTTGGGCAGGCACGGCGTCGAATGTTCGCGGCACGGGCCTAACTGCCTTCTGCTGCGACAATCGCTTCCAGGCGTTGCCTCCACTGTTGCCGTCCTTGGCCGGTTTCTCGCGCGGCAAGCTGGTAGGCCTCGTAGCCAAGCTGTGTTCGCGCCGCATCTTCGTCTCCATCGACCGCGCGTTGTCTGATGTGCGGGCGCCAGCGCGGCTCTTGCAGTTCGCGCGCGAGATCGTTCGGTAGTGGCGAGACCCCGTTTAGGATGTCGTCGACGGCGAGATCGGCCGCCGCAGCGAGCTGTTGCGCTTCGTCGCGCGTCAGCGGTTCCTTGCCTATGCGAATGGCCATGGCACGAGCTTGCGGAACGCGCAACGTATTCATAATGGTTGGTAGCGGAATATCAAGTTGTGCAGCCGATTTCACCGAAGCATTGATGCGCAGTCCCGGCGCCGCCTGGAGGGCCTCGAAAGCATCGAAGAGTTCGTCGATCGCCATGGCCGCTCCCGACCCAAGAGGCGGGTCGAATTTTCCTCTACGCAGCCCTTCTTTTGTGCCAGGATTTGTTGTTGCGCCGGTGATGATTTCGAGTAACGGCCGAGGGATTGACGCGATTATGGTGTCCAGCACTCCAAACGGAATCTCGGCTGCCGCGTCTGGCCAAATCGAGATGGGTCCGTATAGCGGGCTGGCGTCGGCTTCCACGATCACAGTGGCCCTATCCTCGACGCCGGCCTCCAGAGACACGGGAACAGCGTGGGCTAGTGCACGAGAGTCATCGACACTCACGACGAGGAGGATGACGCTCGACTCACGCCAGTACGCCTGACGTAGTTGGCCTGCTGAAACGTCGTCGGTTGTGCTGGAGCTGCGCAGGAGCCCGCCGCACTTCGGGCCGATCGGGGCACGTTGCGCGAGTTCTAACCAGCGCTCGGACGACTCAGACGACATTCGAACCCTCCATGGTCATGTCATCTACTGACGGGACAACGGCTTCATCGTCCAGCACCAGACTGACCAGAGCTGCAACGACCTCGCGGCCTCGCTCGGCATCACCGGCGAGTTCGATCAGACGTGCCCGAAGCGTGGCAATTAGGCTGTACGCGCTGCTGCGGCCCACGCCAAGTTTGTTCGCGAGCCCACGTGGGTCGTTAAGTAATTGGATAACTGTGCGGTCCCGGGCGGTCAACGTCGACATCAGTTGGGCGGCAACGTGTTCGTGACTGAGTTGCGCCTCGGCAATCGCGGCGCTATCAGGACCAGACACTGTCTCTTCAATGATCTCCCAATCTATTTCGGGTGTCACGTCGAAGGCGTCATTGGCGTCTAACAAGGATGGGAATCGGTCGGCGCAAATATCGGTGAGGTCGGTGATATGGAGTCGGCCGGCCGCGGCCAGAACCCGCCGTAGCATCTCCTCCAGTTGCCCCGGGCGACCCAATGGCACGGGGTTATCGCCCCTCAACTTGGCCAACTCGACCGTCGCGCCGGCCGCGATGGAGCGCAGTTCATCGGGCCCGACCAGCAGATCAATATCGTCGCCATTCGTCAGGATCCAGTGATGTGCCAACGCCGATGGCGCGAAGAGATCTGAGCGTTCCAGGCGTTTTTCGAGCCGGTTTCGTAGTGCTCCCCACGGGCGCTTACGAACTCGGTCGACGAGCCAGTGCTTGACCCATTTGCCGGTGAGACGGTGGGCAGCCGCATCGTCGGGAACCGCGGTGACCGCATTCGCGTAGCCGGCACCCTTTGCTTCGAAAAATTCGTTCACCAAGTCATCGACTTCATCGGCCTCGTCGAGGGCAGGAAATCGCGGCATCTGCTCACGGAACACGCTGCGCATCATTGCCAAGGCTGCATTGCCGAGATATCCGAGTGCTAGCGCTTCGTCCCGAATGCGCGTCGTGCTCATCCCTATCGCTCCACCTAGTACCAGGTGTTCTGCTGGGCTCCGCGCAGCCGGACCCGCCCCGCGACCCGCTGGACCGGCCGCAAGGCAGTGAATTGCGCCGCAATGTCGTCGTACAACGTGCCGTTCCCGCCGGAGTCTGACACCGAGACGATCATGGCAAAAGGCACCTCGGTCGGCGAACCGTCCAAAGCTCCCGCTCGGCGGGCGACATAGCGCACCTCCAGCCTGGCGCTGTCGAGTTCGCCCGCGGTGAAATTGACTCTGTAATGTCGCAACGTTTCCCACTTGCCCGAGTCGCGCAGATCTGCCTCATTCAAACTTGTTGTGTTAGTGAGGGTTTTGGCGACCGGTTCCTGACCCGCTTTCCATCCCTCCATCAACAGGGTTCGCGCTTCGGGCGAGGCGAGGTCAACCTCCCTGGCTGGCTCGTCGGATCCCGTCGGCGGAGAGAATCGGAACATGTTGCGGTGCGGACGCAATGTCAGTTCGAGTGAGGCAGAGGTGTACTCGGTTGGCTGGGTCGGCTCCACGGGTGAGGCATAGGCAAGGGTGACCGACATCTTTGCCGGTCCGGTGAAGTATCGGGGCAGCGGCAATTGGTAGCCCACGATGTCTCCGCGCGCGATCTCGTCGACGAAGAGCACGTGCACTTGGTCCGGGGTACATTCCATCGCGTCGGCGAACGACAAAGGCAGCCGCCCAAAACCGAACTCGTCTTGCCGCTTCTTGAAGGCGCGATGGCGTTCGGCGAAATGTACTGGGAAAGCTCGAAGTACGCTGCTGTTCACCCGAGGTAGCCGCGTTGTGAGGTCCGCAAGTGCGTGAGTGACGACCGGCGCCGCAAAGCTCGTTCCCGTCGCCTCCAAAAACGTTCCGTCGGCGCACAAGACGTCAAACATCCGGTCATCCACTCCGCCGAACTGAACGCCCAGTGGCTGGGTCCGATTTCCGGGGCGTCCGGGACCCATCGATGAGTAGGGTGCGCGCGTCCACGGCCGATCGGGAGCGGGCACATCGCATGCACCGACCGAAATTGCGTTGGCCATGTCGGCTGGTACTTGCACTCGATGTAGCCCAGTATCGCGATCTTGGTTTCCGTCATTTCCAGCCGCGACCACGAACACGATGTCGCGCTCCCACGCCAATTGATCCAGTTCTGCGGTCCACCGGTTCGGCTCGTTGTCATCCTCGACAGCCAGAGTCGGTCCTAGACTCAGATTGACCAGCTTGTGCCGGCCCTCGGTCAGAATGTCCTTGATCTGGTCAAGGATCCAGTACCCATCGAGGTCCCCCGGGTCATACGGCGGTGGCATGACCCGAAAGCTCTCCACGGGCAGAGGTGGCTGCGCCGCCTGATCACCTGAACGCAACAGTCCGTAGAGGACGGCACCGGTAACACCGGTGCCGTGATCGACATCGTCGGTCTCGATCGGCTCCGGCGTCAGATCGATCACCGGGATCGGGAACAGCCCAAGCTGATCCGGATCGCGGACGCCGCCGTCGAATACCGCGACAGTCGTGACGTCAGCAATGGGATCCGGAACAGTGGGGGGCCGAATCCGGCTCGCACTGCGCAGCCCGAACCGAGGCCGCGGTCGGATAGCGGGCATCGGTCGCAGCGCCCGTAGCGGGTTGAACCTCGCTAATTGCGGTGCATCCGCGTCCGCCACCCGCACTGGGACGAAAGTCAATCCCCCGACGGTGCGAAGAAAGTCGCCGTGCACGGTACCGCCGTATGATTCCACGAGCGATACCCAGCGATCCAGCGTTGCAGCGTCGATCGCTACGGGCTCGCCGGACCGCACAGCGCGCGGGTGCAGCACTGCCTCATAGAGAGAGCTCCCTTGCTTGCCAATACTCTGCTCGGGATCCACGCGCAGAACGGAACTCACCGCCGGCGAGGCGACTTCCTCGAGGCGTCGAATCTGTTCGAACGCCTGCTGGGCACTGCGGCCAGGGCCCGGGGCATCGACAAGTGATTCGAGCCGCTCGAGTGCTGTGTCATCGACTGCAAGGATGAGTCGGCGGGTCCCGCTCGGCCGATCTTGCGCCGCTGTGCGCAGGATACTGGCGTCCGACCTCGAACCGACCGGGACTGCACCGATGTATCCGAGCAGAGCTTCCGGATAGTACGTCGGAGCAAGATAATTCGGGAAGAGCTTGGCTTCGATGTAGATGCGGTCCACGGCCCGCAGCTCGTCAGGCAATTCTCGCAATCCGGCACGCGCGGAACGGATCTGCGGGAGCAGCCACTCCCGAGCTTGTTCAGAAGTGAATGGGTTGTACTTCGGTCCACCACCCGTTGGGGCAGGTTCGACCTCGAATCGCATCGCTTCGCCATTGAGCAACAGCCGGCGGGCGACTCCGGCTGTCGAACCCGGGGTCGTCACAGCGCTTCCGTGGCTTGCCGGATACCGCTGGCAACGGTGGGGTGGCTGACACCGGCGAGAGTTGCGATGCTCCGATTCGACATCCCTAGCCGATCGTGTGCGACTTGCCAGACCTGGTTACGCGCATCGCTCGACGGAAACTGCGTGACGAGTTCCGTCACCACGACGTCCTCCATAGTCCGATCGTTGAGAATTGCCCTGCGCCTGCAGAGATCCCAGAAACGCAGAATGACCGCGTGACTGTGTCCTTCCCACATTGTTACGGCCACGTCCACTACCTCTGCCGAGACGTCCCTGCATTCCAGGTTGGTCAGCAGTGTGCGCCGTTCAGCGCCGCCGGGGAGCGCAAATTCGATGATTCGATCGAAGCGGCGATCGACAGCTTCATCGAGCAACTGGGGATGGTTCGTTGCGGCGACCAGCAGACTCGTCTCCGGCCATCGATCCAGTTCGACAAGGATCACGTTGACAATGCGCTTCAACTCGCCGATGTCGGTATCATCGTCGCGGCGCTTCGCGACCGCGTCAAATTCATCGAGCAGAAGTACGCACGGGCCCGACTTTGCGAACTGCAGTACCGATCGGATGTTACGACCGGAACTGCCCAGGTAACTGGAGACGACCGCAGCGAGATCCAATGTCACCAAGGGCAATTCGAGCCGCTGTGCGATCCAACGGGCGGCGAGGGTCTTGCCAACTCCCGGTGGGCCCCAAAACAAAACGGTCCGGCTCACCGCGACTCCCGCTCGTGCCAGCTCAGCGCGACGCTCACGCTCTGTCACGATCTCGTGTAGTTGCGCTGCCACAGCGTCATCGACGACCAGTTCGTCGCCAGTCGGGATCGCATCGACGTGGGCCAATAAATGTGCCCCTTCGGCATCCGCCGGGATCGCTCCGCTGTCGAACCGGAGCCCGGTAGTGGGCGCTGCCGCCGATAGTGCGTCGTGGAGCGCCACGCGAAATGCATCCGCGTCCGGCACGGACGATGGAACGGCCCGCATTAGGCGTCCTGCAAGCTGACGGACACCTGCGGCGTGGCCACGCGCCCCCACTCGGACCAGATCCACGAGGGCCCGCTCGAGCCCGTCATCGCCCTGGTAAATCGTCGACCTTGATGGCGCCATGTTTACCACGCTAGCGTGGATCGGCGACATTTCCGAGAAGCAATCGCTTTTCGGGCAAGAAATCAATCGCGCAGTCTGGGCCGCCTAGCAGACGACATGCGACATGTTCGTACCGTCACGGGCCGGTGAGCCGCCTGAAGGGTCTGCCCATGGAGCCTGGTGCGCCGCGAATGCTTGTCAGCGCCCCAGTTCCCCCCGGCTGGTCGATCGCTCTGCCCGCTACCGGAGTGCCAATAACTGCCGAGAATGCCTGACGGTGATGTCTGTACACGCCGATCAACCGCTGGTCTTTGCGGTGCAGGCGGACCAGTTAGTGGCCAGCGCGGAACGTGACGACAGCGTTGAGACGAACGAGCACGGCCAGGCGCGCACGATCGCGTAGCCAGAAGACATCGATGCTGTCGATCCCGTCGGCCGACTCGTGACGTGAAAGCAGAGCGTGGTCGTGTCCTGAAACCGGTGTAAATGGGGGCCGGGCGTAGGTTCTGCTTCGAGACCTTCCAAGTCATCGAAGAAAGG
>JAJFUQ010000277.1 GCA_021372355.1 Nocardiaceae bacterium | reverse complement strand
CCGTGCATTGGACGGTGGGCTGCGCTCAACGCGGGCCTGCCCGTCGAGGTCCCAGGCTTTCAGGTCGACCGCCGCTGTGGAGATGGTCTGCAGGCGGTCGCCACGGCGGCGATGATGGTGCAGACCGGAGCGGCTGATGTCGTGCTGGCCGGTGGTGTCGAGTCGATGAGCAACATCGAGTACTACACGCAAGACCTGCGGTGGGGCTCACGAGCTGGGAACACAGTGTTCTACGACCGGCTGGACCGCGGGCGCGAGCGGTCGCAGCCGGAAGCCCGGTTCGGGCGCATCAGCGGAATGATCGAAACGGCCGAGAACCTGGCCCGCGACTACAACATCACCCGCGACGCTGCCGATGAGTTCGCCGCACGCAGCCATGCGCGTGCGACTGCAGCGTGGGAGGCCGGAAAGTTCATCGACGAGATCGTGCCGGTGACGGTTCCGCAGCATAAGGGCGATCTGCTCGTCTTCGACCGCGACGAAGGCATTCGGCCGGACTCGACGATGGAGCGGCTCGGGAAACTTCGGACCATCGTTCCCCACGGAACCGTGACCGCAGGCAACGCGAGCCAGCAGAACGACGCGGCCGCCGCGTGCCTCGTTGTCGCTGAGGACAAGCTCGCGGAGCTGGATCTCGAACCGCTCGGCTACCTCGTCGGCTGGGCTGCCGCAGGCTGCGATCCCGCGACCATGGGAATCGGTCCGGTGCCCGCAGTGGAGAAGTTGTTCGCGCGGTCGGGAATGTCCTTCGACGACATCGACCTCGTCGAGGTCAACGAAGCCTTTGCCGTGCAGGTCCTTGCGGTGATGAAGGGCTGGGGTTTCGACGACATCGACCGAATCAACGTCAACGGTTCCGGTATTTCGCTGGGCCATCCCATCGGAGCCACCGGGGTGCGGATCCTCGCGACGATGCTGCACGAATTGAAGCGCCGCGGCGGCCGGTACGCGCTGGAGAGCATGTGCGTGGGCGGCGGGCAGGGCATTGCCGCGTTGTTCGAGGCGCCATGAGCGGAATCGTCAGCTACGGGACTTACCTGCCCACGCATCGGGTTTCGATCGGACGTACCCAGCGGCTCGCCGCCTCGTTCGACGAAGACAGCACGACGATGGGCGTCGCTGCGGCGGCGATTGCGCTCGGTGAGCGGCAGGTCGCAGCGCTCTACTTCGCGACCACGACGCCGGCATACCTCGACAAGACGAATGCGACTGCGATTCATGCCGCGTTGGGGTTACCGCCGGAGACCTTCGCCGCGGACCTTGGCGGATCAGCGCGCAGTGGGATCGCCGCACTGCGCGCGGCTAGCGGAGGTGGGCTGGCAGTGGTTTCCGACGTGCGAACCGGAAGACCTGGCTCGGCGGACGAACGCGCGGGTGGCGATGGCGCGGCCGCATTCGTATTCGGCGCCGATCCGGTCGCCGAGGTCGTCTCCCAGGCGTCGGTCACTGCCGAATTCCTCGACCGGTGGCGCGACCCGTCTGCGATCTACGGCTCGCAATGGGAGGAGCGATTCGGCGTCGAGCAATACCTGTCGTTGATCGACGCTGCAACGAAGGGCTTCGAGCCGGCGCACCACGTTGTGATCACTTCACCTAATCTCACCGCCGCCCGGCGCGCGGCAAAGTCGTTGCGCGGCAAGGTGTCCACGGTTGTGTCACCGATCGGGCATACCGGTGCTGCGGATGTGGGTATCGCCCTTTCCGCGGTTCTCGATGAGGCCCAGCCCGACGAGACGATTCTGGTCCTCTCCGCCGCCGACGGTTGCGATGCGATTCTGTTGCGCACGACCGATCGCATCCTCGAACGTCGACAGCCCGTATCTGTTGCACAGCAGATCGAAGCGGGGTCGGCGGTCGACTATCTGACGTACCTGCGCTGGCGCGGGCTTGTCGATCAGGAACCACCGCGGCGCCCAGAACCCGATCGCGTAGCCGCGCCGCCGTCGGCGCGATCGCAGGCCTGGAAGTTCGGGCTCACCGGTAGTCGCTGTTCGACCTGCGAATTCGTGCACTTGCCGCCGACACGAGTGTGCAAGCAGTGCGGCGCGATCGATGCGATGACCGCAATCCGTCTCGGCGGACGGAGCGGAACCGTCGCGACCTTCACGGTCGATCGACTTGCGTACTCGCTGGCTCCGCCGGTCGCGCAGGCGGTCGTCGACTTCGATGGGGGCGGCCGCTACACGCTCGAGGTGACGGATGGCAGTGACCGTCTGGCAGTCGGTGCGCGCGTCGAGACGACGTTCCGGCGGCTACACAGCGCCGGGGGAGTGCACAACTACTTCTGGAAAGCCAAACTCGCATGAGTAGCAACGGAATCCGCGACAAGGTCGCCATCGTTGCGATGGGCTGCACTCGCTTCGGCGAGCGCTGGGACGCGTCGGCAGAAGATCTGATCGTCGAAGCGATGGCCGACTGCTTCGATGGCAATCCGAAACTCGACCGCTCGGACGTCGACGCTTATTGGTTCGGCACGCTCGGTAGCGGACAGAGCGGACTCGTGGTGAGCAAGGCGTTGGGCTTGGACTTCACGCCCGTCACTCGCGTCGAAAACTATTGCGCGAGTGGATCGGAGGCCTTCCGGAACGCCTGCTATGCGGTCGCGTCCGGTGCCTACGACCGGGTGGTCGCGATCGGTGCCGAGAAGCTCAAAGACTCCGGATTCTCGGGTCTTTTACGCGGTGACCCACCGAGCGATGGCACGGCCGCCGAACTGTCACTGACCGCTCCGGCCGCGTTCTCGCTGCTCGACCCCGCGTATGCCGCGAGGTACGGAGTCGACCCGGCGGCCATGCGCGACGCGATGACGCACGTCGCCTGGAAGAACCACCGCAATGGTGCGCTCAACCCCAAGGCGCAGTTCCGTGCTGAAGTGTCGAAGGAGAAGATCGCGGCAGCGCCGGTGGTGGCCGGCCGTCTCGGCATCTTCGACTGCTCGGGAGTCTCTGACGGTGCGGCGTGCGCGCTGATCGTTCGCGCGGAAGATGCGCACCTCTATACCGACACTCCGATGTACGTGAAGGGCCTTGCGCTGGCCGCGGGGTCCGGGCGCGGTGGGATGGATCCCGCTTACGACTACACGACGTTCCCGGAAGTCGTCCGGTCTGCGCGCGATGCCTACCGACAGGCGGGTATCAGCGATCCGCGCCGAGAGATTTCGTTCGCCGAAGTTCATGACTGCTTCACGCCGACCGAACTCGTTCTCATGGAAGACCTCGGGTTCACCGATCGAGGTCAGGCATGGCAGGACATCCTCGACGGCGCGTTCGACCTCGAGGGCCGCCTGCCGATCAACCCGGATGGCGGGCTGAAGTCATTCGGGCATCCGGTGGGCGCGAGTGGCCTTCGCATGCTCTATGAATGCTGGCTGCAGTTCCGTGGCGCGGCCGGTGACCGCCAACTCGCTGACCCGCGCCTCGCCCTCACCCACAACCTCGGCGGCCGCCCAGGCGCATGCGTCTCGTTCGCGGCCGTTGTGGGCAACTGAAGGAATCTGACTGTGCAACGCGACCTCTATGACGCTGACCATGAGCTCTATCGCAAGACTGTTCGCGAATTCGTCACCCGCGAAGTCATTCCGCACCGAGCACGGTGGGACGCCGAACACTGGATCGATCGAGAGGTGTTCGCCGCAGCGGCGCAGGCCGGGGTGTACGCGCTGGAGGTCCCGGAGGCCTACGGCGGCTCGGGGGTGACCGACTATCGATACCGCATGGTGGCGTGCGAGGAACTCGCCCGGTCGCAGGCGCTGTCGCTGGCCATGACGATCGGCCTCCAGGACGACCTCGTCCTGCATTACCTGCTCGATCTCACGAGCGAGGAACAGAAGCAGCGGTGGTTGCCCGGTCTTGCGACCGGCGACCTGATCGGCGCCCTGGCGATGACGGAGCCGGGCGCCGGGAGCGATCTGCGCGGCATCAAGACCACGGCCACTCGTGACGGTGACGACTGGATTCTCAACGGACAGAAGACCTTCATCTCCAGCGGGATCATGGCCGACCTCGTGATCGTCGCGGCGCGCACCAGTTCTGGCGAGTTCACTTTGTTCGTCGTGGAACGCGATATGCCGGGCTTCGAACGCGGGCGCAAACTCGAGAAGATCGGGCTTCCTGGAAACGACACCGCCGAGTTGTTCTTCGATGATGTGCGGGTTCCGGCGGCGAATGTCCTCGGGGACGTCGGTCGCGGGCTCCACAACCTGATGAGTCATTTGCCACGCGAACGGCTCGGCGTCACCGCGAAAGCGATGGCTTTGATCCGCGCAATCTTCGACGAGACGCTTGCGTACTGCAAAGACCGCGAAGCGTTCGGTAAGCCGATCATCGGCAATCAGCACATCAGGTTCGAACTCGCCGAAATGGCCACGGAGATCGACATCGCCGAGGCCTATGTCGACAAGTCCGTGCTCGCCTACAACGCCGGCACACTCACTGCCGTCGATGCCGCCAAGGGCAAGTGGTTCGTCAGCGAGCTGCAGAAACGCGTCGTCGACCGGTGCGTTCAACTGCATGGCGGCTACGGCTACATGGTCGAGTACCCGGTCGCTCGGGCGTTCGTCGACACCCGGATTCAGACGATCTATGCAGGCACGACCGAAATCATGAAAGAGATCATCGGGCGAGATCTCGCTCGATGACGATGTATCGCCCGTCGTAGCCGAGTGTCCTATGCGTAGGACATGTTAGGTGATAGCGTCCTATGGGACAACATGATGGGAATCGTCCCATCGCTGGATCACAGTGAGGTGAATCCCCATGTCGAAGGGCTCCGCGGAGACCGCTATGACCTCGCAGGTGTCGCCTGCCGCGAAACCGGATCGGGACCGGCCCCTCGACAATGGGACGATCGCGTTCCGGGTGGTCGGAGACCTGCGACTGGCTCTCGTTCTGACCCTTGGCCTGATCATGCAGACGATGCATCCCGTGGTAAATGCTGGGGTTGATCAGCATTCGGTCTATGCCGAGAGGCCGTGGAATCGGCTCTTCGACTCGTTGATGCCCATCATTGGTGTGGTCTACGACGGTGCGGATGCACACGATCTCGGCCGTCGAATTCGTGACGCGCACAAGAACATCAAGGGCGTCGACGATCGAGGGAGGCAGTACCACGCACTGAATCCGGATGCGTATGTGTGGGTATGGGCGACGATCTTCGACTCCGTGGTCCGGGCGCATGATGTCTTCGGCACGTCGTTGTCGGACGCCGAGCGCCGCGATTTCTACCACGAATGGCGCTACGTCGGAATTGGTCTGGGCCTGCACCCAGATCGGATGCCGCAAGATCTGGACGCGTTCTATGTCTATTTCGACCACCGGGTTTCCGATGGCCTCGAGGCCGGAGTTGTTCCGCGAACCGTACTGTCGCTCGTCGATGATGCGCCGCCACCTCCCGGATGGCCTCTTGGTCGCACCGCCTGGCGTGTGACATGGCTGCCCCTCCGGCGCCTTGCCCTCAGTGCAACGAAGGCGACGCTGCCGGAGTCAGTCAGCCGTCAGCTGGGCCTGACCTCGACGGGTGCCGACGCAATCGAGTTGGCGATCTACGTCGCCGCGATTCGCTTGGCCTTCGCCGTACTGCCGGAGCGTGCGCGGTACTTCCCGCGTGCCTATCGCGGAATTCGGGAGTCGCGACGGGCGGCGTGATCCCCGCTACGGCCATTCGTGCCCGTAGGTTCGCTGCGCGAGGATCTGGCGGGCACGTTCAATGACCGGTTTGTCGACCATCGCGCCATCGATGGCTATGGCGCCGTTGCCAGCCGCCGAGATGACCCGTTCGGCCCATTCGATGTCGATTCCGGTCGGGGCAAGCGCCTGCTTTGTCGGCGCGATCTGCGACGGATGGATACAGAGCTTCGCTGTGAATCCCAGTCGCCGGGCGTTGCGAATGTCGTCGGCCAGTCGGCCGGGGTCTGACAAAGCGGTGGTCACGCCGTCTATCGGGGCCGCTACGCCCGCGGCGGCAGCAGCGAGAACCAGCGTTGAGCGGGCCGTCGCGAGCGCGTCGCGGTTCTGCGGGTCAATGCCCAGTTGAGCGGCCAGATCGATACTTCCGAATGCCGGACGAACGGTGTCGCGGCAGACCTCGACCGCGTTCAGCACCCCGGCAGCCGTTTCGATCAACGGGATGACGGGGTGGTTGCTG
>JAJFUQ010000274.1 GCA_021372355.1 Nocardiaceae bacterium | reverse complement strand
ATTCTCCTCGTCGAGCAGAACGCCCAGCAGGCGCTGCGTCGCACGCATCGCGCGTACATCCTCGAAACCGGTGAGGTGACTCGCACCGGAACGGGCGAGGAACTTCTCGCCGACCCCTCCGTGAAGGCTGCGTACCTTGGTGTCGGCTGATACGCGGGGGTTGCTCGAAACGGGAACTGCCTTCGGGCATTTCTCGATCGAAGGCGTGCTCGGCCACGGGCTGAGCGGTCCGGTCTATCTGGCCCGGCAACAGCGCATGGGCCGGCTGGTCGCATTGAAGGTGCTGTCCACCGACCTCTCGGCGGACCGCACCTTCCGCACTCGGTTCGTGAAGTGCGCGATGGCTTCGGGACGACTGTCGCACCCGGGTATCGCGACCGTCGACGACGTCGGCCTCGTCGACCGGAACCTCTGGATCGCCACTCGTCTCGTCGATGCCACGGATGCGTCGCAACTTCTCGCCCAGCACGGCCGACTGCCCGTTCGTAGAGTCGCCGCCCTGCTCGACCAACTGGCGGTCGTGGTCGACTACCTGCATCGCCAGGACATGACCGCGATCGACGTGACCCCGGCCAACGTGCTGGTCGATACCCGCGTGACGCCCGAAACGGTGACCCTCGTCGACAACTGCGTCGCGCGAGCGCTCGCGGATGAGGATCGGCCGGAGGAAGAGGCTCGCCGGGACGACGTCTATTCGCTCGCGTGCACGGTCTACGAATTGCTCACCGGTTCGTCGCCGATCTGGGAAGGCGGGCGCCACCACCCGGTGACCCCGGCGAAGACGCTCGTCGCGGCTCTCCCACGACAGTGCGATGTCGCCTTGCAGTCGGCGCTCGCCGTTGACCCGGCGCGCAGGTTCAGTTCGGCCAGCGCGTTTGCGACGGCGTTCCGTCGGGGGCTTGGCGCTGCCGACAGCCCCGCGGTGACTGCCGTGGCGGCACCGCCGAAGCGGAGCCGGATGCCGATGTGGGTGGCGGCCGGCACGGCCGTCGTCGCGGTGGTCGGTGGCGTTGCCATCTTCGGCGATGACTCATCGAAGAAGGACGAAGCCCAGGTCGCGCCGGTGGTGCAGCCCTACGGCCTTCATGACTTCGCGCGCATCGGTGCCGACGGCCAGACATTGAAGCCAACCACGGGAGCGGATCCCGCGGGGGACGGCAAAGCGGTGTGCAGCAACGTCTCGCTCGGCGTGATGGGTGCCCTTTCCGGCGACGACACGGTGATCGGTGCAGCCATCGCGAAGGGCGTGAAGCTCGCGGTCGACCGTCACAACGCGCACAACCCCAAGTGCGAGGTCGGCCTCTACTCGGCTGACACTCAGGGCACTGCCGTGCAGGCCCGCCGAGTCGCCGATGCGTTGGTCGAGAATTCGAAAGTCGTTGGCGTCGTTGGGCCGGCGTACTCGGACGAGGTCACGCAGACGGGGCAGAAGTTCACCGCGGCACGTCTCGTCGCCGTGTCTCCGTCCGCGTCGAGCCCGGGCCTCACCAACAATGGCTGGGCGGCGTTCTTCCGGGGCGTTCCGGATCGGAGCATGGAAGGCACTGCCGTCGGCAAGTACATCGAGGACTCGCTCGGGGCGCAACGAGTGTGCGTTATCGGCGACGGCAGCTCCGATGCCCTGACTCAAACCGCTGCGGTCACCACGGCTCTGGGGCAGGCGGTGATCGCGAACTGCTCGACACAGGCACAGGTCGGGAACTCGTCCGCTGTGGCTCAACGGGTCGCCAACGCCGAAGCGGACGCGGTGTTTTTCGCTGGTTCACCAAGCGAAGCCGCGTCGTGGCTCACGTCTCTTCGCGATGCCGGTGTCACGGCCAAGTTCGTGGCCGGAGACGGGGTGAAGAGCCCGGACTTCATCGACATGGCGGGGGAGACCGCTCGCGATTCGATCGTGGCGGCGCCCTGGGGACCGGCATCGACGTCGTTCGCCGCGATGTACCGCGAGGCGTACAAGGAGGACCCCGAGCCCTACGCGGCGGAGGGCTTCGACGTCGCCACGATCCTTCTGCGCGGCATCGACGCCGGGAAGGTCAAACGCCTCGACCTGCTCAACTTCGTGCGTGCGTACGACGGCGCTGGATTCCAGGGCCGGTATTCGTGGGACGCCGACGGCGAGCTCGACCGTCCGGGGATCTGGCTGTACCGCGCCGACGGTGTCAAGAAATAGGTCCTGACGTGCGTAGACCGGGGTTCGCTGCGAGCCCCGGTGCGGCGCGCGAGGAACCTGTCAGACCGGGTCCCTAGACTAGGTCCCGTGAGTCCCGCCACGACCGTGTCGCACCTGAGCAAGGCTGCCGACACCGCCCCCCAGCGCCCGACGTTGATGCTGATCGACGGCCATTCCATCGCGTTCCGCGCGTTCTTCGCGCTGCCCGCGGAGAACTTCAAAACGGTCACCGGTCAGACCACGAACGCCGTCTACGGCTTCACCGCGATGCTCATCAACTTGATCCGCGACGAGAAGCCCACGCACATAGCGGCAGCGTTCGACGTCTCGCGCCAGACGTTCCGCGCCGAGGCCTACCCCGAGTACAAGGCCAACCGGTCACGGCCGCCGGAGGAGTTCTCGGGTCAGGTCGAGCTGACGAAGGAAGTTCTTGGCGCGCTGGGAATTTCGGTGCTGGCCGAGCCCGGTTTCGAAGCGGACGACATCATCGCCACGCTCACGACGCAGGCCCAGGAGCTCGGCTTCCGGGTGCTGGTCGTCACCGGTGATCGCGACTCCATTCAGCTCGTCAACCAAGACGTCACGGTCCTCTATCCGCGCAAGGGCGTCTCCGACCTGACCCGGTTCACCCCGGAAGAGGTCGAGACCAAGTACGGGCTGACCCCGGCCCAGTACCCCGATTTCGCGGCGTTGCGCGGTGATCCGAGCGACAACCTGCCGGGAATTCCCGGAGTGGGCGAGAAGACCGCAGCGAAGTGGATTCGCGAATACGGTGACCTGAACTCTCTCGTGGACCGCGTTGACGAGGTGCGGGGCAAGGTCGGAGACGCGCTGCGCGCGAACCTGTCGAGCGTTCTGCTCAATCGTCATCTCACGGAGATGGTCCGGACCGTTCCGCTGCCGTTGGCTCCGGAAGACCTCGCACACGGCGCCTGGGATCGGGAGCGCATTCACAAGCTGTTCGACGATCTCGAGTTCCGTGTGCTCCGAGACCGTCTTTTCGAGACGCTGTCCTCCGCAGAGCCTGAGGCCGAGCAGGGTTTCGAGATCAGTGGTTCGGCGATCGAATCCGGTGCCGTCCGCGCCTGGCTTGCCGAGCACGCCAAAACCGGCCAGCGACATGGTGTCTCGATCGTCGGTTCCGGTTCGCCCTACGGGGGAGACGTCACGGCGATCGCGATCAACGCATCCGATGGCGAGGGTGCGTTCCTGCGCGTCGAACAGCTCACGCCGGACGACGAAGCGGCCCTTGGCGAGTGGCTCGCCGACCCGGCCGAGCCGAAGGCCCTGCACAGCGCGAAGGCCGCGCTTCACGCGCTGCGCGGTCGCGGTTGGGTTCTCGGCGGACTGACGAGCGATACCGAACTCGCGGCGTACCTGGTCCGGCCGGGGCAGCGCAGCTTCAACCTCGACGACCTGTCGCTGCGGTACCTCAAGCGTGAACTGCGCGTGGAGAAGGAAGACACCGGCCAGATGTCGCTTCTCGACGACGCGGCTGAAGTCGACGCGGCGGTGGCCGACAGCGAGATGCTGCGGGCGCAGGCGGTCGCCGACCTCGCGGACGCGTTCGACTCCGAACTCGAGGCCATCGCGTCGACCGAACTGCTTCGCGGCATGGAGCTTCCACTTGTCCACGTGCTGGCGACCGCAGAAGCCGCCGGCATCGCGGTCGACGTCGACCTGCTGACTGACCTGCAGTCGAGCTTCGCGGCGGAGATCAACAGCGCCGCCACCTCGGCGTACGACGTCATCGGCAAGCAGATCAACCTCGGTTCGCCGAAGCAGCTTCAGGTCGTTCTCTTCGACGAACTCGACATGCCGAAGACGAAGAAGACAAAGACCGGCTATACGACCGATGCCGACGCTCTCCTTGGACTCTTCGAGAAGACCAGCCATCCGTTCCTCGAGCACCTGCTGGCTCACCGCGACGCGACGCGCCTGAAGGTGACCGTCGACGGACTGCTCAAAGCGGTTGCCGACGACGGGCGTATCCACACCACGTTCAATCAGACGATCGCGGCAACGGGCCGCTTGTCGTCGACCGAGCCGAATCTCCAGAACATCCCGATCCGCACCGATGCCGGACGTCGAATCCGCGAAGGTTTCGTCGTCGGCAAGAGCTATGACCTGCTCATGACGGCGGACTACAGCCAGATCGAGATGCGCATCATGGCGCACGCCTCTGGCGACGAGGGCCTGATCGAGGCCTTCAACAGTGGGGAAGACCTGCACACGTTCGTGGCGTCGAAGGCGTTCGGCATCCCGACCGGCGAGGTGACGGGAGAGCTGCGTCGTCGCGTCAAGGCGATGTCGTACGGCTTGGCCTATGGGCTGAGCGCGTATGGCTTGTCCGCGCAGCTGAAGATCGGTGTCGACGAGGCGAAGAGCCAGATGGAGCTGTACTTCTCGCGCTTCGGCGGGGTGCGCGACTACCTGCACGACGTCGTCGAGAAGGCGCGTAAGGACGGCTACACCGAGACGCTGTTCGGTCGCCGGCGCTACCTGCCGGACCTCACGAGCGACAACCGCCTTCGGCGCGAGTCGGCCGAGCGCATGGCACTGAACGCTCCGATCCAGGGCACGGCCGCGGACATCATCAAGGTCGCCATGATCAATGTGCACAACACGTTGGCGTCCGAGGGCCTGACGTCGCGGATGCTGCTGCAGATCCACGACGAATTGGTGTTCGAGGTCGTTGAGTCGGAGAAGGACCAGGTCGAAGCGCTCGTGCGTGAGCAGATGGCCTCGCCGATCTCATTGTCGGTGCCGCTAGAGGTTTCGGTCGGTACGGGTCGCAGCTGGGACGCGGCAGCGCACTGACCGGAACAACTCGACGGTCGAGGCGTTGTACGCAATATGCCATTGACCGGAGAAGTTGAGCTCAGTCCCACGGGCTGGGTGCGGGAGCAGACCCAGAAGATCTTTGAAACCGGCACGACCGAAAGCGTCAGCATTCGCGGCCTCGCGGTCATCTTGGTGACCGTGCGGGGCGCGAAGAGCGGAAAGCTCCGGAAGGTTCCTCTCATGCGAGTCGAGCATGGCGGCACGTACGCCATCGTGGCCTCGAAGGGTGGCGCTGCCGAACATCCGGTGTGGTTCCACAACGTCGTGGCCAACCCCCACGTCGAGCTCCAGGACGGGACCGTGACCCGCGACTTCCAGGCTCGGCAGGTCTTCGGCGACGAGAGGGCCGAGTGGTGGGAACGCGCGGTCGCCGCGTATCCGCCCTACGCGGAGTACCAGACGAAGACGACGCGTGAGATCCCGGTGTTCGTGCTCGAACCGATCACCAGCTGAAATGACGAAGGCGCCGGCCCAATGGGTCGGCGCCTTCGTTGACTCAGTACTTACTGCTGCTGTTCGGCGATCTTCTGACGGACCTCGTCCATGTCGAGCGCCTTGATGCGAGTGATGATGTCCTCGAGTGCGGCTGGCGGAAGTGCGCCCGGCTGCGCGAACACGAGGATGCCCTCGCGGAATCCCATGATGGTCGGGATCGAGCGAATGTTGGCGGCGCTCGCGAGACCACGCTCGGCCTCGGTGTCGACCTTTCCGTGCACGACGTCGGGGTGCTTCTGCGCGGATGCCTCGAAGGTCGGGGCGAAGCGCTTACACGGACCGCACCAGTCGGCCCAGAAGTCGACAAGCACGATGTCGTTGTCCGTGACGATCTCGTCGAAGTTCTGTTGGGTCAGGGTCTGGGTTGCCACGATGGTTCCTTTTTCCGTCGGTAGTGCGTTCGCTCTGGCCGATATAACAGCAGGTTGCCCTGAATCCTTCCCTGGTAACGGTCGTACGTCACACTCCGGGTGGTGTTGGCGTGTCGAGAACCGCACAGGCAGATGTCCGATTCGCTCATACTGGGCAGGAGCGCGTCCGGCGCTTCACTGGCTGGCCTCGATATAAGGAGGCGCCATGCCTGCGATCGCACCTTGGGTCCGGCGACATCGCATCGTCTCGTTCTTCGCTTTGACCTATGCCTTGTCGTGGTGCCTGCTTCCGTTCGGCACGTTCCTGCCGACTGGTGCGCTGATTGCCGCGTTGGTCGTGATCTCGATCGCCGACGGCCAGGCGGGACTGAAGCAGTTGTGGGCGCGCATCATCAAGTGGGACGTCGGGTGGGTCTGGTGGTTTGCCGCGATCTCCATCCCGCTGGCGCTACTCACGGTGACCATCGCACTCAACATCTGGATTGGTGCTGAACCGTCGTGGGGGCAGTTCCATCCCTGGTACAGCGTTCTCGTCGTCGTGGCGGGGCGAATGGTCGACCCGCTGAACGGGCCCCTGGCCGAGGAACCGTCGTATCGAGGTTTCGCCCAGCCGACTCTGCAATCCGGTATGCCGATGCTGAAAGCGACCGCCGTGCTCGGCCTGCTCGTCGTGATCTGGCACCTCCCGCTGTACTTCATCCCGGAGTTCGGCCTGCGCCCGATCGAGTCGCTGGCGACGTTCGGCTGCACCTTCGTCTACGCGTGGTTGTTCAACCATTCCGGTGGCAGCGTGCTCATCACTCTCGTTGCGCACAATCTGGAGGGCAGCGTCCGGATGGCGCCGATGTGGAGCGGCGCAGACTTCGACAGCGTGGTCATCATCTACGCGCTGGCGTGGTTCTTCGCCGGAGTCCTGGTCGTGGTCCTCGACTGGCGCTTCTGGACTCAGCCGTCAGAAACCAGCCAGTCCTCGCGCTTGACGCCATCCCAGTGACGAACCGCGACCGCACGTCCCGAGAACTGGGCAGGCGACAACTGTTCCGCGGCGACCGCGAACGATCTCACGGGAAATCGCCGGGCCAAGGTGACGTGTGGTGTCCACTCACCGGGGCGCGTGTTGGTCGCTTGGCCTGGACAACACGCCACCACCTGGTGGACCGCCGCCTGCAGCGCGAGTAGTTCCGCGCTCGGCACGACGATCCGCACCAACACCCCGGTGTCACTGCGCCGGCGCGTGAAGATCGCAAGCGTGCCGATCCGCACCGGGAACGGGGTGAACGGAATATGCCGCAGTTGCTGGTCGATGCGTGGCCAGATCTCCTGCGCGACCGTGAGCGTCACGTGGGGTCGCGCGGTTTCGCGCAGGCCCGGCAGGTGGGCTGCGGCGAGCGTGCGCCACTCGCTTCGAATCCACTCTTCGGTGGTGTCGTCGAGAAGCAGTTCGATCGACTGAACGGGCACGTCTTCATTGTGAACCCCTGACGCCCGATAGCGAAGTGATATCATTTTGCTACCGCACGTTGAGAGGAGTTCCAGACATGGAGACACAGGCATTCCGGGTGAATGGATTCGTGCTTCTACTGGCGTGGCTGGCGCTCGTCGCCGCCGGCGTCCTGCTCATCGTGTTCGGTGCGCCGAACCCGTTGCCGATCGTCGCGGGCGCGTTGATCAACGTTCTGGCTCTGATCCTGCTGACGGGCCTGACGATCGTGAATCCGAATGAGTCCCGGGTCATCCAGTTCTTTGGCCGCTACATCGGAACGGTGAAGCAGGCGGGCTTCCACTTCGTCGTCCCGCTGAGCAGCCGCAAGCGGATCAGCCTTCGCGTTCGCAACTTCGAGACCGCGAAGCTCAAGGTCAACGACGCCGACGGTAACCCCGTCGAGATCGCGGCCGTCGTCGTCTACAAGGTGTTCGAGACCGCCAAGGCGGCATTCGCCGTGGACGACTACGAGGAGTACGTCGCGATCCAGTCCGAGGCTGCCGTCCGGCACCTGGCGACGACGCATCCTTACGACTCCCACGACGACCGAACGAGTCTTCGCGACGGTGCCGAGGTTGCCGGCGAGCTCACCGAAGAACTGCGTGAGCGTACGGAGCAGGCGGGCATCGAACTCGTCGAAGCACGAATCACCCACCTCGCCTACGCACCCGAAATCGCCCAGGCGATGCTCGTCCGCCAGCAGGCCGCCCAGGTGGTGGCCGCCCGCACGACGATCGTGGAGGGCGCGGTGGGAATGGTCGGTCTCGCGCTCGACCGCCTTGCGGAGCAGGGCGTCGTCGAACTCGATGAGGAGCGCAAGGCCACGATGGTGTCCAACCTGCTAGTTGTCCTCTGTGGAGACCGCGCGATTCAGCCGGTCGTCAACACGGGCTCGCTGTACAGCTGAAGACGATGGCCGAGAAGAAGAAGCTTCTCTTACGTCTCGACCCGGCCGTCCACGACGCGATCGCGAAGTGGGCGGCCGATGACCTGCGGAGCATCAACGCTCAGATCGAGTTCCTGTTGCGCCGGGCTGTGTCGGAGGCCGGTCGGCTGAAGAGCTGACCGGCCTCCATCCCGATGTATTGCCGTCGGGAGGACCTGATCAGAACCGTGTTGCGGCAATCGATTCGGGTGAGGCCTAGTGCGAGGCCTTTTCCGACACGAAGATCGCCGTCCCCGAGAAGAGCGCTGGAATTCCTGCTTGGCAGAGCGTCAGTGTCCGAATCGACTGTTTTCGCTGTTTTGGAATGTTTGTCCCATCCGGAGTCGCGTGTGTTCCGAATCACATCTAGCGGTGCCAGACGAGCAACGCCGGACAGGGGAAGACATGCGCAATTTGAGGGGTTCACGCTATTTGACCGTCGTCGCGGGGGTCGCCGCGACGAGCTTCGCGGGCGGAGGCTTGGCTGAGGCGGAGACCGAAGTTGCTCGGCCGTCGACGTTTACGTCGGCCTTCACGGTGTGGGCTACGCCGGACGTGGTCTACGACGCGGACGGTAAGAACGTGCCCGGCACGCCGGGCGCATCGGGTTCCTTCAACTACATGATCAATTCTAAGGAAGACGTGATCTGCTACGACATCACCCTCACCGGCGTCACACCCCCGTACAAGAGCAAGGCCAAGACCGCGACGCACATTCACGAAGGGGTGCCAGGCGTATATGGCCCGCCGCGCATTGCGTTCCCCAACCCATCGGGATCCGGAAATGTCCTCACCTCGAAGGGCTGCCTCAAGGGACCGTTCACGACTGGGATCGTGAAGGACGGAAAGGACACCGGCGAAGGGTTCACGCTCGCCAAGCTGGAGGCGAACCCGACGGCGTTCAACACGGAAACCCACACCGAATCGCATTCGGCGGGCGCAGTTCGAGGGCAATTCGGACAGCGGATGCCGGTCGGCGGCGTGGATACCGGAATGGGCGGAACCGCCGGTGAATCGGTAGCGGACCCACGCACCGTCCCCGGCGCCCTGGTCGCGGGGGCCGGCGTGTTCGCCATGCTGGGTGCGTCGGGTTTGCGCTGGGCGACGGCTCGTCGGCGCTGACGTTCGTGTTCTCGAGAGCGGTTTTCGCGCTCATCTTGAGTGCTGGCTGTGCTGCGCCGCAATCGGCGGAAGAACCGGGCGTTCCGGTGACGGCGAAATCGCCGGAGGCTGCCCTGGCCGTGCTCGATCCGGCGCGGATAGTGATTCCAAGCCTGCATCTCGACGAACCGTTGATCCCGCTCGGCATCTTGCCGAGCGGGTCGATGGAAGTTCCCGAGGACGCCGGGGATGCGGGCTGGTTGACGACCGCGGGGCGACCGGGCGGTGTTCTCCCGACGGTGATCGTTGGCCACGTCGACTCTGCGTTCGGCCCGGGGGTGTTTTTCGAGTTGACGAGCCTGTCACCCGGCGCAGTGGTCACGGTGCTGCTGCAAACGGGGGTGCGAGCGGAATATCGGGTCACTCGTGTTGCCGACTATCCGAAGACGGACATTCCGACTGCGGTGATCTTCGGCGCCAACGGTGACGACGAACTCCGCCTGATCACGTGCACCGGGGACTTCGACGAGAACGCGCGGTCGTATCGCGCGAATCGTGTGGTGTTTGCGGACCGCGTCTGAATACCTCGGGCGGCTAACTGACCTTCTCGCTCACGAAGATCGCCGTTCCCGGGAAGATCTTGCCACGCAGCGGACTCCATTGACCCCATTCTTCGGTGAGGTCCTCAGGCCATTCGGGCTCGATGAGGTCGACCAGACGGAAGCCGGCGGCGACGAGGTCGCGAACCCGGTCACCGATCGTGCGATGGTGCTCGATGTACACCGCCTGCCCGTGCGCGTCCCGTTCGACGTACGGCGTTCGGTTGAAGTACGAGTACTCCGCGACCAGCCCTTCGGGACCGGGGTTGTCCGGGAAGATCCACCGCATCGGATGGTTGACGGAGAACACCCACCGGCCGCCTGGATTGAGGACGCGAGCAACTTCGCGCATCGTGCCGGCGCTGTCGGCGACAAAGGGGATGCCGCCGAACGCAGAGCAGGCGATATCGAACGAAGCGTCCCGGAAGGGCAGACGTTCGGCGCTCGCCTGAACCAGCGGGAGCGGACCGACTGACAATCCATGGCGAAGCATCGCCGCAGAGATATCGAGACCGACAGCTTTCGCACCTTGGTTGCGAAGCCACCGCGTGCACGGCGCTGACCCGCAGCCGATCTCGAGAACCGATCGCCCCGCCACGTCGCCGAGAAGACGGGCGTCTGCTTCGTCGAGCTTCTCCGGGCTCCAGATGAAGGCGCCGGCGCGCGAGTCGACGCCCAGAAAGGTTCCGTGCTCGCGGTGATACTCGTCGGCGTAGTCGTCCCAGCCGATTCGGCTGGCGCGATCACTCTCGGCGGAACTGATCGACTCATTCGACACGTTTAAGAGGATAAGTGTTGGAGCGCTGCCGGTTTGCCCTGCGTATGCGGTTGGCGTAACGTATCTCGCGCGAGTGTCCTCGTGATGATTGCCGTGCGTGTTCGTGCCGAATCCGGTTGCTGCCGTTTAGACAATCCCGCTCTGGGGCATTCGTGGGTTGCCACTCACCCTGGCAGCGCGCAATACCCTCAACTACGAGCCACCAACCCGTCCGGAGCAACTCACCTAATGCCCACCACGATCACGTCCCCGCAGGTAGCCGTCAACGACATCGGCTCTGCAGAGGACTTCCTCGCCGCAATCGACAAGACGATCAAGTACTTCAACGATGGCGACATCGTCGAGGGCACCGTTGTCAAGGTCGATCGTGACGAGGTTCTTCTTGACATCGGTTACAAGACCGAAGGTGTCATCCCGTCTCGTGAACTCTCGATCAAGCACGATGTCGACCCGTCTGAGGTCGTTTCCGTGGGTGACGAGGTCGAGGCTCTTGTTCTCACCAAGGAGGACAAGGAAGGCCGCCTGATCCTGTCGAAGAAGCGGGCTCAGTACGAGCGCGCCTGGGGCACGATCGAGGAGCTCAAGGAGAAGGACGAGGCCGTCAAGGGCACCGTCATCGAGGTCGTCAAGGGTGGTCTCATCCTGGACATCGGTCTCCGCGGCTTCCTCCCGGCTTCGCTCGTCGAGATGCGTCGTGTCCGCGACCTCATGCCGTACGTCGGCAAGGAGATCGAGGCCAAGATCATCGAGCTCGACAAGAACCGCAACAACGTCGTTCTGTCGCGTCGTGCATGGCTCGAGCAGACCCAGTCTGAGGTCCGCAGCGAGTTCCTGCACCAGCTGCAGAAGGGCCAGGTCCGCAAGGGTGTCGTCTCGTCGATCGTCAACTTCGGTGCGTTCGTCGACCTCGGCGGCGTCGACGGTCTGGTTCACGTCTCCGAGCTCTCGTGGAAGCACATCGACCACCCGAGCGAGGTCGTTCAGGTTGGCGACGAGGTCACCGTCGAGGTCCTCGAGGTCGACATGGACCGCGAGCGCGTTTCGCTGTCGCTGAAGAACACCCAGGAAGACCCGTGGCGCCAGTTCGCCCGGACCCACGCGATCGGCCAGATCGTGCCTGGAAAGATCACCAAGCTCGTTCCGTTCGGTGCGTTCGTTCGCGTCGAAGAGGGCATCGAGGGTCTGGTTCACATCTCCGAGCTCGCCGAGCGTCACGTCGAGGTTCCGGACCAGGTTGTCGGCGTGAACGACGACGCCATGGTCAAGGTCATCGACATCGACCTCGAGCGTCGCCGCATCTCGCTGTCGCTCAAGCAGGCCAACGAGGACTACCACGCCGAGTTCGACCCGTCGAAGTACGGCATGGCCGACAGCTACGACGAGGCCGGCAACTACGTGTTCCCGGAGGGCTTCGACCCGGAGACCAACGAGTGGCTCGAGGGCTACGACAAGCAGCGTGACGAGTGGGAGTCCCGCTACGCCGAGGCTGAGCGTCGTCACAAGATGCACACCGCTCAGATGGAGCGTATGGCTGCTGACGCTGCTGCTCAGGAAGTCGACGCCGAGTCGGGTAGCTACACCGCTGCCGCTCCGGCTCAGTCCGAGTCGGGCGGAGGCTCGCTCGCGAGCGACGCACAGCTCGCGGCTCTGCGCGAGAAGCTCGCTGGCAACAGCTAGTTCAAGAACCGACACGAGGCCCGGCAGTGTGACTGCCGGGCCTCGTGCCGTTCCCGGGGCCGGTTGGTAGTACCGTTCGGCTGTGGCTGATTCCCCGATCGCGAAGTACGCGCGCGCCCGCTACCTCGTCCTCGCAGTCTTCTGTGCCTCAGTGTTTCCGAACCTGATAGCCGCAATCCTCGTCCCGCCGACGTCGCTCACCGACGGCGTTCCCGGCTGGGTCTTCGTCCTGTGGATCGTGGGCTTCATCGTCGAGTTGCTCCTCAGCATCTGGCTCATCAATTCGATGCTCGGGGCGACATCGCTCTTCGTGTTCGCCTTCGGCGCCGTCGTGCCGTGGTGTCTGAGCATGGCGTTCGGCGTCTGGTCAGTGACCGCGGTAATCGGGATCGTGGTTGTCGGAGCATTCGCGTTCTGGGCATTTCGAACGGTCGATGCGCGCTACCGCCTCGAGGCCTTCGGAATTCGCTGCACGGCTACAGTCGTCGAGGTTCTGACACCCACGATGAACGTCGTCATCAACAACATCTACGTCCGCCGCACCATGCGCGTCGAGATCACGCGACCGGACACCGGGCAGCGGTACGAAGCTGAGGTATCGGGCCTGTTCGAATTCGGGTCGGTGCCATCGCCGGGGACGCAGCTCGGTGTGATCGTCGATGGCCAGAAGCCCGACCGAGTGACGTTGGACGAATCGCGAAAGGCGCAGCGGGTCTTCCGCGGCGGCAGTTCTTCCGCACGACCGGTCGTATCCGAACTCGAGCGGCTGGCGAAACTGCATCGCAGCGGAGACCTCAGCGACGACGAATACGGGGCAGCGAAGCGCCGGCTACTCGACGGAGCCTGACGCAGTGGCCTAGGCGCCCGGAATGTACCAGTTATGCTTCCCTCGTGGAAGGGGCGATTCTCAGGTACTCCGATGCCGGTGGACGGCGCCGTGACGTCGAGCTCGAACCTACGACGCCACGCTTGACCATCGGCCGTGCCGCAACAGCAGACATTCCGTTGCCGTGGGCAACCGAAGTGTCGCGCCTCCATGCCGCCGTCGAGTGGCTCGGGACGCACTGGGCGATCGTCGACGACGGGCTGTCGCGCAACGGAACCTTCGTCAATGGCGAGCGGCTCACGGGGCGTCGTCGTCTCACCGTCGGCGATCGAATTCGAATCGCCACAGTGACCTTCAGTTACCACGAACTGTCCGCCGAGTCGGACGACAGCACGGGTCTGAGCTCGGTGCGAAGCCCTGTTGCACGATCGTTGACCGAGGCTCAGCGTGCTGTCCTGGTCGCGTTGTGCCGTCCATACAAGCACGACGCGGTGTTCGCCACGCCGGCGCCGAACCAGGCGATCGCCGAGGAACTGTTTCTCAGCCTCGACGCCGTGAAGACTCATCTGCGCACGTTGTTCACGAAATTTGGGATCGAGGACCTGCCGCAAAACCAGAAGCGCGGCCGGCTCGCCGAACTGGCTCTGCAGTCGGGAGTCATCTCCGAACGCGAGCTGTAGCTCGGTCAGCCGGCGGGACAGTGGATGATCTTCGACGGGTCGGACGTCTTGTCGAGCCACGTCCCGTACGCGTCGCCACCGGCGGCATGAACCGCTTCGCACACCTCGCCGGTAGTTTTTCCGGCGGGCCGGTAGACCGCGTAGATCGCCTTCCCATCCGGGGTCGACTGCCGCAGCGACGGGCATGACTCATCGGTGCGCAGGTACGACGAACCCGGATGCTTGTCGAGGAACTCGCCGATCTCATCCTTGTACTTGCCCGGGGTGATCGAGGCGCCGAGCATCACGATGCCGGTGCCATCGCATGGCGGGACGCTGATCGGGACATCGAGTCCGAGATCGATGTCGCGAGACAAGGTCGCGGTGATCTCGACGTTCTGACCTTGCGATGCGGAGTAGTAGGTCGAGGTGAACCGCAGACTCCCGTCCGTGTCGCGGCGCAGCGTGACCTCCGAACTCGGGCAGGTTCCGCTGGTGACGGACTCGACGAGGTGATGAATCCCGTTCTCGGTACCGGTTTCCTTCCACTCCGCGGCGCAATCGATATCCGGGTAGTCGACTCGCGCGGACAGGTTGCCGGCGTCGGTGATGTCCGCGACGAGCCGGCCGCTCGTGTCCCCGACGACAGTGCCGATCCATCGACCGGCCAGTGTGGTCTGGTTGTCCGGCCAGAACTTCCACGCGCCGACTCCGACGGCAGCAGCCAGGATGACGACGGCGGCCGCGACAGGCCAGCGCTTGGACTTCTTTCGACGCGGCATCGGCCGTGGCGTCAGTGCCGGGGTGGCCAGGACGCGCGTGGACGTCGTGCTCAAAGCGGCGGTCGCCGCTTCGGCAAGCTGCCGGCAACTCTGGAAGCGCTGATTCGGATCCTTCCGCAGCGCGGTAGCGATCACCGCGTCGAGGGCATGGGGGAGACCTGGGCGCATTTGTGTCGGGGGTGGCGGCGTCGCGTGCAGGTGCGCGTCCATTGTCGCGACCTGAGTAGGACGCGGAAACACCTTCGAGCCGGTGAGCAATTCGAAGAATGTGCATCCAAGCGAGTAGACGTCGGACCGGTGATCGGCCCGCTCGCCGGAAATGACCTCTGGGGCCGCGTACGCGATCGTCGCGACCATGTTGCCCGTCGCGGTCAGATCCGTGGCGTCGTCGATGGCGCGGGCGATTCCGAAGTCGGCCACCAGAACTCGGCCATCGCGCGTGAGCAGCAAGTTCGAAGGCTTGACGTCACGGTGCAACATTCCCTGGTGGTGGGCGGCGTCGAGTCCGGCGGCAGCCTGGGTCAGGATCGACAGCGCGCGCATCGGGTCGAGCCCGTTCGGATGTGTTTGCAACAGTGCGGACGCGTCGGTTCCGTCGACGTACTGCATGGCGAGCCACATGAGTCCGTGGTCGATCCCGCGGTCATGGACGGCGACGACGTTCGGATGGTCGAGCTGAGCGGCCAAATGAGCTTCACGTTCGAAACGCGCCCGGAAGTTCGGGTCGTCGGCGAGATGCGGACTGAGGACCTTGAGCGCGTATTGGCGTGGCAGGCGGGGGTGCTGCACAAGGTAGACCTTCGCCATGCCGCCTTGGCCGAGAGTGCGGAGGATCTGGTAGCCGCCGAGCACGTTGCCCGGCAGTAGCTCGCTGTTAGGTCCCTCCACGATTGCAGAACCTAGCACGGGTGGGGATTTACCACCCCCAAGGTGTGGTTCAGATCCTGTTGCCCGGCCCATAGCGTCGAAGTTGACCTTGAAGGTCACCGACGATTGGGAGAACCCGTGGTCCGGAAACCAGTTGCGGCGCTCGTGGTGGCGCTGGCCGCCTTCCTGTCCGGTTGCGCGGACAACGTCGACACCGGGATGGGCGTTACCGTGGTGACCGCCCCGTCGACGATCGCGCCGTCAGTACAGCCGTCGACGAGCGTTCCGACGTCTGAGGTCAGTGCGCCTGCTGCGACCGTCGAAAGCCGGCCGAACGAGTCATCCCGTGAGGAGTACCCGGCCGAGAAGCCGTGGGTGGGCGACGGGACCGTTGCGGCCGACCAGTTCAAGACCGTGGACCAGGGATACAGCTACGTGGGCTACCGCTTCGTTTCCCCGAGCAAGAACTTGATCTGCGGCTTCAACCTTCATTTCTGGGGTTACGACGTCGGTTGCCAGTCGCCCGATGTGCCGAAACCCGTCGACTCGTCGACCTATGCCGAACCGTGCATGGGTGGAGTTGTCGTGACCGTCGAGGGACCTATGCACGCCTGCTTCCAAGGCCCCTACTTCGGTGATGGGCAGGGTTTCCGTGTTCTTCAGTACGGCGAGACGATCCGGGTGGGCGATCTGGCCTGTACTTCGAAACGAACCGGCATGACGTGCGTGTACGGCAGCCGCGGATTCACGCTGTCGCGCGAAGAGGTGGACCTGTTCTGATGAAACCACTGAAGATGCCGTTCATTCTCACCGCTGCGTACGCGATATCCTCCATCGCGCTGGGGCCGCTGATCTTGATCACGGCGGTCGGTTTCACTCGCGGCGGCGGTGACTACTGCGATGGCTTGTACCGAACCATCCCCGAGCACGTGAAAGTCGACGAGTTTCGCCGGGCTGAGATCCTGCTGACCGTCGCACCCGGACTCATGATCGTCGTCGGCGCAGCGCTCGTCGGGTGGCTGTGGGTCTCGATCGCCCGGCATCGCGACGATCACCCGGGAGCGCTGAGGCCGGTCATCGGCGGTGTCGTCGTCACGTTGTCGGCGCTCGCGGTGATGCTGGGCTATCACGTCCTCTTTGCCGGCGCCGATCTCGCGGCCCACCAGAGTTGCTAGCCCGCGTTCAAACACTTAGCTCATCGAACCCGTAGGAGGACAAAGATGATCAGGCATTCATCTCCGGTGGCCTGCCTGTTGGCGGCCTCAGTTCTTCTGAGCGCGTGTTCAAGCGGTGACCCGAACCCGACCAGCGCGACGTCGGGAACAACATCGACAGCGACGCCGGTATCCGTTGCCCCCGCCGAATCGAGCACGGTGACGGCTTCGCCCAGCATCACTGTCGGCGAAGTTCCCGGTCATCCGGCGACGGCGCAGGCCCTGCGTGCCTGGGCTACAGACTTGGTTGCCGGGAACATGGATGTCCTCGTCCGCAAGTGCTGGACGATCGCGCCGAGTCGAGTCCGCAGTATGTATGGCGACGTTGAAGCCATCGAGAATGCGATCGCGCAGCCGGGCATCGACGGCCAGTTCGCGTATATCTGGCAGGACGACACCACGTCAGTGTCGGTGAAGCGCAGCGAGATCGCGTCGGGCTACGCGTGCCCATATGTCTCTGCGCGGAGCGATTCCCACATCTTCACCGCCGAAGACGCGAAGTATCGGGTGCTGCGGTTCGTGTTGCGGGTCCTCGGGAAGCCGGTCAACGCGGACGACACCGAAGCGAAGTACCCGCTCGAATGCACCGGATGGGGGCCTTCGGAGTTGTCTGACACGTCGCGTGCGGTCGCCGCGACCACGACATCAATCGACCGGGACTCACTCGTCGCCAGCGGCGGACCGGACGATTGGCAGGTCACCGTCCGCGGTACGTCGAACGATGGGGACGCGCGCGAATATCGGTACTCGACGACGGTCGGACCCGAGGGCTATTGCATTTCGGAGGTCCGGTGAAGCACGCGGCCACGCTGGCCATCGTCGCACTCGTCCTGACGTCGGCCGCCTGTACGTCGCACCCGACGGGTTCGCCGCCATCCGCGGAAACGTGCAATCCGCAAACGATCGGCGCAGATCTGACCTTCACCGGCGGGGTGACGGTCGAACACTGCGATGCGGTCTGGGCGGTCGCCACTCTGGGCGAGCATGGCGATACCTCGTGGATCATCCGACGAGTCGACGATCACTGGGTCCGGTACATGAACCTCATCGAACGTCGGTGCCTGTCGAGTGCGCGTGCCGACAATGTTCCCCCTGACCTGCACCGATATTTCGACGCGAAGTGTTAGGCCGGCTTCCGGGACCTGGTGTCGCGAACCTGCGCGCCGCATCGGGACCTAGACTCGTCTCGTGCTGAGAGTTGGCCTCACGGGCGGTATGGGTGCGGGAAAGTCCACGGTCGCTGACGTTTTCGCGAAGTGCGGAGCGGTCATCATTGACTCCGATCGCATCGCGAGGGAAGTGGTCGAACCGGGTTCCGAAGGTCTTGCCGCGGTGGTTGCGGAGTTTGGTGAGTCCGTGCTCAGCGCAGACGGCAGTCTGAACCGGCCGGCGTTGGCTGCCGTGGCGTTCGCGACGGACGAGTCGCGGCAGAAACTGAACTCGATCCTGCACCCGCGGATCGGGCGCCGGACGGCTCACCTGCTGGGCGAAGCTGCCCCCGATGCCGTTGTCGTCCAAGATATTCCGCTGCTCGTCGAGAACGGGTTGGCGCCGTTGTTCCATCTGGTCGTCATCGTCGACGCAGATGTCGAGGTTCGGGTTCGTCGGCTCGTCGAGCATCGCGGAGTCGACGAAGCGGACGCGCGCGTTCGGATCGCGGCCCAGGCGACTCTCGAGCAGCGTCGCGCGGTCGCCGATGTGTGGCTCGACAACTCCGGTGCGCCGGACGTCGTCGCGAGCGCGGCCGAAGAGCTGTGGCGCGACCGCATCATCCCGTTCGAGCGGAACGTCCGCGAACACCGTGCCGCAGCGGGGGAGTCGGCGCTCACCGATCAGCAGGTCGGCCGTCTTGCGGGGCGGCTCAACGTGGCGCTCGGTGGCACGGGCGCGACGGTGAACGGAATCGCGGTATCGGTCCCGGAATCAGTCGCCGAAGGCGAGCTCGAGGGACGACTCGGCGGCGCCGGATTCCCGAAAGTGGACGGCGCGTACCGCAACGCAGACCCAGCGTTGCCAGTGACGATCGACGTGACGCGGGCCTAACGCCAGGTCAGGTCGATACCCAGCGACGACAGCCAGCTCTCCAGCCGGTAGCCGTGTTGTGCGATGCCAGTCATCGCGGTGACCGCTTTGTCGATCGCCTTCTCCGCGGTTGCCGGATCGATGAGTCCGGCCCGTTGCGCGGCCAGAAGTTCGTCGACGTCGAGAAGTTCGGCATTGCGGCCGGTCCGTACGACGATGTCGAGGTAGTGGTCGGTCGAGTGCCACACCTCTTTGCCGGGCGTGAAGTCGCCGATGTCGATGTAGTAGTTCTGATCGCGCCGCTTGTACGGGTGGAAATGGAAGATCGTCACCCGGAGACCGAGCGACGGCAGCAGCCAGGACTCGATGTAGTGGAAGTTGGCGTGGTCCGCTTCCCGTCCCATGTACAGGCCCCACGGCTTGCGTAGGTACTTCTCAACGGGGCGAACGAATCCCTTGGGGTCGATATTCGTCCATTCCTTGATGTTGAAATGTTCGACCTTGGGTTTGTGGACATGAACGACGTTGTTTGTCGTGGTGACCGTGGCGACGTCCATGTTTCGCGATCCCTTCGACGGCGCATTCGTTGGTGCGTTCCGGACTCTTATCAGCCTTGATGCGGGTCCAGAAGTTCACGTCGCGCCGCAGGCAATGCTCCGGCGACGACGTACCGCATACACCGAAGGTACGCCGGTTGGTCACCCCACGGGGAGGAAATCCTCGTGCGGCCGCGCTTATCGGCCGTGGTCACGGGGGATATCGAGGTCGGAACCGGTTGCCAGATCGGCACACTCGATCATCGTGACGCGGTTGCGCAGCCATTCCCGGGCGCCTTGGTCACCGGACAGGCTCGCGGTGAACTCGGGCCACCACTTTCGGCCGACGAGAACGGGGTGCCCGGGAACTCCGTGGTACGCGGCCCGGACGACCGCATCCCACGCTGCTCGCTCGCGAATTCGCGCAATGACATCGGCACCGACATCCGGCAGATCGACGAGGTGAATCAGCACGGAGTCGCCGGTCGCAGCATGCATTCCGGCGCGCAGCGACTCACTCAATCCCTGCTCCCAGTCGGGTGCGCGCACCGCGGTGACGTCCTTGGGCAGCAGCGACTCGACCTCCTCGGCGGACGCGCCGGTGACGACGTGAATGGGATTGCAGCCGCCCCTCCGCAAGGCGTTGACGGCGCTGAGAACCAGGGGATTGCCGGCGACGACAGCAAGGGCCTTCGGGCCGCCGTATCGCCTACCGGCCCCCGCAGCGAGCAGCAAGCCGCTGCACGTCATCGCCGTTGAGCCACGATCTGAGCTGCTACCGACACCGCGATCTCGGCCGGTGTACGACCGCCGATGTCCATCCCGATCGGCGAATGGAGTCGCGCCAACTGCTCGGTCGTGATGCCGCGCGCGCGAAGTTCGTCTTCGCGTTCGGCGCACGTCCGCTTCGACCCCATCGCGCCCAGGTAAGCGAACGGCTTGCGCAGAGCGCTCTCGAGAAGCGGAATCGCGAACTTCGCGTCGTGCGCAAAACTGCACAGGACTGCGGTGTCCGGTACGTCGATCGAGTCGAGGTAGCGATGCGGCCAATCGACGACGATCTCCACGTCCGGGAATCGTTCCGGTGTCGCGAAGGCGGCGCGTGCGTCGACCACGGTGACGCGGTAGCCGAGCAGCTTTCCGATCTGGCTCATCGGTATGGCGACGTCGGTTGCGCCGCAGATGATCATGTGCGGATCCGGGTGCAGCCGAACGGTGAAATCGGGCGAGATCTCGACCTCGGCGTCGTGTCCTGAGGTCAGCGACCGGGAGGCGGCAAGAAGGCGAGGTGCGAGCTGGAGAGAGTGGTTGACGACGACGTCGATGGTGCCGCCACAGCTGAGCCCCGGACCGAAATCATCGCCCGGACCGAACTGTGCGATCGCTGGCTCATGTTCTGCAAGAACCCGATTGGCCAACTCGATGAGCTCGGATTCGACGCAACCGGCTGAGATTCCACCGATGATGTCGCCGTTCGCGGACACCGCGACCGCCGCGCCCGGTGGCTTCGGGGTGCTGCCGACCGTCCGCGTCACGGTTGCTACCGCAAAAGGGAGATCGGCGTCGATCCACCGGATCAACTGGGGGAGTATTTCGCGCATTGAAGAACCGCCGCCCGTCGGCTTTCGAACCAGATGGACCAATCTTGAACCAACTGCCCGAAAGGGATT
>JAJFUQ010000262.1 GCA_021372355.1 Nocardiaceae bacterium | reverse complement strand
CGGAGAAATCGCTCGGGTGCCGCTCCCGCAGGCCGTATGGAAGGAGCGCCACGTTCGCCATCACACATGACGACTATCCGCAAACGCCTAGCGGAGTATACCTACAATCGATATACAAATCAACGTCGATTACATATCAGGAGCAATGAGCCGATAGCATCTGCATTCGTGGACCGACCCTCCGTTGCAATAATTGGCACCCGCGGGTATCCAAGCTATTACGGCGGTTTCGAAACTGCGATTCGGCGCCTTGCGCCGTATCTCGCGGAACGCGACTGGGACGTGAGCGTCTACTCCCGCCCGGGTCACACCAAGCCAGACGACCTGGGCAGAGATCCACGAGTCCGTATCGTTTTCACCAGAGGCATCGAGAGCACGGCACTCAGTACGCTCAGCTACGGTTTCACCGCAGCCCGCGCGGCCGCAAGGCGGCGCCCTGACGTGGCGTTGGTGTGCAACGTCGCGAACGGATTCTGGCTGCCGATCCTCCGTTCCCAAAACATTCCGACGGTTGTCAACGTTGACGGCATCGAGTGGGAGCGCGCGAAATGGAGCCGGTTGGGAAAGTCCGTCTTCCGCCGTGGGGCTGAGGCAACAGCTAAGTACGCCGACCGGATCATTGTGGACGCGCATGCCATTGGGCGACGATGGCGCGAGGAGTTCGGCAGAGATGGCGACTTTATACCGTACGGCGGCGACATACCTGAAGCGCTGCCGCTTGAGCCTGGGCTACAGCACCGCCAATACGCGCTACTGGTCGCGCGTTTCGTACCCGAAAACATGGTGCCGGAGTTCCTCATCGCTGCCGAGACGATCGCGGGTGAACACGACGTCGTCATCGTCGGATCCAACGGATATGGCGGCGAACTGGAGGAGCAAGCCGGCGCCCTCGCTGCCACAAATCCACGAGTACGTTGGCTGGGTCACCTTAGCGACGATCGACGACTGTTCGCCCTCTGGCAGCATGCTGGCGCGTACTTCCATGGTCACAGCGTCGGCGGTACGAACCCCGCCCTGGTCCAGGCGATGGCTTGTGGCGCACCGATTGTCGCAAATGACACCATGTACAACCGTGAGGTGCTCGGGTACGCCGGTCATTTCACTGCATCAGACCCGGCACACATCGCCAGTTCAGTGCTTAGCCTCTTGGCCGACCCGGCCGAGCAGCAGCGACTGAGCCGAGCTGCGGTCGCACGGGCGCAAAACGACTACTCGTGGGCCGGTGTCTGCGCTGCCTATGAAGCCTCACTGCTTGCAGCGATCGAGGATCGAGGCCGAGGCGTTCCCAAACATGCGGACCACAAACATCGCCTCGCCTGAGGCAGTAAAGCGGGCCTTTCCCGTTTCGTCAGGCTGCGGGAGCAAACGGCGGCTCAGTACGCGCCGCTGCCACTCAGAACCGCCCGGACCGTCTTCGCGATAATCGCAAGGTCAAACGACATTGACCAGTTGTCGACGTAGTACAGGTCAAGCTGCATGGATTGCTCGACCGATAGGTTCGAGCGACCGCTGACCTGCCACAAACCGGTCACGCCAGGCCGGACGAGAAGCCGACGGCTCATTTCGGAGGTGTAGACCGCGACCTCACGTGCCAAAGGCGGGCGTGGTCCGACAATGCTCATCTCTCCGGTGAGCACGTTGAACAGCTGCGGAAGTTCGTCGATGCTCAGTTTGCGAATCACTCGCCCGACCCGCGTAATTCGGGGATCGTTGTGCATCTTGAATAGAAGCTGCTCACGCGAGCCACCACTCGCATCGATCAGTGAGTACACCTGCTGGTCTGCGTTCTCCACCATCGACCGATACTTGATCATCTGGAAGGGGCGGCCATGGATGCCCATGCGCTCAGACCGATAGAAAACTGGGCCCCGACTCTCCAACTTGATGGCCACAGCCGTAACAATCATCAGTGGAGAAAAGGCGACCAGCGCAAACACGGCAAAGACTCGATCAAAGATCGCCTTACCCATGGTCCGCGCACTTGCGTACTGCGGGCGGTCGACGATCACTAATGGCGTGCCCGCCACCGGGCGAACGCTCATCCGCGGCGACGCGACGTCTGAAACACCGGGTGCAACAATTACTCGGGCGTCGATCTCATCGAGGTCCCAAATCAGCTTCTGAAGGGTCTGGGACCCGAGCTGCTCTGTGGATACGACCACCACTCCCGTAGCGCCGGTTTTCCTCGCTGCGTCCACGATCGTCTGTTCGTCGCCGAAAACCGGTATGCGGCGTCCGTGAAGTATTAAGTCGTCGTGCTCTCGATCGAACCGACCCAAGTGTCGAATTCCGACCAACTCATACTCGCTCGAGATGTCGTTCTCGAATGCTTCCGCCAACTCGATGCCGGCCTGCATGCCACCCACCACCAGAACGTTTGTCTTGAACGCGCCCGACAAGCGGCAACGGACGACGCAATTCGCCCAAACGAGACGTGTCACCACAAGAGCAACGAAGCCAACAGGCAGCGTGCTCAGCAATAGGTCACGCGGATAAGCCACCTGGAGCACGATCGACACTAATGCGAGCGAACCGAAGATCATCAACGACGCCGTCGCGAGACGGCGAAACTCGCGCATCTTGTCATTGACGATCTGATGTATCGAGCCTGGTGGGAGGCGCACCGAACCAACCCAAACCAGCGCCACAATCGCCGAGAGAGTCGCTGCCCGCGCCGTAAAACCGGCCGCCAACCCATGCATGACGTAGCCAGCGATAATTGCACCGAAGATCGAAATTGCGTCGGTCACTGAGACTGAGGTACTTAACGGTTTCCGCCAGTCCCCACCACGCGGGGCACGCTTCACAACACCCTCGATGGGGCGTCTGAACGCCCGACCTTGGCCCACCATGGGGTCTACTGCAGCCACGGCACCTCCCCCAGACCTAGCCCTTATGCTTTGTTGCGTGGATTACATCCATTTACGGCCAGGTTTTCGTTACAGCCAGCGGGATACTTGTCCCGTCAAAGCGACACAATCTGATTGGTATCTCGTTGCACCGATCACAACCGGTATATAGATTGTTTGACAGTGACGGACTCTGCCACCGAATTCTCCTGAAAGATTTCCAGCACGGAAGTCAGCTAACAGGATATTCTCCTATGCGATTCTGAACTGTCCGTCGAAGGATGGAACCTTTCCCCATCACCCATCTCGCGCACTCCGCTACAATCCGTTCCACCTGCGCGAACTCTCGCGCATTCCACGACGCATCACCGAATCGGAGATTGACTGCCTTGGAACTGCAGGATTACGCGCGGGTACTTCGCGCCCGATGGATCACCATTGCGGTCACCACCGCCATTGCAGTTCTGGCAGCCTTAGCGTACTCACTCGCATCGACCCCGATGTACGAAGCGTCTACACGCCTCTTTGTCTCGACAACCGATGTCTCGTCTGTCAACGAAGCCCTCCAAGGTGGCCAGTTCTCACAGCAGCGCGTCCTGTCCTACACCAAACTCGTCACCGGCGAGACGCTCGCCAAACGAACCATCAACAAGATGAACCTCGACCTCACTCCGACAGAATTCGCTCAAAAGGTCACCGCGACTGCGGCACTCAATACGGTGCTCATCGACGTCAGCGTCCGGGACGAGATTCCAGCACGCGCTATGGACATCGCGAACGTCATGTCCGAAGAATTTGTTAATCTCGTCCAGGAGCTCGAAACCCCTAAGAAGGGCGCCGACCCAACCGCGCGTGTTGTCGTTGAACAGACCGCCGATCTGCCGACGAAACCAGTGCTGCCAACAACCAAGCGGAATCTGGCGCTCGGCGCAGTCCTTGGTCTCCTGCTCGGAGTGGGTGGCGCTATCTTGCGCGACCGCCTCGACAACACCGTCAAGGACCGGACGGCAGTGGAAGAGATCACACAGACAGGACTTATCGGCACCATTCCGTTCGACAAGCGCCGTCAGCAAGAAGCTGCAATTCGATT